>JAQQAS010000045.1 GCA_028532815.1 Pleomorphochaeta sp.
AAATAAAAATGGCTTTCTGTTCGGTATTGCTCCATTCTCCTATCCGGTCTCTTTATTAGGACCACTGAATGATACGACTAAAACTCCTCATTCTCCTAAACAGTCTCATATTGGACTAGTAAATATGTCGAGTTAAAGCCTAGGCCATCCCCATATTGTGTATCTTGTATTTTAAAACACTCTAGGAATATTGGTGCAACTACCTGCTATTTACCTTTTTATCACTCCTCCTAATTATTAATAAAGTAGTAGTTTCTTTTTAATTATAAAGGAACTTAGCTTGTATTACAAAATATATTTATATCAGTTTTTTTGCTGTAATCAGTTAAGTTAGTTGAATTCTAATTTTGGATGATTTTCCTTTATAAAAATTAAAGCTTTTTTATGCCTTTCTTTACCACTAATATTTTTATGAGTCTCATCAAAACGTCTAACTTTTAAATAAAACATAAACATTTGGATAAATGCTTTTCTAGTTTTTTGTAATGATAATTTATAAACTCTCTCTTCTCTTTTTCTATTAAATTTGCTTACGTATCTCTGTTCAATAAAAATTTTAAAAAAAGCAAAAAAGGTAACAATAATTGAAGCACTAATCAAATTAGAATATTGCGTTACAAAAAATGTAGTTAATTCGTGTATAGTCATAATAAAAATAAAAGAGCCAACTATTTCTCCAACAGTAGATAAAGTCTTAGCACCATTAAAGGCCCTAGCATTTTTTTCTATTGTTTTTGCAATTTTATGAATCATATTGTTAGTTTCTTTAACAATAGTTTCACCTTCTTTGTCTTCTCTTAAACTGCAAAAAGCACCCTTTATCTCTGCTTCAAATACTTCTTCGATCCTATCATGAGAATAGCTAAAAACCCATTCCATATTATATTTGGAAATTTCATTTTCTATAGCTTTTAGTTCATCAAACATTTGATCAACAATATTAAGTTTTAGATCTTCTTCTTCTTTTTTAGTTAAATCAATACGATCTTTTATTTCATTTCTAATTTTAGTCATTATTTGTCACCCTTAATGTTTATTTTAATTAATTGGGGAACAAGATACAATAAGACATTATAACAATTGATAAAATGTATTAATTTATTCTTGATAGATTAAATTAATATATATGAAATTGAATAATTTTAAGTATTAACTAACTTTCAAGAATTTTAGCAACACGGCCGACCTGTCCATCTTCTAATCTAACTTTTATACCATGAGGGTGTTTAGCAGAGTTGGTGAGAATATCTTTAACAACACCATCTGTTAGTTTTCCACTTCTTTGATCTTGTTTCAAAACTATTGAAACTTTTAAACCCGCTTTTATATTTTTTCTAATTTTTGAGTCCATAGATTACCTCTTAAAGTGAGTATATGTTTTTTTAGAAGTTGGGTAAATGAAGGAATTTATTTTAATATATTAAATATAAGTAAAGGAGCAATATTTGCTCCTTTTATCATTAAAGTTTATTTTTGTATTAAGATTCTTGTTTATCTTCTCTAAAACGAGTTAAGAATTCTTTAGTCCTTGCACTTTGAGGATTGTAAAAAATATCTTTAGAAGATCCTTCTTCTTCGATCTTACCATCTGCCATAAAAACAACATGGGAGGAAATATCTCTTGCAAAGGACATTTCATGTGTTACCACAAGCATTGTAGTCCCTTCTTTAGCTAAAGTTCTCATAACATCTAGAACTTCTCCTACTGTTTCAGGATCTAATGCTGAAGTTGGTTCATCAAACAAAAGAATTTCAGGATCCATAGCTAGGGCTCTTGCTATTGCAACGCGTTGTTTTTGCCCCCCAGATAATTGTGAAGGTTTAGCGTTTATATAAGGTGCCATGCCAACTTTCTCAAGATATTTTAAAGCCTGTGCTTTAGCTTCTTCTTTATTTCTTTTCAAAACCTTTATTTGACCAAGCATACAATTACTTAAAACAGTATGATTATTAAATAAATTAAAAGACTGAAAAACCATTCCAACTTTTGCTCTATAATCTTCTTCTTTTATTCCACCCTCAGCAACTTTATTGCCATGGAATAATACTTCTCCAGAAGTAGGTGTTTCCAAAAGGTTGATACATCTTAGAAGAGTTGATTTACCTGATCCAGAAGCTCCTATTATAGAAGTAACATCACCTTTTTTTACTTCAAAATCAATATCAGTTAGCACCACATTATTACCAAAAGTCTTTGATAAATGTTCAATCTTTAATATTTCATTCATTATAGTCTCTCCCTTGTTGCTATGTGTGCTAAATTCATTCCACTTGTATAAGCTAAAGTATCAGTAGTTGCTAAATCAAAATTTGCAGGGCCATCCATCTTTTTCTCAAAATATCTCATAATCTTTGAACAACTAAAAGTTAAAATAAAGTAAATGATTAGGGTAACTGAGGCAGCCTCAAAATAAGTATATAAAGCTCCCGAAATACTCTTAAAGGTAAAGAATAATTCTACAGTTCCTATAATTGATAATACACAAGTATCCTTAATATTAATAATTAAGTTATTACCAATTTGAGGCATTATTAATCTAAAAGCTTGTGGAAGAATAATACTAGTCATCGTTTGAAAGTGATTCATACCAATTGCCTTAGCACCTTCTGTTTGACCAATATCAACTGAAAGAATACCACCTCTAACTGTTTCAGCCATATATGCACCAGTATTAATAGATACAATTAATATAGCAGCCTTCCACATTCCAAGATTGATTCCAAAGAGTTGGCTGAATCCATAAAATATAAATGCAGCCTGTAACATCATTGGAGTACCTCTAAAAAATTCAACATAGATAGATAATAATGTTTTAAAAAACTTTATAAAGAATTTACTAATAGGACTTGAGTTTTTTTTAGGTTCAATAGTTTGTACAATACCAACACCTAACCCAATTATACACCCTAAAGCTGTACAAATGATTGCAATAGCCATTGTAACCCCAGCGCCTTTTAACAAAGAGACACTATAGGTTTGCACAATGTAAACCATACGTTGAAAGAAACTCATATCAGAAATACTCATTATATTATCTACCTATCCTTATTTATTTTTTAGTTTGATAATGGTTGAACAGAAATAGCTTCAGCCATCATTTCGTTGTAATCATTTTCATCCATAGTAGCTAAGATTTCATTAATAGCTTGAGTTAGTTCAGGATTTTTCTTTGAAACTGATACACTAATATCAATATCTGATTGACTTAAAACGAAGTCATCATCGCTACCACTGAAATTTAAGATAGTCATGTTTGGATATGCAACTAGTGCAGCTTGTGCTGTTGGCATATCTGTACAAATGAAATCTACTCTTTCACTATTTAGAGCAACTAACATTGCAGGAGCTGACTCTTGAGCTGGTAGAATATTTGCACCTTCAATTTGTGGAAGACATGTATCATACCATAATGTACCTAACTGAGAAGTACAAGAAGCACCACTTAAATCACTTAAACCTTGTGCAGTGGCATATTCACTATCAGATAGTGTCATACATACAACAGATGCATAGTAGTAAGGATCTGTAAAATCAACCATTTCTTTTCTTGCGGGTGTTGGAGATTGTCCAGCGATAACACAATCTACTGATCCAGATTGAACTGCAGGTACTAATGAGTCCCAATCTAATTTAACAATTTCTAGAGGACGATTTAATTTTTCAGCAATAATTTTAGCCATCATTACATCATAACCAAATGCATAGTCGTTTGAATCTGCAATTGGTACAGCACCATTAGAATCATCTGCTTGTGTCCAGTTATATGGAGCATATCCACATTCCATTGCAACTCTTAAAGGTTGTACTGCATCTTGTGTATCACTAGATTGTGTTTCATTTGCACCACCAGCAAATACTGTTGAAATGCTCATTGCAAATAACAAAGTAAGTGTTAATAATTTCTTCATTTAATTTCTCTCCCTTGATAGTGTGTTCGGATAAAATATCCTTAAACTGATTAAATATGAACACAATATAACTTAATGTTATATTTATGTCAATAGTGTTATTAATTTAACATTTTGTTTTAATTTTGATATTTATAATACTTTTTAATCTTTAAAATACTCAATTGTATTTCATACAATTACTTTAATAATAAATTATTTAATAAATTTTTATTTCTAACAAAAAAAAATAATAAAAAATTTATATTGGTATGTTTTTAAAATTTGTTTAAAGAAAATATATTTAATGAAGGTTTAATCATTGACTAACTCAGACTAAGAATACATATTGAACCTTTATAATAGACTTAGGAATTTACTAATTTCCAAATACATGGAGTGTAATATGACAGTAGAAAAATTTAGTTTTAAAGATAAAGATGAGAAAACTCAACTAATAATTTCTCAAATTCTTTATAAAGCCTTTGAAACTAAATTCACCCCTATACTTAAAAAAGTATCAACAGCTGAAGCACTAGAGATAATAAAGCAGACTTTATTACCAACAAGTGGATTATTAGGACGAGAAGGATCTAAGATAATTGGAGTTGCAATTTTATCTTCTAAAAAGGCACCTTCTCTAAACATTGATAAATCTCTCATAAAAAAGATAGGTTATATCCCATATAAATATTTTAAATATGTTTTTCATGTTGAAACAATTAATGATGATCAGACAATAAAAATTGAATTGCTAGCAATAAATAAAAACGTAAGAGGAAAAGGATTCGGATCTAAATTATTAACGGAAATAATTAAGTATTCACGACAAGAAAAATATAAAAAAATATTATTAGATGTTGTGGATACAAATCCAAGGGCGAAGATGCTTTATAAAAGGATTGGTTTCAAAACAACAAATAAACATTATTCTGGTGTATTAACTAAAGCTTTTGGTTATAGCTATGAAGAAGAAATGAGTTTAAATATAAATAAAAAATATAAATCTATTCCAATTTAACAGTAATAGATTGTAATTGTTTTTACTCTTTATCTTTTGCTAACGCATCAAAAAATAATTCTGACAACTTAATTGATAGTACAGATCCTACACAAATTAGTTGTTCTAAATATTCTTCTGGTGAAATAACAGGATAATTAGTGAGCCATCTTAAAATAGAAGATACTAAAAAGTCTGAAAAAGAATCGGCAACTATTTCAAGTTCTCCTTCATATTCATCACTTACAAATAATTCTTCTACAATTGGAGAAATAACCTTTCCAAAATAATCTCTTAAGCTGTGTGGGCCCATTTCTTGGAAGGCTTTTTTATAAAAATTTTGATTATTAAATATTCGTGTTAAAAAGAATAGTGCTCCATCATATGTATGTATGGAGCCAAATTTTTCATAAGTAATATCAACAACTTCTTCTTTAAAAATCCAAATCAACAACTCATATTTATCCCCAAAATGGTAATAAAAGGTTTTACGGTTTATACTGCAATCCCTACAAATATCTGAAACAGAAATCTTATTTATCGATTTTGTCTCTAAAAGCTTTTTCATTGAATTGGCTATTGCTGTTTTTGTTAAAATATTATTTGCCATAAATTCCCTCCATATTGATATTTAACTCAAATTGAATTATTACAGAGAAAATTCTGCACTCAAATAAAAGGCTCCAACAACATATGAATGTTTTGATAATGGCTTTTGTAAAATATTTTTGCTATATATTATATCTAATTCTCCTATTACAGTATTTATTGTTGAAACAAAGCATGGGTTATTGCCGAACTTATATTCTCTAGTATCAATAACTTCTGCTGCAATCAAATTGAATAATAAGTTTTCTTGGTATCGTTTTTTTTCTTCTTCACTTAGGTTTTCTTCTAAGCTTCTAATATAAAAGTATGGTAAAACAGATTTATCTTTTAATAATGCTTCACTAACAGCTTCTTCATAACTTTTCCTACTTTCATAAACTTCTAATGAAGATGGGAAGGCACACATTTGAAGAGAAACTTTAGTATCAGTATTCATCTCCCCTTTTACCAAACCAGCATGAAGTAAATTTGCTATAAACGCAGTTTTATCATCTAAGGAAGAAAAAAGAATAGCTGGTAATTCCATAGTCTGACCAAGACTTAATACTGGTTTTGCTATAACTTTATTTGAATTAACTAAATGTGAATCAACACCTACAAAATCAAAATCTTCACTATCTTTATTAATTCTTGCAACTAACTCTAAGCCTCCATCATAAAAAAAAGTCTTATAATCATAATCTTCACCAGAAATTTTATCTGTATCTTTAAATAAATCTATAATAGTATTTTGATTATGAGCAAGCTCACTTAACCCTAAACTATCTAAAAAAAATGCCATTTTTGCCTCCACTCAAACTCATCTTATCAACAATTAGACTTGATGAAAAGTACATTAGTCAATACTATGATGCCTATGGATAAAATTTTAACTAAAAGAGATGGTTTTTTAGATGGGTTCCCCATTTTTCTAGGATATTTTTCTACAGCCATAGCCTTTGGACTTGTATGCCGTAATGTAAATATCTCTTTTTTTAATAGCACTTTAATTAGTTTAACCAATTTTGCTGGAAGTGGACAATTCCTAATGGTAAATTTACTAGCAAATGGAGCATTATTATTTGAATTATTTGTATCAGTTCTTTTAATTAACTTAAGATATCTATTTATGGGAGCTGCCTTAAACCAAAAGCTTGGTGATGATATTGGAGTATTTAAAAAAATAATTGTTGCTTTTTCAACAACTGATGAGATATTCTCAGTGGCAGTTCTTAAACCACAAAAGTTAAATTTTGCATATCTGTTCTCTTTAGAACTAACAAGTTATACTGGTTGGGTAACAGGTACAATGCTAGGCTATTTAATTGGAGTTGCCCTCCCTCATAAATTACAATTAGCCCTTTCTATAACTTTATATGCTATGTTTGCATCATTGTGGGGTCATGAAACTAGAAAAAGTGGCTATAAAATTCTTATAGTTGGATTTATTTCAGCTGCATTAAATTCCCTTTTAATCTTAAAACTTAATATGGCCATTGGCTGGTCTTTTGTAATTTCAATGCTAAGTGCCACGCTAATTGGTTCTTTATTTATAGGGAGTGAAGATGAATAATATAAACCTACCAATGATTGTAATTGTTTTACTATCCGCTCTAGCAACAATGATTCCAAGATTTTTACCCTATTTTTCCTCGGCTATAAAAAAAATCCCTAAAGTAATAACCAATAAATTAAAACTATTACCAATAGCGGCTTTAGGTGCATTAATTTTCCCTTTTTCCATTCTAGATTTCAATCCTGTTTGGATTGCTTCAACAATAGGGGTATTAGTAGCTTTCTTACTTGGTTATCTCAAATTTAATATGATTATTTCTATACTTTTTAGTGTTATTGCAACTTACTTTATTCTAATGATAATATAATAGTATGTTTGATTTTCACCGACACTTTTCAAAAGACAAGCCTCTCGATACAGCATTTTACTGTACCTCATCAATTAATGAATGGGATCAAAAAGCTAAATATATGAGTTTTGGTATTTTAGCAAATAATTTTAGTATTAAAGTCAAAGATTTTGAATATTTGTTATCAAAAAAACTAGAAGAGAATCCTTCCTTTCATGTAGGCGAAGTTGGTCTTGATAATCGATTTAACAACTTAGAGGAGCAAATCCTTTTTTTTGAAAAAGCATTATTACTTTCTTATAAATACAATAGGATTTTCACAATCCATATTGTTAGAGAAAATGATTTGTTAATTAATATATTAAAAAAAAATATTAAAACCCTTCCAAAACATATTATATATCATGGCTTTAATAAAAGTGTTGAATTAGCTAAACAACTACAAAAATATAATGTTGTTGTAAGCATTAACCCGACTTGCATGAAAAGCAAACTCATTAATAACATAAAAGAACTTGATAAAATTGGGTTTTTAGTAGAAAGTGATTGGGATAATAAAACAGATGAAAACTATAGAGCGTACTTTAAAACATTTTCCAATGATATTAAGGCTCTTGAAGTAAATAATTTTGAGGTTATAAATAATGAGTTCAGAACAATTCTTGAGAATTTCTAGATTAATTGGCGAGTCAAATGTCAATGAATTACATAATAAAAAAGTTGCGATTGTCGGTATGGGTGCTGTTGGAAGTATGTGCCTTGAGTCTTTAGCTCGAAGTGGTGTAGGCTCTTTTACTTTAATAGATTTTGATGTTGTTGGTGTAACGAATATAAATAGACAAATATTAGCAACATGGGACACTTTAGGTAGGGTAAAAGTTGATGTGGCTAAAGAAAGAGTTTTATCTATAAATCCTAATTGTGAAGTAAATGCTATTCACAGTTTCTTCAGTGAAGAAACTGCCCCTAACCTAATTGATAATACATTTGATTTAGTTATCGATGCTATTGACTCACTAAATCCAAAATGTGCACTACTTTCATATTGTTATTTAAACAATATAAAAGTCATAAGTTCTATGGGCGCAGCTCTTAGAAGAGAGCCTTCTTTGGTTCAAAGTGCTGACCTCTTTGATACATATGGTTGTCCATTAGCTAAATTGGTTAGGAAAAGACTAAGAAGAAGAGGTGTTGAAAGAGGAATTACAGTTATTTACTCTCCTGAAATTCCTAGATATGAATATAAAGCACCTGAAGATGAAGAGTATGCTGATTTTAATGAGGAAATTATTGAAAGAGGTAGAAAAAGAAATGTTCTAGGCTCTCTTCCAACTCTAACTGGTATTTTTGCACTAAATCTCGGTCATTTAGCTCTAAAAGAGCTTGTTGGAGATACTGAATTTAGCGGAGAGCCTGCTTTTGATTCAAAAGAAAAATTTTTAAATTATAAGAAATTAAATAAAAGATAAGGTCCCAAATGAACTAGGTTTGTGAAAATTTGGGATTTCACTATCTACATCAAATAATGAAAAATAATGTGGTGATTTCAACTTATCGCCACATTTATAAAAATTTGCTTTTAATTCTTGTTTTTGTAAATCTAGATCTTTTATAAGTCCCCACTTAATCAAATCTATCTCAATGTCTATCATCCAATGAGAAAGGCCTTTTCCTTCATCTAGAATTGTAACTTTCCTCTTAATTTGATTAAGAGTTTCATCATTAAATGATATTCTATTATCTCTATTTTCACCACGTCCAACTAAAACAAAAGAAGATGCACTAAATTCAAAATTATAATAGTCCCTACTCTCTGGAATTTGGAAAAAACACTCAACACAGCTATCTTGATATACTTTATCGTTGTTATGTGTGGTTTTTCTTCTAATCTCATTTTCAAAAACATCAAAACTAATATACAATGTTGTATTTTTATAAAAAAGGCTTACCTTAACTTGTGTTTTATTATCTTCAATCCATTGATATTTTAATTTATGATAAATCTTTCCTATATTTTCATTCTTTTCTAAAACTTGAATTTTCTTCATCCAATCCTCTTATTTAATATCTCTTTTGCTATTTCTACATTTATTTTTATAAAAACTCAAGCAATATTTATAATTTCTCAATTTATAATATTAAAGTCATAAAAAGTAAAATATTTACTTTAATCTATAGGGCTTTAAGTTTAAAGCCCTACTTTATAAATCTATCATTAGGAGAATAAAATGCATAGTTTTAAAAAAATAAAATCTAACCTTTTATTGTTTTTATTTGTATTAATTACAACTTTTTGTTTATCATCATGCGAAAACCAAGAAAGCTCAAACTTAATTGATTTAACACTATCTTTAAATAGTGCTGCTAAAACTAATTTCTCAAAAGATATTAGTCCCTCTGAAAATGAATTAACAGTATATAAATTTAAAATAAATGGGATTGGTCCTAATGGGGAAACTTTTGAAAAAGAAACATCAAGTCAATCAACTACTCTCTCAGGTCTAGTTAAGGGTAAGTGGGAAATATCAGTTATTGGCTATAATGAAAATGATGAAGCAATTGTAAATGGTAGTGGGACTTACTATTTATTCAATTCAAAATCCGTTGTAGATATTACTTTAGAATATTTAACTGGCCAAGGAGATTTTTCAATAGATGTATATTGGAACAAAGATCAAGCAGATCCTTTAAAAACTGGAGTTTTAACAACATACTATAAATTAGAAAATAACGAATTTATTCCATATGACGTTGATGATGATGTTGAATACTTTGAGGGAGAGGGTCATGCAATTATTAGTAGTAGTTTCGATGCAGGCAATTATATTCTAGCTGTAAAGCTTTTCAGTGGACCAACTGAATTATCAGGATTTGCTGAACAACTTAGGATATTAGCAAATCATACTACTGTTGGCTCTAATACTTTTGTTATTGGTGATACACAACTTGATTATGGAATTAACTTCTACTGTAATACTCACCTTCCAATAGTTGGAGTAATTACAGCATCGCCAGAAGTAATTGTTGAAGATCAAGAAATTACATTAACATTTACTCCAACCTCTCTTCCTGATGGGTATACAGCTGATCAGATAAAATATAGATGGTATTTAGAAGGAAGTCAAATTGATGGCGAGACCTCAAATATCCTATCTATAATGCCAGAAAAAGGTGAACATAGATATGACCTTTTTGCTTACATTGATGGTATCTCTGGAACTTTAGGCAGTACTAAGATTCTAGTAACATGTGAATAAGCTGTAGATTAAGGGTTAGCTCTTGTTAGTTTATTGACAAAGGGATAAAAGCTATTCATATTAAATATATGAAAAAAGATAACCCAACCATATTGATGGAAATCCCTATCAAATGTGGATTTCCATCACCTGCTGCAGACAGCAGAGAAAACCCTTTAGATTTTAATGAATTATTATTAAAACATAGAGCTTCAACTTACTGCTTAAAAGCAAGTGGAGATAGCCTTGAAAAAAGTGGCATTCTTGATGGTGATATATTAGTAGTAGACAAGAGCTTAGAGGCAAAAAATAACGATTTAGTTATTGCTGAATATGAAGGAGAATTTACTGCAAAAAGATTAAAAATTAAAGGCGAAAGAGTTTATCTACATCCTGAAAATAATAATTTTGAAGATATTGAGATAACAAATTTAGAAAGTTTTTCATTATTTGGTGTTATTACCTCAGTAGTGAGGACGCTAAGATGATGGTAGGTTTGTGTGATTGCAATAATTTTTATGCATCATGTGAAAGACTTTTTAGACCAGATCTAAAAGATAAACCTATAGTTATATTATCGAATAATGATGGGTGTTTAATTGCGCTTTCAAAAGAGGCAAAAGCCCTTAATCTAAAGCGTGGAATGCCTTATTTTAAATGTGAACAATTATTAAAGAAAAATAATGTTCATGTATTTTCATCAAATTATACTTTGTACCAAGATATTTCAGATAGAGTAATGCAAGAGCTAAAAGACTTAGTTGGCATTATTTCTCCATACTCTATTGATGAGGCTTTTTTTAAAATGCCAAAGCATTTGAGTGCCCAAGATATTCGAGATAAAATATCTCAAAATGTGGGTATTCCAGTTTCTATAGGAGTAGCAAGGACAAAAACATTGGCAAAAATAGCTAATCATATTGGTAAAACCTTAGAATCTAATTCCCTATATTTAAAAAAGGAATGGGAAGGGAAAGCACTTTATAAAACACCTATTGAAGAAATTTGGGGAATTGGAAAGAAAAAAGCCCAATTTCTTAGAGCACATAATATATTTACTGCTTTAGATCTAACAAAACAAAATGAATTGTGGATTAGAAAAAATTTAAGTGTTACAACATTAGAAACTTTAAAGGAACTGAAAGGGATCCCAGCAATAAGTATAGAAAATTCACAGACACAAAATTTATGTAGTGGAATTTCTTTCTCATCAATTAGAACAACTTATGAAGAATTAGAGCAAGCTATTTCTTGTCAATGCACTATTTTAGGTGAAAAACTTGTAAATAAGGATCTAGTAGCATCCTCAATTAGTATTAACATCTTTACAAACCGATTCGAAGAAAACTATATTGCACCAATATCAACTATTTATCTTGAAGAGCCAACGAATTACATTCCAGCTTTAATAAATGCTGCAAAAATAGTTTTAAAGAAAATATATGTAAAAAACAAATATAAAGGATGCAGAGTTTGGGCAAATAATTTAAATAAGGCAGGTTTTAGACAATTAGAATTATTTAAAAGCGAAACCCATAATGAATTATTACAAAAACAAGATGCTTTAGCTTATGTCGTTAATGACATATCAAAAACATATGGAAGAAAAAAAATTTCTAGTGGAGCTACAAATAATTTAGAAAGAAACAATCTTCAAAGAAGAGATATGTTATCTCCTTGTTATACAACAAAATGGGAAGACATTCCTGTCATAAACCTAAAATAACTTAATTTAAACAAAAACCTATTTTGTAATAAATTGTTCCATATTTGTATAAAAAAACTTGCAATTAGGTTCCTTATCTTCTATCATAAGATACAAAGAAGGTACTACTATGAAAAAAGAAAAACTAATCATAGGACTAACTACTATCGTATTAAGTTTGCTGATTTTTATACAGGAATTAGCAATCAGCTTATATAGATACAAATTAAATAATAATAATACTAAATTAATTTTTAGTAATGACATATATTTTTTTATTGGATTATTTGCTATTGGGTTATTTGTTGTTTTGAGTAGAAATTTTAACAATATTATATTTACCCTAATTGCTATAATAGCGTATTTGATTTTTAGTATACTTGGAATAAAAAATTTTAATTCATTTGGAAATAATTTATTTTATTCAATTATCACATTAATCTATTCAATTTTACTATCTATAGGTCTTAGAAATAAGCAAATAATTGTTAAAGAGAAGTTAGTCTAAATATAACAAATAAATTTAATTATTAATAAATAACGGTAATGAAAATCATTACCGTTATTTTTGTTTAAATATCTCTTATTGTGTTAAATAATCACTGATTTTTAAAACTGTGTTGTTCTCTAAATTGATACATGCAATTTTGACTTTTACTACACATATAAGTTCATTATTTCGTTTAATTTCTTGCTTCAATACTACACTAAAAGTTTTTAATGATTCTATTGTTGTATGAACAAACAAAATATCATCTAATATTGCTGGCATATTATATACAACATTAATCTCTTTGAGGACAAACGCTGCATGATTTTTAAGCATTTCATTTTGATTAACGCTTTCTCTAATCATTTCGGATCTAGCATGTTCTGCAAAATCTAAATACTTCGCATGATATACTATTCCTTGGCAATCGGTGTCTGAAAAATATACTCTTTGTGAATATTGATGTTTTATCAAAGCTCAACCTCCGCTCCATCAAATCTTAAGGTTTCGAAATAATCTTCCATGGTTTGCTTACGTCTAATTAATTTTAGATTATTATCTTTTGTTAATAAATACTCAGCAGGTCTTAGTTTAGCATTATAATTGAATCCCATAGCATGTCCATGAGCTCCAGTATCATGAATTACTAAAATATCACCTTTTTCAACTTCAACTAGCTCTCTATCAATGGCAAATTTATCATTATTTTCACATAAACTTCCTGTAACATCGTAAACATGTTTATCACCCTGTTTATTAAGTACAGTAATGTGATGATAAGCTCCATATAAAGCAGGTCTCATTAAGTCTGCCATTGAAGCATCTAAGCCTACATATTCTTTATATTTTTTAGTAACGTGTCTAACTTTAGAAACTAGATAGCCATAAGGGCCTAAAATATATCTTCCAAGTTCAAATGAGATTTCTAGAGGATCTAAGTTATTTGCTACAATCATAGACTCATATAATTTTTTAATTTCATCACTAACAAATTGTAAATCCATAGCTTCATCTTCAACTTTGTAAGGGATACCTACCCCGCCACCTAAGTCAACAAAGTCAATTTTTACTCCAGCCTCATCATTGATTCTTTTACATAAATCAAAAATCATTCTTGCTGTTTCAACTATGTAGTTGCCATCTAATTCATTTGAAGCAACCATTGTATGAAGACCAAAGCGTTTAACGCCTTTTTCTTTCATGATTCTATAACAATCAACAACTTGGTCACTTGTAACACCATATTTAGCTTCTACAGGATTACCAATTATTGCATTACCAGTTCTCTCTTTACCAGGATTGTATCTAAAACAAATTGTTTCTGGAACTTTATGAATTGCATCTTCTAAAGCTTGAATATGAGTAATATCATCTAAGTTAATAATTGCATTAATCTCATCTGCATATTTAAATTCTTCAGCAGGTGTATCATTACTTGTCATCATAATCTTACTTCCATCTAAGCCACATTTCTTAGATAAAACAAGCTCAGGCAAAGAAGAACAGTCAGCTCCATAACCCAAATCAAATAAACGTTTCATTATACTTGGGTTTGGACAAGCTTTTACAGCAAAGTAATTAATAAAGTTTGGAGCCCATGAAAATAAATCATTAAATTTTTTTGCATTTTCAACAATAGCCTTCTCATCATATAAATAAAAAGGTGTTTCTATATTTTTAATCAATGAAGCTAATTCAGCTTCTTCTAAAGGTAATGTTTTAATTGACATTCTTAAAGTTCTCCTTAATTGATTCTATAGCTTTTTCAACATTTTCTCTATGCCCATAAGAAGAAACTCTAATAAAGTTTTCTCCACTAGGACCAAATCCACTACCTGGAGTAATTACAACATGGCATTCTCTAAGTAGATAATCGAAAAATTCCCAGCTTGTCATATTATTTGGAGTTTTTGCCCAAATATAAGGAGAGTTTACACCACCATAACAAACAATATTTACGCTCTCTAAACCTTCTTTAATTATTTTTGCATTGCCCATATAGTAAGAAACCAATTCTTTACATTCTTCTAATCCAGATCCACTTAAAGCACTTAATCCACCAGCTTGAGCAATATTAGAAGCACCATTGAAGAAGGTACATTGTCTTCTATTCCACATGGAATTAATTACTCCAGGTTCACTATTTTGGCAAACTAGTTCTTTTGGAACTATAGTCCAACCTAATCTAACCCCAGTAAAACCTGCATTCTTACTAAAACTATTTATTTCAATTGCACAAGATTTAGCACCTTCAACTTCATAAATACTTCTTGGTAGAGATGGATCAATTATGTATTCACTGTAAGCACTATCAAAAATAATTACAGCTTTATTCTCATTTGCATAATCTACAAAAGCTTTTAACTCTTGATGAGTCATTACTGCCCCTGTTGGATTATTTGGAGAACATAAATATATTAAATCTACCTTTGATTGTGGGATTTCAGGAACAAAGTTATTTTCTTCAGTACAAGGAAGATATACAAAGTTACTATAACCTTGTTTTTCTTTATCATAACCTTCAGTTCTTCCTGCAACTACATTAGAATCAACATAAACAGGATAAGCTGGATCTTGGAAAGCTACTATACTATCTTTGCTAAATAATTCTTGAATATTAGCTGCATCAGCTTTTGCACCATCACTTACAAAGAATTCAGTAGCATCTA
The DNA here is from genome assembly GCA_028532815.1 of Pleomorphochaeta sp. Classification (GTDB taxonomy): domain Bacteria; phylum Spirochaetota; class Spirochaetia; order Sphaerochaetales; family Sphaerochaetaceae; genus Pleomorphochaeta. The sequence goes on from JAQQAS010000045.1 coordinate 15,442, forward strand.
ATTCAACACCATAATTCTTATAATAATCTTTAAGTGCAACTCTTAATTGAGTATCACCTTGCTCATCACCGTACCCGGTATAAGTTTCTCTATTAGATAATTGATCTAATTTATCTTTCATAGCTTCAACAAGTGTTTTTGATAATGCTTCAGTTGTGTTTCCAATTCCTAGTTTCATTAATTCTACATCAGGATGCTCTTGCAAGAAGGAATTTGTTCTTCTTGCAATTTCCGGAAATAAATAACCTGCAGCCAACTTACTAAAGTTATTATTTATATTCGCCATTTTCTTTTTATCTCCTTGCCCAGCAATAGTCAAAGCTGGGGTTTTTTCTTAATTCATCAAGTACACTATATAATTGAGCTCTATTTTCGTCACTAGAAAAAGGACACATAGGCAATCTAAAACTTTCATGACAATAGCCATAACGAGCAAGAGCTGTTTTAATTGGAATCGGATTAGTCTCAACAAAACAAGTCTGGAAAAAGCTTGATAAAGTTTTTTCTATCTCTCTAGCTTCAGCCATCTTATTATTTAAAGCAAGATCTACCATTTGGCTCATTTGTCTTGGGAAAAGGTTTGAAGCAACAGAGATAACACCTTTACCACCTTTTTCAATTAAATCGAGTGACATATTATCATCACCACTTAAAACAATAAAATCTGATGGTGATCTATTTACAACATCTTCCATTTGTACAATGTTTCCACTTGCTTCTTTTACTGCAACAATATTTTCACAATCATTTGCGAGAGCTACTAAAGTTTCTGTTTCAACATTTACTCCAGTTCTACCCTTAATATTATATACAATACAAGGAATATCAACACTATCAGCAATAGCTTTAAAATGAAGATATAAACCTTTTTGGGTTGGCTTGTTGTAATATGGATTAACCAAAAGAACAGCATCAGCACCAACGCATTGAGCGTGCTTTGAAAGTCTAATTGCTTCACTTGTAGCATTACTACCAGTACCTGCTATAACAGGAACTCTGTTATTTGTATATTCAACAGTTAATTGAATAACTCTATCATGTTCATCATGTGATAAGGTTGGACTTTCTCCTGTAGTTCCACAAGGAACAAGCCCACTTACGCCATTCTCTATTTGGTAATCAATAAGTGCCTTTAAAGCATCTGTATCTAAATTATCTTTTTCTGTAAAAGGTGTTACTAAAGCTGTGTGAACACCATTAAATCTACTCATATCCATTTTATTTCTCCTAATTGTTAGTTAAAGTATTAACCAAATCGTCTAAATTAAAAAATCCTTTTTTATCAAGTATCCAAGAAGCTGCTATTAAAGCACCTCTGGCAAAGCCTTCTCTATTTTTTGCCCTATGTACTAATTCAATACTATCTACACTAGAATCAAATACAACACTGTGTGTTCCAGTTATATAACCACCTCGAGTTGAAGAGCAGTGAATTTCATTTTTATTAATCTTTCTTTTAAGCTCTTCACTTACAATAGTATCTTTACCTTCAAAATTATCTCTTACAGCTTCAGCTAGTAACAAGCTAGTTCCTGAAGGAGAGTCAGCCTTATCTTTATGATGAATTTCATTTAAAAATACATCATATAAAGCTGTCTTAGATAAAATAGAAGCAGCATATTTAATTATTTCCCTAAATAAGGCAACACCCATTGAAAAATTACCACTATAAATTAAGCTACTAGATTTAAAATCCTTTGAAAGAGATTTAAATTCATCAATTTTATCATACCAGCCAGTAGTTCCAATTACGCAAGGAACACTATTTTCAATATAAAATCTTATATTAGATTCAATAGATGAAGGATGTGAAAAATCAATAACCACTTGAGCACCATTTAAGTTATCAAGTGTCAATTCTTTTGCGCTAACTTCAGCTCTTTTACTAAAGGGATCAATTATAGCAACAACATTGTCTCTCTCTTCGACAAGTGAATTAATCATGTTCCCCATCTTTCCATATCCAACTAATGCAATATCCATTCTTTACCTCTAATCTAACTATAGCAAATCTATCATTTTATGTCTATATAATAACATTATGTTTTTATTTTAACAATTCATATATTTATATAACATGTTTTAACAATTTATTAAAGTCTTTTTTATTATTTTTATGAATATTCTTGAATTATTTTTTTTAATTAATAATTATTAGTAAAAAAAGGGAAATATTACATGAGAAACAGAGAATCTTTTCACATTTATAAGCTTTTTGAAGAATATTCTAAAAAATATCTTAGTTTTGACTATAGTCCTAAATTTTATCTTCCTAAGAATTATTATTTAAAACTAAATGATGTTGAAAATATCCTAAAGGAAAATTCTATATTAATAAAGGCTATGTATGATGGGGATGAATCTACTATCAAAGAAATAGTAACTAAAGAAGATATTATAGTAGATGATTTTCAACAAGCTCAAATAGAAGGAAACAAAAGTGATAAGAAATTAAATATCACCCCCTTACCTATTCAAGCTAGATATGTTTTAAAAGGATGGAATGCACTAAGAACAAATAACCTAAATAAAGACTATTTAATATCAATTTTTAATAAAAAAGCTTTTGATAAATCTCCTTTTCCTCAGCTTACAAAAATGGGTTTAGCTTTTGAAAAAGAAGATTTTAAAGAAATAGCATTAGAGACTTTAGATTGTCTAAAAACAACCGATCAATATTCTCTATTTTATTCTCTTTTAGCCTACTATTATCGAATAAACAAAATTTCCTTAATAAAAGAGGATTGTTTAACACTTTTAAAACTATATGAGAACAACTTAGAAATTGATGAAAATTTAATAAATAAAATAAAAGATGAATTAAATAAATAATTTCATTTACTCTTATTTCTTTCTTTTTTTATGTCTATTTTCACTAGCTTTTATAAAGTCTGCAAAAGTTGATCCACTCTCTTTTACTTCACTATTATATTTAGTATTTTGCCAATTATTATTTTGAGGTTTTTTATAAGAATTTCTTCTTAATTTACTCTCCCTAACTACCTCAATAACTTTCTCAATTTTGTAAGCTGGCTCAATTTTTTTTACAGAAGGCTTAAGAGATGAGGGTTTTTGTTTTTTTTGTATATTTTGAAAATATGCTGCAGATGATGAAACTTTTGCTGCTTCTTTTATTTCAACCTTTGCTTTTGGTTTTACAACCACAGGCTTCACCTTTTTAACTTTTTTTACAACAACCTTAGGTCTTTTTGCTAATTCTTCCTTAGACAATGGTACTTTTTTAATAACTTCCATTTCCTCATAAGAACAAGATAATTTTTGACAAATAAAGTGAATTCTATCTTGATTATCTACTACTTTCATCATAGGACTATCACAATATGGACATTTTTTACTCTCTTTATAATCGGGAGTAAAGCTTTCAAAAGAATCACCAATATTTTTAACTAACTCTTTAGTTAATTTCTTTATATCATTTATAAATGTTAAAGAATCTTCTTTTCCTTTTGAAATATTATTTAATCTTTCTTCCCATTTCCCAGTTAAGGCAGGACTTTTTAGCATTTGAGGAGCTAATCTAATAATCTCTCGCCCAATGGCTGTAGGCATTAATTCGTTATTTTCTGTTCGAATAATATAATTATTATGAATTAATTTTTCTATAATATCTGCTCTAGTTGCAGGAGTTCCAAGACCTGCTGTTAAATTTTTCTTAAGGGATGCATCATCTACATATCTACCAGCATGCTCCATTGCAGACAATAATGTAGCTTCATTGTATCTAGAAGGAGCTTCAGTAGCTAATTTTTTAACAGAATAATCTTTAAGAGATATATTTTGACCAATTTTATAATCAAATTTATCAGATTCATTATTTGTAATAGAACTAAGATTTCCAACAGATTTCCAACCATCCTGAATTTTCTTTGTAACCCTAGTTTTAAAGGTTAATCCATCAATATCAAGGAACATTGTTGTACTTTGATAGATATAATCTTGTTCTAAAACTTCTAAAAATCTCTTTACAATTAATGACCAAAGAGCTTTTTCATCTTCACTTAATCTAGAAATATTTACCCTTTGTTCTGTTGGGATAATTGCATGGTGATCACTTACTAATTCATCCCTTACAAATCGATCACTTACTCTTAGTTCTTTTGATAATAACAGTTTAGCATGTCTTTCATAATCACAATTTACTAAAGCCTTTAATCTCTGATCAAGGGTAGCAACTATATCTGAGGTTATATATCTACTATCGGTTCTAGGATAGGTCACTATTTTATGATATTCATATAAACGTTGTAATACATCTAAAGTTTTTTTGGCACTAAAGGATAATTGTAAGTTTGCATCTCTTTGCAATTCAGTTAAATCATAAGCTAAAGGAGGTTGTTCAGTTTTTTCTACAACGTCAATATTTGAAACTATAGCTTCTTTTTTAGAATCTAATATCTCTTTAACCTTTTCAACATCCTCTTCATTATCTATTCTAATAGAATCAGATGAAGGATAGTAAGATGCATTGAAGGCTTCAAAATCTCCTTTAACAGTCCAATAAAACTTGCCACTGAATTTTTCAATTTCTTCTTCTCTTTCACACATTAGATAAAGGGTTGGAGTTTGAACCCTACCTGCCGACATCTTAGCATCGTAGTGAGTTGTTAAGGCTCTAGTTACATTAATTCCCACATACCAATCCGCTGCAGCTCTTGAGTAAGCTGCTTTATAAAGGTTTAAATACTTATCTCCATCTTTTAAATTTTGAAAACCTTCTTTTATGGCTTGGTCAGTTTGACTACTAATCCAAAGTCTTTCAACTTTTTTATCAAAACTAGACAGTTCTAAAATCCATCTAGCAACTAGTTCTCCTTCTCTTCCTGCATCTGTTGCAATTATAAAGGTGTCAACATCATCTCTTTCAATTAAAGATTTTACAATTTTAAATTGATCTATAGTTCTTTCAATAGGTTCTACTTTTAAACTCTCTGGAAGTATAGGAAGGGATGCAAAACTCCATCTTCTATAATTTTGAGAATAAAAGGCTGGTTGAGAGAGTTCAACTAAGTGCCCTAAAGCCCAAGTGACAATATAATCACTGCCTTCTAGATATCCTTCAGCCTTATTATAGGCTCCCAATACTTTGGCTAAAGATCTTGCAACACTAGGTTTTTCTGCTAAAACTAATTTTTTACTCATTTTGAAAAGTCACCCTTCCCGATTATTTAAAGTTTAAAAAACGATAAATTATATTTTTAGAATTTACAAGTTATTTTATTTAATTTATTTTCTTTTCGCCTATTTAAAGATTTTTAAACATATTACAAATAGACCTTTAATTGTTTAGAAGCTCTAACAAAAATTATAGTTTTGTTATCAAGACAAAACAATTAAATTTAAAGAAGTTCAATAAACCTCAATTCTAAGCATTAATATTCATTAATTTATGATTTTGTATGTCTTGACTACTAACCAACTTGGTGTTAAAAATAATGTATAAATTACAAATAAGTAAGGAGTGACATCATGGCTTATAAAATTACTGAAGACTGTGTTGCATGCGGAAGTTGTATTGGCGAATGTCCAGTAGAAGCTATTTCAGAAGGCGATATCTATGTAATTGATGCAGATACATGTATTAGTTGTGGCGCTTGTGCTGAAGCTTGCCCTACAGGTGCAATTTTAGCTGACTAGTTTACAATTATTTAGGTTATATTTAACTTAGTGGAGTCGTTAATATACGACTCTATTTTTTTTATACTTTAAATCCCAGAATTTTAAGAAAATTCATTAAAAAAAGACTCCTTATATAAAAAAAACATTTTTTTTATATATTTTTT
>JAQQAS010000046.1 GCA_028532815.1 Pleomorphochaeta sp.
CTTGGAATCTTGAATCAAAAACAATTGATAAACTTTGGTACAGATAAAAAATAATCATTAGCATAATTGTATTAATTAACTCTTTTTATTTAAAGAAGAGTTAATTAAATGTGTCAATAATGTTGATGGTGTGAAACTTACAATATTATAAAATTTTTCTTGAATTTTACAATTTTGATGCTAATAATAGCAATATATCCGCATAAATTATTATTGGAGGATAGTATGTTATTAGAATTTAAAACAAGTAATTTTAAATCGTTTAAGGATGAAATTGTTTTTTCACTTATTCCTGCTGCTAAACAAAAAGGCTTAGATTACAGTATTATTAATAAACAAATAGGTAATAAGAATTATAAAGCTGTTTGTTCTTCTGTTATTTATGGACCAAATGCCGCAGGTAAAACAAATATTATAAGTGCGATAGATACTTTTAAACAAATTGTATTAAGAGGTCATATTAATAATAGTGAAGAAACTCAATCTCCTAATTTTGCAGCATACTCACTAGAACTAATTGCAAACAATGCATTAGTTGAAGCACTACCAGTCTGTTTCTATATTAAATTTATTGAAGAGGAATTGTTATTTGAATATTCAATAAAATTAGATTTAGGAAAGTTTTTAGAAATCGATTATAAAAGAAAGATTGTTGAAGAAGAGTTAAGTATAAACTCTAAAAAAGTTTTTTTTAGGACAGATACTTCACTTGAGGTGTTTAAAACTAAAGAATTAAAAGAAATATTAAGAGATGATGTAGTTATTCAATTTGATAATCTAAAAGCTATTGCTTTAAGTAATATTCATGATAATGAATTGTTTTTGCTAAATGGATTTAAAAATATTTATAGTTCTAAAATTGTATCTATTTTAACAAATTGGTTTGAAAAAAAGTTAAATACTTATTGTCGAGCAGATTTATTAAACTTTACTAAAAGCATCGATGATAATAAAGAAAACTCAGTCTATATTGAAAAGACTATTGATGAGGCTGCTAAAACATTTGGAATAAATTCAAATGACTTGGGATATGTTAAGGATGAAGAAAGTAGCAAATCCAGATTAGTTTCAGTATTTAATGAATCAAAAACGGCTATTCCTGCTAAGGTCTTTGAATCTTATGGAACTGTTAGGTTTGTAAATATATTTCCAATTATACTTAAAATTTTAGTTAATGGAGGTGTTTTAATAGTTGATGAATTTGATGCTTCCATTCATCCAAATGCATTGATGAATATCGTTAATATCTTCCACAATGATGAAATAAATATTCATCATGCTCAACTAATATTTAACACACATAATCCTATTTTTTTAAACAGTTCATTATTTAGAAGAGATGAAATTAAGTTTGTTGAAAGAGATGATCAAACTCATCTAAGTTATCATTATTCTTTATCCGATTTTCCAACTGCAACTTCCAAAAATGGCCCAGGGGTTAGAAAGGGAGAAGATTACTTAAATAATTATTTTATAGATAAATATGGTGCTATTAAAGATGTAGATTTTTCTCAAATTATTACTCGAATTGTAAAGGCAAAAAAAGGATAGATGAGATGATAAAGACTAATAAAACTTATTATTTTTCAGTAGAATGAGAAACTGAAGTTTGGCCTTTTGATTGGTTAGAAAGAGAGATAAATAAAGTTGAACATAGGATTTTTAATGATAACCTTTCTTTTAAGAATTCTAAAAAGTATTACTAGAATGGAAAAAAGATTATATACAAAAAAGCATTATTTAATACCCTATGTAAGGATCAAAAATTAAATTAATCCGGTATAGTTTTCTACCTTTTTTTGGTTGTTTTTGAATTTTAAATTGAATTTTTACCAAGTAAGTATGAAATATCAATTGATTGGATTGTGGCTATACTTTTAAATTATTTTTGAACTTTTAATACATTTTTAATATATATTTAGGATTGATGTATGTGATATGGGAAGAAAAAATTAAGAATTGTAAGTATTACAGTATTCATTATAGGTTGAGGGTAGTATGTTTCTTCTGCAATATTTTTTATACAAGGACCGTCTAGTTTTTCTTGTCTTTTTTGAATCTTCACAATTAAGTGTTATTTCTGCAATTACAAGAAGAGCTTCAAGTCCTATTATTTTAATAGAATTAAATGTGTTCAGTTCTTTACAAACGATGATTGCATCTTTATCATTCGTTGAGAAGTAAGGAATGTTAAATAACTTTGCATATGCTAAAGAATGTATTTCCCCTTTATTTTTCCTTCTTGAAAATGATTTTAAAAGTTCATGATTTTCTAATTCACTTAGAAGTTCATCATATTTAAGATTCCTTGTTGGTGTTTTGAGAATTTTAGCTTTACCAAGTTTTATTTTATTATCTATATATTCCTTAGAGTTAAAATCTAATTCATTATTATAAACATATTCATGAATAAAAATTGTATCAAAATATTAAAAACAAGGATCCAACAGTGAGCTTTGGATAGTTCTAAAATTATAATTTTGGAGAGTAATATCAACCATAAAAATACATGCATCAAAGATTATTTTTTCAGATTTACTAGGTAATTTATTCACATCATGGCCTTCTTAAGTTAGTAAATATTTCATCTTCATCAGTATCTTCGTCAATATATTGTGAATTTTTTTGTTCAATAACACTATTTATAAAAGGTTCGTTTAAATCTAGGTCATTTGCCATTTCAATAAAATCTGATTCAGTTATTTTCCCTTCTAAAAAAAGTGTTTGTAATAATTTAATATTATCATTTACTATATAATTATTGTCACAACTTAATAGTTCTGAAAATGGATCTTTTTCTTTTAAGAAATTTGTAATGTTCTGTATTTGATTATCAAAAAAGTTTGTTTCTATTTTAGTGTCATAGAGTTTTTCATCTTGTATTCTAAAATGGCATACGTCTAAAGGGATACAATATCTGGAGGACAATTCTAAAATTAAGTATAAATAGTTTAATTCATTTATCTTATCATTTTTTATTTTAATGTTTTCAATTGCGTTGCTAATTGCTTCAGTAGGTAGTAGAAATTCTGCAGCAAATCTATTTGCTTTTATCTCCCTTAAGTTGGTTGAATGAAAATCGCAAGGGATTCCATCTATTCCATTGGGAATATCTTTTTTAAAATGAAAGTATTCATGAGCAAGAGAAAAAATCTGATGTATAAGAGGTTTATTTTTATTGATTAAAATCCACGTGTATACACTATCGGGATACTTATAAATCATTGCATCAATATTTTTTGATGTATTTTTAAAATCGTAATGAATAATTTTTAAATTCTCTTTTGAATTCATAAGAGAAAAAATGTCACGTCCAATAGGTGCTATTCCGTAAGAGGCCCTCTCTTCTTTTGCTAGTTTTTTTATTGTGGCTTTTTCTTGTTCACTTAACCTTAATTTCTCGAACTCAAAATTTGGAGTCATATTTATTAAAAATTTACTTCTCATAATATCTTTTCTTTAGTACTAATAAATATTCTTGAGTTGCAATGTTTCTGCATAACTTCTCTATATCTTCAGTAGTTACACCTTTTGAATTTCCTCTTAGAAAAGCAAAAGGTGTTTTGTCAGTATCCATTTTCCAATATTTATTTTTATTAAATCTAGCCATTTTACAAAAATTATTAAATATTACTTCGCTTGGATAAATTTTTCCAGATTCAATTTTTGATACAATAGTATGAGTATTAAGTCCTAGGCGCTTAGCAAAATTTGCTTGAGTCAAATTATTTTCCAACCTATATTTTTTAAAATCTGTGGAAAAACGCTCCTTATCAAATCTTTCGCTCATATAATAGCCTCTTCTTTATTATAAAAAAATGTGATTAAAAAATAACATATTCATAGTTTTTTCTAATATTTGTGACTTATTATAGTGTTAATAGATTTAATTGTCTACTTTAGATAATAGGAATATTGTAAATTTTAGTTTGAATTTGTAGTTATGGTAAGTTAGTTTTTTAAAAGTTAATTTTTTTTTTATCAGTAACTCTTTATTAGCATCTATCAGCTTTTCTATCTTTAAATAATTCTAATGTGATGGCATTTCTTCCCTAGAATCTTATTTTATCTAAATATTTTCTAACTGTTTTGTAAGAGAATCCTGTTTCTTCAATTGTTTCGTAATACTCTTCCATTGATTTGCTAAATCTCTTATTTTATATATATATGGGACATTGTAAGTATCTTCTATTCACTATTCTATTTTTGTGAATTTTATCAGAGGTTAAAGCTCAAAAAAAATTGTTTGAAAGTTTCCTTGATATTTTATTAGACTTGTCAGGCTTATTGATGGGAAGTTACTTGCAAAGCAATTGGACGGTCAGAGTATCATATAAATTTCAAATCGATTGGACTTTCAGAGTATCATATACAATTATTATGGAGATTGCAATTTAATTAGTAAGATTGTTTAATTGGTGATTGACTAAAGAGAACCTTAAATTATTTATTGCGCGGCTTTTAAAAGTAGAATTTGTTTAAGGTTGATTAATTTATATACTCAAATTTGCTTAGAAATTAGCAACAAAAAAATAATTTATGTTATTTTAAATTACAGTCCTTGGTATATCTTGACAAAATATGTTACTAAAATTAGCATATTAATGTATTGAGGAGTATTTTAATAAGGGGTAAGTTATGGAAATTATTTCAACAAAGCGGTTGGCTGAGTTAGTTGTCGGACGAAGAAGAGAGAAAAAAATAAGCCAACAAGATCTCTCTGATCAGACATCAATAAATAGAATTATGATTAGTAGAATTGAAAATGATACTTATGTTCCTTCTCTTAAACAATTAGAGTCTTTATCAAATGTCCTTGATTTTGATATTATAGAATTATTTGAAAAGAGAAATATAAATAATTCTTTTGTCGCTTTAAAAAGTGAAGCCTTAAATGAAAGAGAAACAGAAGGTGTAGATAAACTAATATCTATGATGTTAACGCTTAGACAACAAATTCAAATAAGGAAATCTTTTGAAAATGGTAAAACTAAAAATTAATGACGCTCAAAAGTTTGAAATTAGCAAAATAGCTGAAGAAGAAAAAAGAAAACTAGGTTTTGTGGGATCAGCACCAATCGCAAATGATCTAGTAAATTTGCTTGAACAACTTCATATTATATTATTAGAGATTCCTATAACTAGTGAAAAAGACACGCCTTCTTTTTCTGCTGCTATTGTTTATATTGAAAACCAAGATTTAACATTTGTCGGGATAAATACAGCCGATTATTATGATAAACAATTATTTGCACTAGCACATGAATTGTACCATTTTTTTGTAAAGACTGGGTATCACTTAAGTAGAATAAATGATGGTCAAAATGATTTATTAGAAATGAAGGCTAATTATTTTGCTTCTGAATTTATCTTACCAAAGGAAGAATTACAAAAGATTGTATTTGAAGAGTTTAAAACAAACTCATTGAAGAAAATAGATTTACAAAAAATTATCAGATTTATATCTAGAATTTATTGTAAATGGTGGCTTCCATATAATTACATAGTTGAAAAATTATTTGAAATTGGTGCTATTGGAAAAGATCAAAAAGAAGAATTATTAAAACAAGATGTTAGAGACACTAATTCTACTTTTGCTAGAATTTGTAAGACTATTAATCCAGATGTTTATAAATTGCTAAATAATAAAACACATAGAATTAGTACTTCTCCTGAGATAATAGAAATAATAATAAAAAATTTCGAAGATGATTTAATAAGTGAAGATGATTTTGAAAAGATTCTAAAAATGTTTAATATGAGTCCAAGTGATTTTGGCTATGATATTGAGATTGATAAAAATAGCTTAGATGAATTAGATGATTTTTTTTCTGAGGATTTAGAGGATGAAAATTAATCTAGTATTTAATCCTGCTTTGGAAAGTTTGTTTAAAGCTCCTTCTCAACTAATCACTTTTGATGCCAATCTATTGATAAGTCCAACTAGATTTGGTAAATCTATTAATTTTGAAAAATATAAAACAAATTGGCTCGATCCAATTTTTGATTTATTCCCTAATATTTCAATCCATGAAGCTGTCTATGAGGAATTGGTTGATATTAACTCAAAAAAATACATCGATAGCAAATCTAGTCTTAGAATTCATAAAGATAGTTCTTTAACTCCGTAGGAAAAAATCTTGAGAAATACAATTGAAAGTAAAATAGCTAAACATACTAAATATTTGATTGAAGAAGATAATAAAGATGATCGAGGGGAAGTTAAATCGTTAGCATTTTTAGCTGTAAAAAATCTTATTTATTTTGCTTCTCATGATATAAACGCAATTAATTTAATAGAAAATGCAGAAAAATGGGAAACTGGCTTAGATAATATTAGTTCATTACGATTGTTTGAATTAATATATTATCTCTATAAAAAATCAGATGTAGAAAGAAAAAATCTTAAAATGCTATATAAGTTTTATTATTATTTAACAAAATATGAACAATCAATTAATATAGGGTGGGGTGATTTCATTAAAGAAATGGATAAAATCTATACTAATTAGCACGATAATTTTGAATTTGATATAAAAATAAATTAAAGTATTTTAGGCTTGATGTTTTGACTTATATTATATGTTTAAAAAGTATTATTTTGATTTTAGTCTGATATTAATAAAATCCTATTACAATCTATACTTTTGAGTATTAAAAGTTGTAGCATTGATGTTTTATTTCCTTTTGAAGTAATTATTCAGAAAATTCTAATTGCTTTATCAAATTTTTATGTATTGATTAATAAGGTTGTAGATGTTATTGTGTTTGATACAAAGCAAAAATACAAAAATTACACTTCTAAAAAACTTTAACCAATAGTTTTCCTTTTTTTGAAATAAAAAATAATAAAAAGGAAGCATATTATGAATAAAGCTCAAATAATATTAAAATCTAAATGTATTTTTACATCTCTAAACGAAAATCCAATAAATGGATATATTGCAATTTGTGGCAATAAAATTATAAAAGTTTCAAGTGGACATATCGATTCTCAATTAATTGATGAAAATACAGTAGTCTATAATTTAGGAAATAAAACTATATCTCCAGGATTTGCTGATTCACATGTCTTTTTTTCAGGTTGGATGCTTAGATATATTGGATTCGATTTATCAAGTGCAAAGAATACTCAAGAAATGATTGATGAAATAAAACAATATAGTAAAACACTAAATCCTAAAAAAACAATATTCGCACATGGGTATTGTTTTGAACTTAACATAGCTGAGCTTCAAATTTTAAACGAATTATATGTTGAAAGCCCAATTGTTCTTTTTTCTCAAGATGGTGAATCTTTTTGGATAAATGAAGCTTCTCGAAATCATTATGGTTTTGATTTAGATGCAGATTGTAACGAAGTGTTTTGGAAATTAATAGAAGAAGTTTTAGATGATCATGATTTCTCTAAAAAGTTATACAAAGACTATGTATCTTTGTTAAATTCCCGCGGCGTAACTATGGTTAAAGAAATTGGATATGATACTTTTAGTACTTTCACGCAAGTGCTAGAAGAATTAGAAGATAATAGTGAATTAACTTTAAGAGTAAATTTTATGAGTCAACCTGTTAAAGAAGGTGCAAACTTTGAATATGGACGGTTAATGAGAGATAAATTTAGAGGGGATTTTGTTCGTTTTTCAGGCTTCAATCGTATGACTGATGGCTCTATTAGCCAAATGGATGGTTTTTTAAAAGAACCATATAACAACACAGATATTTATTGCAATTTGGACATTGATTGGGAAAGGATTGAATCTGAAGTACTTGAAGCTGATGCAAATGATTTTAGATTTTCTTTAAATGCTCAAGGTAACGCTGCAGTAGCAAAAGTTATAAATATATTCTCAAAATGTAAAAAAGATATAAATAATCATTTGGTTAACAGACATGCAATTACAGAAGCAGAATATGCAGATGTTGTAGATATCGAAAAAATGGGGAAATTAGGTCTTATTTGTGAATTCTATCCACAAATTCAAGCAATATCTGATTATGATAGTAAAGTTAATATGATAAAAGATAAAATAGGCTTAAAACGAGGTAAGAACTACTGGAATAGAAGGAAAATGTTAGATTTTGGAGTTTATACATGTTGTGGGACTGATTTGCCCCTTGTCATAGATGACATTCCTAAATCATTTTTCCATACAGTTACCGGTAAATTTTCCAAAAATACTAGAGCATTTAATGCAGAAAATACGTTAAGCGTTGAAGAAATATTAAAAGCATGGACAATCGGTGGAGCGTATGATATGTACAGAGAAGCAGAATTAGGAACAATAGAAGTTGGTAAACTTGCAGATATAGCTGTATTTGATAAAAATATTTTTGAAACAGATATTGATGATATGGATACGGTAAAAATATGCTTTACAATTGTTGATGGAAAAATTGTATATAATAATTTATAGGATGTAGTAAAAATAAGATTGCCTGAATTATCGGGCAATCTTTTTTTATGAAATTTCAAATCCATAGATTGCTTTGTCACTTCTTAGATAAGATTTAGTAAATTCAACAATGTTACCTTCTTTATCCTTGCCAATATATTCTAAAACATATACAAAACTTTCATCATTAATTGACATGATTTTATCAATTGGATGATTTGTTTTTTGAATAATCATAGATTGTGTAAATGAAACGGGAAAGTGATTTTTAGATTTCATGTAATCATATAGAGAAGCTTTCTCAAAATCATGAGAATCAATATCTGGGAAATATTTTTTAGGGACACTACAATATTCTAGTGCTACACTTTCTCCTTCTATTGATCTTAGACGGTTTAATATATATATTTCTTCATTTTTATTAAGATTGAGCCTTTTCTCTAGGTAATGTGAATTTTCAATAACTCCTTTTTCTAATACGGTATTAGTGAGTTTTCTTCCTGTAGAATTAATAAAGGCCCCAAGGCCAATGCTTTTTCCTTTTGAGTGATCATTTAAATATAATATTTTATTATTTTCTTGTTTACTTACAAAAGTACCTTTATTTTTGATTTTGTATAAAATTCCTTCTTCAACAATTGTTTCAATCGCTTTTTTTACTGTCATCCTATTAATTTTATAAATTTTTGACATTTCTCTTTCGCTAGGAAGTTTCTCTCCTGGCAAATATTCTCCGGCGTTAATTCGTTCTATAATAAGTTCTCTTAATTGAATATATAAAGGTTTTTGATAATTCATTTAATCTCCTAGATAAGAACATATTCAAAGTAATTATAGTTAATATAACTTTCGACAAATGCAATAAATTTGTTGTTTTTATCATATAGGCTACCAGCTTGCAAAACAACACTATCTTCTTCTTTAAGGCCTAATAAGCTTCTATAATTTTCTTCAACTTGAATTACGTTAATTTTTTGAATACTAGAAACAGGTTTTATATTGAAATTATTAACTAAAATATCATATAAGTTATTTTTTTCAAAATCAAATTTTGTTAAAGTCGGAAAGTCTTGTTTTTTTAAATACAAATAATCTACGCATACAGGAGTGTTTTCTAATTTTTTTAGAATTTTAACTTCATAAATTCTCGTACCAAGAGGAATTCTAGTTTCCCTAGAAATATATTTATCTGTTTCAATTTCTTCAAATTTAACTAAGGAACTAGTTTCATATGAGTTTCCCGAAATAATTTTTATTGTAGATTCTATAGAATTAACATTTCTTTTAACTCTTTCTTTGTTGATATAATATCCAACTTTGGGTTTAGAACTAATTATTCCATCATTTTCCAGGATTGCTAATGCTCCACGTACTGTTAGCCGTTGTATATTGAACATTTCACAAAGAATTCGTTCACTTGGTATCTTATCTCCAGGTTTGAGTTCCTTTTCTTCAATTAATGCTTTTATTTCATTTGCTATAAATAAATCTTGTGTTAATGCTCTCATTATTTTTTGCTGCTTTTTTACTATTCTTATTTTAAGTATATTTCATTGCTATACAATTTTCAATAAAAAATTAAGAAATAGCTTGCAATATAATAAAAAACTGGTATAATAATTTTAAAAAGTGGTATATATATGCAACCAGTTATATATGCAAGGAGAAAATAATGAGAGCGGCAATGATTGGTGATAATTGTATTGATTTTTATAGAGAATACATCGATAGCGATAATAAAATTCATAGAAACATTCAATATGTAACTGGCAACGTTGTTGATACTGGTGTAAATTTACAATTGTTTGGTTATTCTATTTCACTTTTAAGCACTGTAGGTAATGATTCCAATGGTAAATTAGTTAAAGAATTTTTGACATCTCGAAATATAGATATTAGTCATTTAAAAACAGCAAATGGTTTAACTGCAATTACATATATGACTCTAAATAAAAATGATCGAGTTCATGGAGATTATATCGAAGGTGTTTTAAAGCATATTGAATTTGATGAAACTGATATAGCTTTTGCTGCTTCACATGAGTTAGTCCATTCTGCACTTTGGGGAAATGCCGAAGAAGCTATATCTCAAATAAAAAACTATGGCAATCCTATAATTAGTTTTGATTATGCAGATAAGTTAAACAGTCCTGTGATAAACATAACAATAGATTATGTTGATTACGGCTTCTTCTCATACCATAAAGGTAGAGATGAATTTATAGAATCCTATTTAGTGGATAAAGTAAATAGGGGAATGAAAGTTGCAGTGGCAACTTTTGGCTCTAAAGGGAGCTTAGCCTATGATGGATATTCATTTACATATTGTCCAATAACCCCAATAAAAAAAGTAGTTAATACAGTAGGAGCCGGAGACAGTTATATTTCTGGTTTTTTAGCTAGTATTTTAGAACATAAATCAATTAGAGAAAGTATGGAAATTGGATCAAAAATAGCAGCAGAAATTGTTCAAGTATTTAATCCTTGGATATAGTAGCTATTATTTAAAAAAAAAGGAGATTAGGTTGTGAAAATAGGAATGTTTACATCGGGGTACCAACGGAATCCTCTAGAACACTGTTTTATTGATGCAAAGGAATATGGTTATGATTATATTGAATTATGGGGAGGTCGGCCCCATGCTTTTGCTCCTGATTTAAAAAATGGTGATATTAAGCATGTAAGAAAGTTAATCGATAAGTATGAAATGCCCATATTAGTTTATACACCAGAACATAATGCTTACCCATACAATTATATGATAGGATCTGAAAATCAGAGAATTGATGCATTAAATTATTTAAAATTAAGCTTGGAAATGGCTAAAGAAATGGGGGCTAAATATATGTTAACAAGCCCTGCAAATGGAGGCTATTTAGAATCTTATGATTATTTGTGGCCAAGACTTTATAAGACTATTAGAGAGTTAGTTGAGTATGCAGCAAAATTAGATATTAAATTAATGGTAGAACCTTTAACTCCTTATGAATCTAATTTTTTTACTAGAGCAAATGATTTAAAACAACTATTTAATGAAGTTGATAGTAACTATTTAGTTGGTATGTGTGATATTGTTCCTCCTTTTGTTCAACATGAAAGTATCATGGCTTATTTTGATAAGCTAGAAGATAAGATGCATCATATGCATATAATTGATGGCGTACAAGGCAGTGATAGCCATATAGTTCCTTGTGAAGGCTCTATCCCACTTAAAGAATTGGTTTATGAACTAAAACGAATTAATTACCAAAAAAGTGCAACCCTAGAACTAGTCACTGGATATATAAACGAGCCTCGTATGTATTCAAAACGTTCAATTGACAACATTAGAAGTTTGATGAAAGAAGTCAATTTTAACTAAAAAAGGATAAAAAATGTTTATTGATATTAATGTTCATCCGGATTTCTATGCAGATATAAATTTGGATAAAACTAAGGAAACTCTAAGGCATAATCGTTTAAATATCCATCACAATGGTTTGGCTTCTTTAAATCATATTTCTAATCAGATGAATTGTGCAAGTATAGATAGAATGGTTCTAATGGCTAATGATTGTTCATCAACAGATAAAACTGTTTTGGTCAGTAATGAAGAGATAAAAAAACTTATAGATTTAGGAGAAAAAAAATTTTTAGGATTTGCAAGTGTGGATCCTAATAGTGATAATTATTTGCAACAATTAGAATTTGCATTTTCAAATTTAAAATTAAGTGGTTTAGTTTTGTATCCAGCAAGACAGTATTTTTTTCCAAATGAGGAGAAAGTTGCGGATATATATCAATTATGTATAGCTTATAATAAACCAATTATGTTTCAATGTGGATTAAATTGGGAGCCTAATGCTTTAAGTAAATATGTACACCCTCTACATTTTGAAGAAGTAGCTATTAAATATCCAACCTTAAAGTTATGTATAAGTGGTTTTGGATGGCCATGGGTTAGAGAAACTGCCATGTTGTTATTGAAATATCCAAACATCTATTCAGATACAAGTGTATTGTATTTTGATAGTGCTCGAGAGTTTTATAGCCAAATTTTTACTAAAGATATCCCATATACATGGATAGATAGAAGTTTAAGGCACCAAGTAATGTTTGGTTCTAATAATCCAAGATTTGAACAAATAAGAATGGCTAAAGCTCTATCGAACTTAGGTTATCGAGATAGTACAGTAGAACTAATCAAAGGTCAAAATGCATTAGATTTTCTTGGGATAAGTAATACGGGAGAAAAAAGTGTTTGTTGATCAAATAGAACTGGAGACAAAGAAATATGTTGATTTTTATATAATTACAAAAGAAATTGAAAAAATAGTTAGTAAAAGTCAAATAAAAAATGGAGTAGTAACTGTAATTACAAAACATACTACAACAGCCATAACGGTAAATGAAGCTTTAGAGTGTTTGCAAAGTGATATAGAAATATTTTTATCTAATTTAGTTAGAGAAGATTCTTCCTATTCTCATGCACGTATGCTGAGAAATTATGGATCTACAGCTGGCAATCCAACAGGACACATAAAATCACTATTAATAGGAAATCATTGCCATTTTATATTGGTTAATGGACAAATTATAAAAGGAGATGCTCAAGATGTCTTTTTTTGTGAATTTGATGGTCCATCTAAAAGAACTGTTATGGTCTCAATAGAAGAAAAATAATTTATGTTAAAATAAATATTTTTTTAAAGAGGAATATTTGATAATTCATCAAATATAGAACGATAAATTAAAATATAAGGGGAAAAATATGGGTAGAGTTTGATTGAAATATATTTTGTATAGTTGCTAAAAAAAAATAAAAAAAAGAGGTTATGTATGTCAAATAAAGAAAAAGAAGTTAATAGTGTTGAACTAAAGCGAAAGCTTGGATTAGGCGCTGTTATTGCATTAGGTGTTGGGACCACAGTTGGTTCTGGGATATTTTCATCGCTAGCAGAAGTGGCTGGAGCCGCAGGCAGTAGTTTGTTTTTGGTATTAGCTTTTCTAATTGGAGGTTTGCTTCAAATCCCTTCGAACTTCTGTTACGCAGAACTAGCTTCAGCGTATCCTGAAGATGGTGGGCAGTATGTTTATTTTAGAGAAGCAGGATCTAGGCCTTTGGCTTTCTTATGCGGATGGGTAAGCTTCTGGGCCACCGATCCTCCTTCAATTTCAATAATGGCAATCGCCATAGCAAATTATCTAGCATTTTTTGTTCCAGTTCAAGGGGTTGTGTTAAAAATTGTTGCAGTTGGACTTGTGTTAGTATTTATGATGGTTCATCTAAGATCCGTAGAAGGTGGGGGAAAATTCCAAACTATTATCACTGCATTAAAAATAATTCCTTTTGCATTGATCATCGGAATAGGATTGTTCCATATTAGGGGAGACTTATTCTTATCTAGTGTAAAATTGACAGGAGCAACAACAGGATTTGTAGCATTGTTAGCAGGTATATCTGCAACTACCTGGTCTTATGATGGTATGGGTGCTGCTTGTTATATGTCTGGAGAGATTAAAAACCCTCAGAAAAATATGCCAAAAGGTCTGATTTTAACAGCATTGATTGTTTTAGTTTTATATGTAGGTCTTACAGTTGTTTCTTCCGGGCTATTATCAGTGAACGAGCTAGCACAGTCTTCAGCTCCAATAGCACTTTTAGCCTCTAAGATTCCTGTCATTGGACCCTATGCTGGAACAATTGTTGCAATTATGGCAATTATTGTTGTAGTTGGTTCTCTCTCTAGTTGTATCATGTTCCAACCAAGAATTGAATATGCTATGGCTAAAGATGGTTTGTTCTTTAAAAAGTTTGGGGAAATTCATCCTAAATATGAAACTCCAGCATTTTCAATTATTGTTCAATGTGCTGTAGCAATAGTCTTGATTTTTGCATCTACTCTATCTGACTTATTAGGTTATTTTACTTTAGTTGCTTTACTCAAAAACTTTTTAACATTTGGTACTTTATTTGTTCTAAGGAAAAAAGAATCTTTTAAACCTGCATATAGAATGCCTGGAGGATTATTAATGCCTATAGTCGCAATGATTATGACAGGTACATTAATATGGTCAACTTTCTTATGGGCTCCAGTGGCAGGATTGGTATGTGCTGTACTAGCTGTTGCTACAGGACTTCCAGCTTTTTATTTATGGGATAGAAAGAATAAACAAAACGCTTAAATAAATAATTATTATTGGAAAATATTTTATATTTTCCAATAATATAAAAAGGATATAATGATGAGATTAGCTGCAATTGGAAGTAATTGTATAGATTATTATTCGAATTTTGGAAATGGGAAAGCCTTTGTTGGAGGTGGTCCTGTTAATATGGCTGTGTATGCTAAAAAAATTGGTGAAATGGCTTCATATATTGGAATAGTTGGATCAGATAATTATGGTGAATTGATTATAAGTGAGATGGCAAAAAAAAATGTTGATATTTCACATGTCCATTCTGTTGAAGGCAGAACTGCTGTAACTCAAGTTGAGTTGGTCAACGGAGAAAGAGTATTTGGTGAATATGATGAAGGCGTTTTAAAAGACTACATATTATCAGAAGATGATATAAATTTTATTTGTGATAATCATGATATTGTAATATGCGATTTATGGGGTAAGGTTGAAGGATATTTTGAGAGACTAAAAAAAAGTGGAATAAAAACAGCCTTTGATTGTGCAACAAGACCTAGTGATAAAGAAAGTAGGTTTGCAATACCTTTTACAGATTATTTATTTTTTTCTTCAGATGATGGAGATACCGAAACCTTAAGAGAATTTATGAAATATTTATTTTCTCAAGGACCGTCTTTGGTTGTAAGTATGCTAGGTAATAAAGGTAGTTTGTGTTTTGATGGAAACACCTTTTACAAGTTTGGAATAGTAGAGTGCGAAAACTTTGTAGATAGTATGGGTGCCGGAGATAGTTATATCGCTGGATTTTTATCTGGGATCTTTAAAAATTTACCTATAAAACAGTGTATGGAAATGGGTGCAAGAACAGCAAGTGACACTTTGCAATATTTTGGAGCTTGGTAATATGGGAGTTTTTAATGGAGATTTTTATTCTTCTAAGTTACAAATGACAACGTCAATAAACATTATTTTTCCAGAAGAATCAAATGATGTAACACCCTTAATTCATGATTCAATACGAGTGTTGTATCTTTTACATGGATTAGGTGGTAATTGTAATGAATGGATTCGTTTTTCCAAAATTGAATATTATGCAAAGAAATATAATTTTATAGTTATAATGCCAGAGGTAAATAGAAGTTTTTATTCAAACATGGAATATGGTTTAGACTATTTTGACTATATTAGTGAAGAGCTACCAAATATTTGTCAAAAATGGTTCAATATCCCAAAAGATAGATCCTTGAATTTTATTGCTGGAGAAAGTATGGGTGGTTATGGTGCTATGAAAATAGCCTTAGCTAATCCTAATAAATTTAATGCTGTAGCCAGTCTTTCGGGTGTGTTGGATTATAAAACCTTTCTAAATAGGTTGAATTTAGAAACACTTGAAATAATGCATTCAAAGGAAATCATTTCAATACATGGAATTGAAAAGTCTATTAAGAATAATCAAGATATTTTTCAATTACTTCAAGTGGCAAATAAGTTAAATCAAAAACCAAGAATTATGCAGCTTTGTGGAATAGATGATTTTCTATATCAAGATAATCTGAAATTTAAAAAAGCTGTAGAAACCTTAAATTTTGATTATTGCTATTTTGAAGGGGAAGGTGATCATAGCTGGCCTTTCTGGGACGTTGCTATACAAAAAGCAATTCAATTCTTTTTGTTTCTGGATATTGAAAATACAGCAACCTATTAGTTTTGAATTAATTTCTATAATAAATAAAAATATTTGTAAAAATTGGTATCACGATAGGTTAAGGCAAGAATTAAAAAATAATTTAATATTAGGTAAATAACAATATCTTTGTTATTTACAAGCAGAATTTAATAAATACAAAAAAGTCAAAATAATAATTTAAGTAATTATTGTTTTAAATAGGAGTTATCATGATTGTATCAGATCTATGGAAAGAAGTTGATGGACCAACTTTAAGAAATTTTAATGAAAATGAAAGTTTAGAAAGTGTAGCTGGAGCATTAAAATTAAGAGCTAAAATTGAAAATATAATTGATGATATTTGGGATAATGGATTTGATTCTATATTCTTCATTGGAATAGGCGGAACTTACGCTTCAAGTATGCAAGTTGAAGTATATATGAGAGGTAAGTCTAAATTGCCAATTTTTGTAGAAAATGCGGCTGAATTTTTAACAACAGGAAATAAAAGATTTACAAATAAGTCAATTGTCATTATATCGTCTGTTTCAGGGGATACTCAAGAAATGGTAGATGTTGTTGATTTCGTACATAAAATTGGTGCTAAGGTGTTTAGTTTTATTGATACACCAAATACTAAATTGACAAAAGACGATAAGCAAGACTATTTAATTTGTTATCCTAAAAATGAACAATTAAAATTTTTCATGGTTGCAAATTATCTTATGTATAAAAACGGCGAATTCCCATTTTATGAAGATTATAATCAGAATTTAGAAATGTATTTAGCAAAATGCTTAGTTGAAATAGAAAAAAAAGTTGATGATTGGGCATTCGAATACGCTAAAGAGAAAGTTAAATTTATAAAAGAGAGACCTGATTTGCCACATTATTTTGTTTCCTCCGGAATACAATGGGGGGCAACTTATTCATATGCTATGTGTTATTGGGAAGAACAAATGTGGATTAGAACAAAATCTATTTCTTGCTCGGAATTTTTTCATGGAATGCAAGAAATAATTGTTTCAGATACACCTGTAACTTTATTTATTGTAGAGGATGAGCAAAGACCATTAGCAGAAAGAGTAGCAAAATTTCTTCCAAGGGTAACTGAAAATTATACGATTATAGATACAAAAGAATTTAAACTTTCTGGAATTAAGAAAGAGTATAGAAGTTCAATATCTCACTTAGTAATTAGAGCAGTAAATAATAGAATCGATTCCTATATGGAACTTTTTTTACGTCATCCATTATCAATTAGAAGATATTATAGACAATTTGATTATTAATTTTTTTAACATAGGGGGTAAATTATGTGGGAACTAGATTTATTTAAAGTTCATAAACCAATAATTGCTATGTTACATTTGGATCCTCTTCCTGGGGATCCAAGGTATAACACAGATAGCAACATGAGAACTGTCATCAAACATGCAAAAGAAGATTTGAAAGCTTTACAAAATGGAGGTGTAGATGGAGTACTTATTTCAAATGAATTCAGTTTGCCTTATGAGAGGCAAATGAGTTTTGTAACTCCTGCAGCAATTTCAACAATCGTAGGGGAATTAAAATCTTCTCTTAAAATACCTTTTGGTATTGATTGCATTTCTGATGCTTTAGCTACTATAGAAACAGCAGCAGCAGTTGAAGCTGATTTTGTACGAGGAACATTTTCAGGGATATACGTTGGAGATGGTGGATTATATAATAATGATTTTTCAAAACTGTTAAGAAGAAAGTCTGCCTTAGGTTTAGATAATTTAAAAATGTTTTATTTTATAAACCCAGAATCTGATAAAAATTTGGACACTAGAGATGTGCAAGAAATTGCAAACTCAACAATATTTAAATCTCATCCAGATGGATTGTGTATTTCAGCTAAAGCCGCAGGAAAAGATGTGAGCAATGAATTGATTAAAAGAGTTAAATTAAAAAATCCAAACGCTTTTGTTATTTGTAATACAGGTTGCAATATAGACACAATAGAAGAAAAGTTAGAGGTTGCTGATGCTGCAATAGTTGGTACATACTTTAAAGTTGGGGGTAATTTTGAATCAAATAGTTTTGAGAATGTTAGAGTTGATCAAAATAGGGTTAGGACTTTTATGGATAAAGTAATAACCATAAGAGCTAAAAGATAATTAAAAAAAGTGGAGGATTTTTTTTGAAAGTTAATAAAAATAGCCCCATTAGTATTGGAATTCGATTAGAAAAGTACACATTTGAAGCTTGTGCGATTTCAGTTTCAAATAAAATATTATTTAATAATACCTTCTTAACCAATATTGAAGGATATGAGGCTTTTATACAAACATGTAAAAATATTGAAAGAGAGTATAATTCTAGTATTTCTATATCCATTGAAGATACAGCTAAGGAAACAAATTTTAAACATTTAATACATTACCATGGATTTAATTTAATTGTATTGAATACATTAAAATATAAAAAAAATAATTCTGAAAATGATGCATTAAAAATCGCACAAATTTTATCACAAAGTTAGTAATTGAAAATTTATATATTTCAAAAATGAATGTTAAGGATCAAATAATTATTAAGTGGAGAATTAAGAAAATGAATAATTCGTATTTTATAGGTATTGATACAGGTACTAATTCAAGTAAAGGCGTATTAATTGATAGTAAAGGGAATGTAGTCGCAGAGCATACAACAGAGCATTCAATGATTAATCCCCAACCAAAGCATTATGAACATGATGCTGAAAATGATTGGTGGGGGGATTTTTGTGATATATCCAAAGCTATAATTAACAAATCTAAAATTAATCCAAAATTGATTAAGTCTGTTGGAATTAGTGCTTTAGGCGCAGATTGTTTACCTGTAGATGAGAACTGTCGTCCACTTAGAAATGCAATTTTGTATGGTATTGATGCTAGAGCAGAAAAAGAGATTATTCAATTAACAGAGATCTTTGGAGAAGAACAAATAAATAGGTGGTATGGAAGACCCTTGTGTTCTAGTGATATAGTTCCAAAGATTTTATGGATTAAAAATAACGAACCTGATATTTATAAACAAACTTATAAATTTCTAACAGCAACTAGTTACATCGTTGCCAAATTGACTAATAATTATGTCATAGATAGATTTTTAGCACTTGCTAGTTTTAACCCACTTTATGCAAAAAAATCATCAAAAGTTAACGAAACTTTAAGTAAATTAATTTGTACTTCAGATCAATTAGCTGAAATTAAAGAATCCACAGATATCGCGGGGTATATATCCAGAGAAGCCTCAAATCAAACTGGACTTGCTCAAGGAACTGCCGTGATTGTAGGAACAGATGATTCTGGGGCAGAAGCAATAAGTTGTGGTGTCGTTTCTGCCGGTAAAATGTTTTTACAATTTGGTTCTTCAATTTATATGATTCTTTGTACAGAAAAATTAGTCGATGATCCTAGGCTTTGGAGAGAGGATTTTATTATACCTAATCTATGTGATATCTCAGCTGGAACAAATACTGCTGGTAGTTTAATAAATTGGTATAAAGATAATATTTATAAAGATAAAAGTTCAAAATCTGATGTAGATTTATATCAAACAATGATAGATGAAATATCTGAGATAGAATTAGGTTCACAAGGGTTAATTACCTTACCATATTTCGCAGGCGAGCGAACCCCTATAAATGATCCTAATGCTAGGGGCCTTATATTTGGATTGTTGTTAAAACACACACGTGCTCATATGTATAAGAGTGCTTTAGAAGGTATTGGTTTTTCTATCAATCAGCAAATAAAAATAATGGAGAGTCACAATGATGTTAATATAGATTCTATTTATGCAGCTGGAGGTGGAGTTAAAAATGAAATTTGGATGCAAATAGTATCAGATATTATAGGGAAGAAAATTATAATCCCATCAGTAACTATTGGAGCAAGTTATGGTGATGCAATGATGGCCGCTATTTCTGCCTGTACTGAGGGTTTTGAAAAATTTTCTGATATTACTAAGCATATTAAAATTGGTAAGATTTATAAACCGAATATGGAAAATCATCTAAAATATAAGAAGTTTCAAAAAATATATGATTCTATATATTTTTCAACTAAAAAATATGCTCATAAATTAAGTGAATTAGAAAGTTATCTTTAGGAGGTAAATTATGGGTAAAATTAGTAAAGCTCAACTTGCTGTAATGAGCGTTCAATATGTCCATTATAGTTTTGATTATTTTTTAAAATCCATGAAACAAAATGGGATAAGAAACCTTGATTTGTGGGGTGGCGTTCCCCATTATTGTTCGTTAGATTATAGCAAAAAAGATGCTTATAAAGCGCTTAATTTAATTAATAAAAAAGTAGAACAATTGGGAATGAATATTTCTGTTTATACTCCAGAAACGTTAAGCTATCCATATAGTATTAGTTCGTTAAATGATTCTACAAGATTAAGAACAATAGAGTATTTTAAAAGAGCAATAGATGATGTAAAAATATTAAATTGTGATAAAGTTTTTATGAATTCGGGGTGTAGTCCTTTAGATCTCCCAATAGAAGATGGGTGGAATAGAGCAATTGAAACAACAAAAGAAATTTGTGATTATGCTGAACTAAATAATGTAACAATGATTATTGAGCAGTTACAACCTTATGAAAGTAATTTAGTTGTAACATTAAATGATATGAAAAATTTTATTAAAGATGTAGATAGTAGTTCATTAAAAGTTTGTGTTGATGTTGTAGCTATGGCTGTTTCTGAAGAAAAGCTTGAATACTACTTTGATGATATTGGTATAGAAAATATTGCCTTAATTCATTTTGCTGATAGTAATCATTTTATTTTAGGTGATGGTAATTTACCTTTAGAAAAGTATCTTAAGGTATTAGAAAAGTATGATTATAAAGGATTAATTGATTTGGAAATAAATGATTCAATATATTGGGAAAATCCACATAACTCCGTTGTTAAATCAATTGCTTATTTTAATGAACTAATTTGTTAGTTGATTGATAAATAAATATGTGACTGTTTAATTCAAATAAAAAGATTGTCCACTTTTTATTTGAATTTTAGTTGTATTATTATTTAAGTGCCTAAGTGAGAGTCTTGTTGTTTTAAATTAAAGAAATTTTAAAAAATAATATATTATTTTTTCGTTGTAGAATTATTAACAACTAATTCAACATCAAGAGATATATTTTCACTTTTCCCCGTATTAATAACTTGATTCAACATTTGAACAGATTTAATTCCCATTTTTCTCAGATGTAGTTCTATATTGGTATAATAGTTTGAATTATTTTGGGTCTTATCAAAAATAATCATTGAGATATCTTCTGGTATTTTATAACCAAGAGCTTTTAATTTGTCTGCTAATCCATCAGCTACAGCCTCTGACATTGCAATAACTCCATCAATTTCAATTAACCTTGAATCAAGTAAAGAAGCAGAATTTACACCATCCACATAATCATACCCAGTTGTGATTAAATAATTCTCGTCAATTTCAATTTGTGCTTCATTTAAAGCTTTAGCATATCCTCTGAATCTATCAATTGATGAAAAAGGAAAACTTTCTTTATTTTGACTAAATTTTAACAATTCATTATAAGTGCAAGGGACTTCCCAAAAGCTAGCTACAAATGCAATTTTTTTTCTACCCATTTGTATCAAATATTTTGTTGCTAAATATCCACCTTTTTCTCCTTCGTGGTAAATATGTGGGATATTGGGAATAATATTTTTTCTTGCGGTCACTACAAGAGGTATGTTTTGGAAATTCTTAATTTCAGGTATGTTTTCTGCCTTAGCTACAGGGATATAAATTAAACCATCTAATATTGAGTTTGATAACTGCTTTATATCTTGTTTTTCATTTTCCACTGATCCATTGCTCGAAGTTACTAATACAAGTTGATTGTTTTTTCTTGCTTCTTCTATAATACCTTCTGTGATTTCGGAGAAGAAAGGGTGGGTAATATTTGGTATTATTAGACCAATTACCCCTGATAAACTCCCTTTCATTATTCTAGCAGCTATGTTAGGCCTATATCCTGTTTGTTTTAAAATTTCTTCAATCTTTAATTCATTGGATTTTCTAACTGTTTGCCCGTTAAAATATCTAGACAATGTTGCTATTGATACTCCACTTAAATCGGATATTTCTTTTAATGAATAATTCTTTATCTCTTTTCCCATATATATGATAATATAACATTTTCTTAATAAAAGCAATAATTGAAAACGTTAATCAGTATATTAATATTTTTAAATTTTCATGCTTTGTTATTTATACTATTATATATAAATATGTGTAATAAATAATTTTTAATTAAATGTTGACAGATTTTTATTTTGTAATATACTAATTTATAAGTGAAAACGTTTATCACTAAATTGTATAGGAGTAGTGTTTTGAAATTTAAAGTTGCAAAATCAACATTGAGTGGTGTGGCGAAAATTCCTGGAAATAAATCAGGGACTGCAAGAGGGGTTATTTTTGGAAGTTTAGCAGGTGGAACATCAATTTTATATAATCCTTTAACTAATTTAGATAGTTATTCTATTGTTAAGATGATGGAAAACCTTGGTGCTAAAATAAATACAGAAGATGATTCAAAATGGATTATTGAAGGCTTTGATGGTAAACCATCAGTACCTAGTAATATTCTAGATGCCGAAAACTCGGGAACTGGTTTTTATTTTGTATTAGCTGTCTGTTCTTTGATTGAGGGCTACAGTGTGTTAACAGGTGATTATCAGATTTGCTATAGACCAGCTCAGCCTATGATAGATGCAATTAATAACTTAGGTGGTAAGGCCTTTTCAACTAGAAATAGTGGAACAGCACCAATAGTTGTTAAAGGTCCTATTAAAGGTGGAGTAATTGAATTTCCAGGGGTAAATTCACAGTGGATGACACCTTTCTTGTCTGTTTGTCCTCTATTAAAAGAAGATACTATAATCAAAGAAACCGATTTACTTGAAAGGCCATATGTTGATATGACAATTGGTATGTTAAAAAGAGCTGGTATAGAAATTATTAATAACAACTATGATGAGTTTATAATTAAAGGAAATCAGAAGTTTAAACCGTTTGAATATGAATTGCCTGGAGATTGGGGTACAAGTGGTTATCCAATGATTGCAACAGCAATAACTCCTGGCTCTAAGGTTACTTTTACAGGCTTAGATGTTAATGATTATGCCGGAGAAAAAGCATTTGTTAGAATACTCAAAGATATGGGAGCTGATGTTGTAGTTAAAAATGATGGTAAAGATGGAATTACTGTAACTGGAGGAGCTTCTTTAACTGGCATAGAAATAGATTGTAGTGGAACACCTGATGCTGTACCAATTTTATCAGTACTTGGTTGTGCTGCAAAAGGTAAAACAGTATTGAAAAATATTGGAGCTTGTCGACTTAAAGAAACAGATAGAGCTAAATCAATAAAAGAAGAATTAGAAAAAATGGGTGCTAAGTTTGATGAAACAAATGATAGTTTAACAATTTATCATTCTAAACTAACTGGTTGCAAAATTGATGGACACCATGATCATAGAATTGTTATGGCAATGTCTGTTGCTGCTATGATTGCCGATGGTGAGAGTGAAATTGATAATGCTGAATATGCAGCTGTTTCATTCCCAAATTTCTATGAATTAATGAAACAAATTAATGCTAATATAGAGAGCATATAAAAAAGGAGAGTGTGATGAAAAAGAGTTTAATAGTATTGGTAATGATAGTATCAATAAGTCTTAGTGTTTTTGCTAGTGGTAGTAGTGAAGAAGGATCTACCTCATTAAAGAGAATTTCTATAGGAACTGCAGGAACCGCAGGTTCTTTATATCCCATGGGAGTCGGAATGGCAAAAACAATCACTGACCATGTGGATGGGATTGCTTGTACTGGTGAAGCTACTGCAGCCTCTGTTGAAAATATTAGAAATTTAACTTCAGGAAATCTAGCAATGGGTATTTCTCAAAGTGAGATCGCTTATTTAGCTTATAATGGTTTAGGTGATTTTGAAGGCCATGATGCAACAGATTTGAGAGCTTTATTCAGTACTATAACAAGTTATGTTCAAGCTTTTACTTTAGAAAGTAAAGATATATATTCAATTGAAGATTTTAGAGGAAAAGCAATTGGTTGTAGTTCAGCAGGTAGTGGTGGTGAAATGTGTGCAAGAATGGTTTTAGAATATTATGAATTAAGTTATGATGATATAAAACCTCAATTTATTTCAGAAACTGAAGCTGTATCTGCATTAAAAGATGGTAGAATAGATGCTTTTATCTGTACTCACCCAATTAAATCAGCAGCATTAACAGATCTTACAACTAGTGTTGATGTTAGGATGATTTCATTTGATTCACCAGAATTTTATGAAGAATTCTTCTTTTGGACACCATATACAATCCCAGCTGGAACTTATAATGATGTTGATGAAGATGTAGTTGTACCAAGTAGTAGAGTTAACATGTATACATCTACTAAAGCTGGATTAAGTGATGAAGAGGTATATAATATTGTTAAAGCTATTTGGGAAAACAGAGACGAATGGCAAGGTGTTGCAAATTCAGTATCAAAACAAGTAGTTCTTGAAGAAGCCTTATCAGGTATTCCTGTTAAATTACATCCAGGTGCAGTAAAATATTATAAAGAAATTGGCCTAGATATTGATCCAACTTTGATTCCATAGTTTTCATTTTTACAAAACCTCATAGAAAGATATTTCCTATGGGGTATCTTTAAAGGTAGGCTTTTTATATGTTAAATAATATAAAGAAACAAAGCGATAAACCAAAGATACTTTTATTAATATTAGCATCTTTTATATGCTTGTTTCACTTATATATTACAGTTTCGACTTCTATCGGAGTCATGCAAGTAAGAGTTATTCATGTATTTTCATTAATGCTCTTTTGGTATTTAAGTAAATTCTTCAATAATAATAAACTCTCTATAAAAATTGTAGATTTATTGTTAATTGGGATTATCATTGCTCTATTCTCATATTTTATGATAGGGACAGTTCCTGATGCATTAAGAGAAAAAGGCGTTTGGGGAATTACTTTCTTAGACGTAATTGCAGGAACCATACTAATTATTTTTGTTTTAGAAGTTTCTAGAGAATCAATTGGTTTAGCACTTCCAATAATAGCAGTAGTATTTTTAATATATGCATTTATTGGACCTTACTTACCCAATGTTATAGCTCACAGAGGTTATAATCTAGAATACATAACAAATTATATAAGTTGGACAAATGAAGGTATTTATGGTGTTCCAATTGGTGCTTCAGTTTCATTCGTTGTTTTATATATAATTTTTGGTGAATTGCTAGATAAATTTGGTGCCGGTAAATTTTTTATCGATATTGCATATGCACTAACTGGTAAAATGAAAGGGGGACCTGCAGAAGCAGCAGTATTATCAAGTGCTATGATGGGTTCTATTAATGGAAGTGCTGTAGCAAATGTAGTAACAACAGGAACTTTTACAATTCCATTAATGAAAAAAGTAGGTTATAAAAAAGAATATGCAGGAGCTGTAGAAGCCGTAGCATCGACTGGAGGACAAATATTACCACCTGTAATGGGAGTTGCAGCTTTTGTAATGGCTGATCTAACAGGGATCCCTTATTCTCACATTGTTTTAGCCGGTATTATTCCAGGTTTATTGTATTATATTAGTTTAGGTACTGCAGTATATTTTGAAGCTGGAAGACTCGGAATTGAAGCTGAAAAAAATGAACAATTACTAAGGGTGAAACATATATTAAAAAGTGGATATTATTATTTTATTCCAATCATTATCTTGATTTATTGTTTATTAGCTTTAAAATTATCTGCAAGCTATTCAGGATTTTTTGCAATCCTATCAATCTTAGCAATCGGTATTGTTAAAATTGGATTTATTGAACATAGATTTCCTTTCAAAGAATTAAAAGAAGCTAGTCTACATGCAGCTAAATCAGCTGTTCCTGTAGCTATAGCTTGTGCATCTGCAGGTATAGTAATTGGAATAGTAAGTATGACTGGGTTGGGAGTTAGATTCGCTCAAATTGTCTTTGATGTTTCAAATGGTAATTTATTTTTAATGTTATTAATGACAATGGTTGCCTGTATTATTTTAGGAATGGGACTTCCTTCAACTGCAGCCTATGTAATTGCAGCAACAGTTGCAGCACCTGCTTTACTCCAAGCGGGGATATCACCAATAGCTTCTAATCTTTTTGTATTTTATTTTGCAATAATTTCATTTATAACTCCTCCAGTAGCTATGAGTGCCTATGCTGCTAGTGGAATAGCAGATTCTGATGCTATGAAGACTGGAGTGCAAGCATTTAAACTAGGAATTGCCGGATTTATTATTCCTTTTATGTTTGTTTACTATCCTGGGTTGTTGATTGTTGATACTTCATTTTTCTCTACAATTTATTCTTTGTTAGTGGCTTTAGTAGCAGTAGTGTTAATTGCAATATCATTTGAAGGTTGGTTAATTAAAGATTTAAAATTACTAATTAGAATATTATTAGCAGCAGTTGCCATTATAATGGTTATTCCAAATATAGTATTTAATCTTGTAGGAATTTTAGTTGCAATTGGATTGTTAGCTTATATATTAATAGGTAATAAAAGAAAATAAATTTAAAGAAATTATATACAAATAACATAATGTATAATGAATATAGTTGTGGTTGTTGTTTTTAATATTCAACAACCACTTTTAATTGTCAAGCATAGGTAATCTCTAAGGTGGTAATAGTTTACTGTGGGGTTGGGAAGTTCATTAAAAAAAATAGATAGTATGCCTATAAAATTAGTAAAACTAGTAAAAATTAAAAACATCAACTGAGACTTTTAGAAGTTGAGGAATGAAAATTGAAGAATTATTATTCTATCTCAAAAAGTTATTGGGTGCATAAGATCCACAATTTATATAGCCGTTTTTAATACTATATATAGTTATTCATCGCATAAGTAATCAAAATTAAAATAAGAATAGTCTAAGAACTCATCATAGTTAAAATCATAATCCATTCTGGATGCAAAAGAAATCGTTTGTGAAAGGTCTTTGTTATCGTTAATACTTGAGCTTAATTTTGAAATTAAATCGCTTACCAATAATTCAGCATTTTTAAAGTTGGAGTTAATAATAAATAGGATTGTACAAGCTTTTTTATCTTCATCTAATTGAACAAAAATAGATCTAACTTCATCTTTTACTTTTTTTAAAATTTTTTTAAATTTTATCTGAGATAGTTTTGCATTGATTATATCAGGAAGAGCATCTCTCCTATATCTAAAAGCTAACCAATTCTGTAGAACTGCAATAGAAATATCAGATTTATTAATACATGAAAAAAAAGTATAAGAAAAGTTCTCTTTATTTACATATAATTTTTCATTAGCATTTAAGCAATAAAATTTTTCAGCATTATCTTTTGTTATAGAAAGATGAAGCTTTCTTGCTGTCCTACCATTTGAATAGTTTCCATCAATTTCTTCAATTATGTGGCAAGGTAGTAATTCAATATAGGGTTCTTTTTGTATATCTCTAGCTATATCACAAGAATGAGATATGACTTATATATAAGTTGCAATCGGGATATTTAGGATTTGAATATTTAATAAAATCACCTTGTTGTAAGCACATTTCATTTAATCCTCGATTGATATTGGAATACTATATTTTTCTATATCTATGTTTTTAGAATTATTTTTAAGAACTTTTTTGTGTTGTCTTTCTATTTCAGCCTCGCATAGTTTCTCAACAAAATGATAAATATCATTTGAATCTTGTTCAATATAATCAATTAAAGTATTTCCCTCAGTATCACGTCTTTTAAACAGTGAGGAAAAAGATTTTAGATTGTTTTCTTCTTTTACAATTCTTAAAATTTCATTTAAAGTTTTTATAATTTTATCGGAAGATTTATTTTTTTGTTCATTACCATTTAAATATGAGTAAATGGTAGGTCGTGAAACATTTAATAGTTTTGATAAATCTGTGATATTGAGACCTAAGGTATTTCTTGCAGCATTTAAAGTAGATTGATAGGATAAAATTGTATTTTCAGTCCTGTTATATTTTTCAATATTAGTAGCTGCAGAATTTGTTTTGTTGATGTACCTAAACGATTGTGAATTCCAATAGTTGTATTCTTTTTCATATAATTTAGTAGAACCTATACTAAAATCCATATAATCGAATATCTCACTTATAACTGAATATTTTGAGTTTTGCTCACTTTTATTAAAATTTGAAATTTCTAGTAAAGAATTATTATTTGAGTTAAATGAATTTGTAAAAGAAAAAATATTAGAAAATGAGATTGTACTAATTCTTGGATAATTTGTATCAATCATTTCCAATCCTCCTTAGCTTTATCAGTAATTGATTCATAAAATATTTGGGTAGATTTATCATTTAATTTTTGTGCATAACTAAATATTTGATCTAAGCTTGTTAATTTTAAATCCCCAAAATGGATTGCTTGATCAATATCTAAAAACGTTATTAAGCTTTTTTTCTTAGGAACTTCTTTTTTGAGCTTAAAAATATTATTTGGAGTTTTTAAACCTAAATCATTTTGATAAACCCTCAAAAGTAGATTTGATATAGTTGTATCATCTAAATATATAGCACCTCTAATGCTATTATTAATTAATAAATTACTCAAAGGATTAACTGAATTAAACAGTTGTTTGCCGTGATATTCTTTTACAATGTATTTTTTAAAATCATCTTCTCCTTCAATACAATTTACATACCGCAATCCTATTTTTAAAAGGAGAGTGCCTTGAGTTAAATCTATAGACTCTGATAATATTTTTAAAATTTGCCTATAGTTCTCTAAAAAATCAATAAAAGAGCTATATTTATCTACTTGATATGAAATTTGAGTTTTATTAATAATAATTTGTTCTGAATCAGTTGGAGATATAAAAACCCAATTGGTTTCTTTGTCGAATTTGGGTTGTTTAGATTCTTCATCTAAATTAACATTTGTAGATTGAATTGAGTGATATTTTGGATACCCCTTTTTTCTAAGCTCATCCTGTATTCTTGGAATTTTATTTTTTATTTCTAAGATTGGAGAAAAATCAATTTGAAGAATACATGTGTTTATTGGACTATTGTTTAAACTATTATTCATTTACTCTCCTCCATATGATAATTTAACTTTACAACAAACTTTACACTTTTTCAAGAAAAAAGTCTTTAACTGTTAATATTATATGTTTTTTATCACTTGAATTATCTAATGCAACCCCGCTACTTTTTTATTGGCTAATTAGTTGCAATGAATGTTACAAAACCTCTCAAATGATAAAGAATGGTACTTTTGGGTAGGTAAGCAATGTTAAGTGTAATTATATTCTAATTTAATTACAAATTTATAAAAAATAGTAGTTAAGTATATACAATACTAGAGGTAATTTTAAACTATGTTATAATTTGTAACATAAATAGGAGTTAATATGATTTCATTTATTAAGTTGAATAATTTTAAGTCTTTCAAAAATGTTGAATTTGATTTAAGAGGTAAAAAGGGTATCCCTAAAAAAATTGCATTTATTTATGGTGAAAATGGATCTGGTAAAACAAATCTTATGGATTCACTATTTTTTCTTCATAATAGTTTTAATACTTTAATGAATATAAATTTACTTACCAATATTGAAAATAAAGATCTAAGTAATGTTATTGAAGAGAATAAATATTCAAAGGATGATTTAATATCATTTATTAAAAAGATTGCTAACAGACCATTAGATGAATTGTTAGCTGAAAATAAGATGATAGGTTCGAAAGACCCTATGCAAATTGAAATTGGGTTTTATTTAAATAAGAAAGAAGGTAGATATTTAGTTGAGTTTAATGATTTAAAAGTAATTAAAGAATCTTTGTTTTTTACAATAAGGGAGAGAATCGGTGAAATGTTTTCGATCTCAGAAAAATCTATTAATTTAAACGATTCTGTATTTGTTGATCGAAAATATAAAAATGAATTGGTTGAAAATGTTGAAAAATATTGGGGTAAACACACCTTTATGAGTATATTGTTTAATGAAAGAAAAATAAAAAATAAAGAATATATTAATGAAAAATTAAATCCAAACCTTATACGTACTATGAAATTGCTAAATAGGTGTACAGTTATTTGTAAAAATAATTATAGTCAAAAAGGTTATTTTGCAATTCCATATTCCTTTTTAAGTAATCTAAAAGAAGGAATATTCACGAAAAAATTTAAAAAAGAATTACCTGTTTTTGAACATTTTTTAAATATCTTTTTTACACAATTATATTCTGATATTAAAAAAGTTTTTTATAAAATAATGGTAACTGAAGATAATAAAGAGAGATATGAACTTTATTTATCAAAAGAAATGTATAATCAAGTTATAGATATTCCTTTTAAATTAGAATCCACAGGAACTCAAAAGTTGTTAGAAGTTGTTCCTGCAATAATATCTTCTTTACTTGGAGAAAGTGTCTTTATTGATGAAATAGACAACGGTATTCATGATCAATTAATGTTTGAGATTGTGAATTTATTTAAAGAATCGCTATTGGACACAGAGACTGGTCAGTTTATTGCAACAACTCATAATACATTATTATTAAAACAATTAGAGCCTGAAAATATTTATTTAATTGTTACTGATTCTTTTGGAAATAAAGAAATTCAGAATCTTTCTGATTATTCATTTAGAACCCAAAGAAATAACAATATTCAAAATAAATATTTGAATGGAGATTATTTTGGACTCCCTACTGTAGGTTATTTAGATTTCACTGAAATGATTGAAGATCTTTCTACCTCTTTAAAACCTGAAAAAGAGTTTTCTGTTTAAGTGGGTTTTATTGTAATGGCTAAACAAAGTGTAAAATGTAAAATAATGGTAATCGTTCATGGTAAATCAGAATATGTTTTATGCAAACATATTAAATCTGATATAATTTAAAATAATGCGTTAAAAAGAATACAAATATAGGAAAATATGTTAAAGCTTGTTTGGATATATTGAGAGAAAATAGTGTTTTATATTGTTCATTATTTATATATCAGTCTTTTAAATAATGAGTAATTTTTTAGTGAACTTATTATATAAAAATGAAATTATAGTATAATTTAGAGACTAGACTTTTACTATATTAACCTATTTATATAAATGTTTTATGTATATTTTTCTCTAAATATCAAAAGAAGATACTCTAAAAATAAAGAGTATCAATTATAATAACTAGATAAATTTTTGAATTTATAATTCTTAGACTTTTATCAATTTAAAGGCAAAGACTGAATCCTTTCTTGAAAAGTGTCTATCAAAGATTCAATAAGTATGGAATATTTTTGAATGTTGTTATTCATTCTTTGTACTGGACCTGAAATACTAATTGCTGCAATTGGTTTATTTCTAACTAATATTGGTGCTGATACACACATTATTCCAATTTCATGCTCTTCATTATCAATTGAATAACCTCTTTCTTTAATAATTTCTAATTCTTTTAACAATTGTTTGCTATTTTCGATTGTATTGTCAGTGAACTTATAATAATTAAATTCATTAATTATTGTTTCAATTTCTTTTTTTTCTAAAAAAGCTAAGATGGCCTTACCAAGTCCTGTGCAATATAAAGGTGCCTCACCAGATATTTGGCTTGCTGTACTAACTCTGAGAGTTTGTGTGGACTCGACTTTATGTAAGTATGTAAGTTTAGTATTATTTAGTTTTGCTAAGTGAACTGTTTCTTGTGTATGTTTTGCTATTGTTTCAACAATTTGTACACCTTCTTCTAATAATATTCCCTCAATACTTGATGTAGTATGGAAATTATTCATTTTTGTTGTAATAAAAAACTGTTCTTCTTTAGGAGTTTTTGCTATATATCCTAAATCTTCTAATGTATTTAGGAATCGAAAAACTGTGCTTTTATGTATTTTAGTTTCCTTGGCGATATCTGATAATTTTATTTTTTTATTTTTAGCAATTGTTTCTAATATTAACATTGTTCTTTCAACTGCTGTAACTCTATTCTCTTCCATTAAATTTAGTCCTTGTTTCATTTTTATTAATGTGTTTCATTTTTTGCTTGACATAACATTAAATTAAATATAAAAATATTATATGTTATATAAATGAAACGGTCAATTATAAATGAAACAGGAGGTTTTGTATGATGGATCAATCAATAATAGATATCCTAGAAAAAAAAGGTATTGTGGCTGTATTAGTAATAGATGATTTAGATACAGCTGTAGATAGTGCTAAGGCTCTAGTCAAAGGTGGAATAACAGCAATAGAATTAGCATTAAGGACACCCGTTTCTTATGAGGCTATTGAATTAATACATAAGAATGTTCCTGAAATGATGATCGGTGTTGGCACTGTTATTAAACCAGGTCAAGCACAAAAAGTTAAAGAATTAGGTGCTTCATTCGCTGTTGCACCAGGACTTAATCCAAAAATAATGAAAGAAGCAAAGGAATGTGGATTGCCATTTGCTCCTGGAATTTCTACAGCAAGTGAGCTAGAAAAAGCCGTTGAACTTGGCTGTAAGCTAGTTAAATTATTCCCAGCAGAAGCGTTAGGTGGTATTAAATACTTTAAAGCAATGACTGGTCCTTATAAATATTTAGGAATTAAATATTTTCCATTAGGTGGTGTAAGCGAAGAGAATTTACCACTTTGGGCTAGCGAAAAAGATATTTGTCCAATTGGTGGAAGTTGGATTGCAAAAGGCAATTTAATCAAAGAAAAAAATTATACAGAGATTACAAAGAGAGCAAGAGAAGCAGTTAAAATTTATAAAGAAATTAAGAAGGATTTAAAATAATGGAAAATAAGATTGTTACATTTGGGGAAATAATGATGCGATTAAATCCTCAAGGATATTTAAGATTTTTGCAAGCAAATAATTTTGAAATAAGTTTTGCAGGTGGAGAGGCTAATGTAGCAGTTTCATTAGCTAATTTTGGAGAAAAGGTATCTTTTGTTTCAAAAGTTCCTACTCATGAAATTGGTCAAGCTTCAATTAATGTATTAAGAAATTTTGGAGTGGATATTAGTGATGTAACTAGAGGTGGAGAAAGACTTGGCTCTTATTTTGTAGAGAAAGGAGCTTCTCAAAGAGCTTCTAAAGTTATTTATGATAGAAAATATTCAGCAATTTCATTAGCAAAAAAAGAAGACTTTGATTGGGATAAAATATTTGATGGAGCCTCTTGGTTTCATTTTACAGGAATAACCCCAGCATTAGGTGGAGAGCTTCCTGAAATTTGTTTAGAAGCCTGTAAAAGTGCAAAAGAAAAAGGAATTACTATTTCTTGTGATATCAATTACAGATCAAAACTTTGGAGTAGAGAAGAAGCAAATAAAGTAATGTCGACTTTAATGCCATATGTTGATGTTTGTATTGGTAATGAAGCAGATGCAAAAGATGTATTTAATTTAAAAGCCGGAGATTCAAACATTGAGAAAGGTGAATTAAATAAAGATGGATACATTGATGTTGCAAAACAATTGAGTGAAAAATTCAATATAAAAACAGTTGCTTTTACTCTTAGAGGAAGCATTAGTGCAAGTGTTAATACATGGGCAGCAATGCTTTATGTTAATAAAAAAGTATATTTTTCACCTAATTATACAATTCAAATTGTTGATAGAGTAGGTGGTGGAGATTCCTTCAGTGGTGGATTAATTTATAGTTTATTTAACAATTATGAACCACAAAAAGCTATAAATTTTGCAGTCGCTGCTTCATGTTTAAAGCACACTATAGAACATGATTTTAATTTAGTTAGTTTAGAAGAAGTAAATTCTCTTGCAGCAGGCAATGCTTCTGGAAGAGTAGTAAGATAATTGTCAATGATTTTAATTATACTAAACCTAAGTTTTTTTAAGACTTAGGTTATACTATGTTTTTTGATGTTATTATCAAAATATAATGCTTGATAAGTAAGTGTAGGTAAGTTTTTATATTAAGATTAAAATATGAGAGATAAATAGGTATAAATATAGATTTCAAAGTTTGATTTTTTTAGTGAAAGAATTCTCAAAGCTATTTCAAATTCAAAAAAATTGAAACTGATATTTTAAAACTTTAGCATTGTATTGGATTGACTGTTGGTAAATTATTGGAAGAGCTAAAAAAAGAATAAATAATAATATAAAAATAAATTCACTAAAAAAATATCTGCATCCCCTAGTGTAATATCAAGTGTGTAAGTTATTGAATCAATAACTTGTGATTTTTTTTCATTTAAATAAGTATGCTAGGATACTAATATCAAAAGTAGCGAGATATAAAATTATGGCAACAAAGAGAGATAAAACCATTGACGATGAATTAGTAAACGCTTTAATCTTACAAGTTGTTTACATTTGAATAGATTTAATTTTCAATTCTTATAAAGAATGTCTATCTTATCATACAATTTTGAGTTATCTATTGTTTTATCAAGGTTAATTATAGAAATATCTATACAGTCTTTTTGAATAGTAAAAAAATCATATTCTTGATAAGTTGATGCAATAAATTGGATTATAATTTAAACATTAATTGAACATTAAAGTCGGATCCACTAGATTCTGAATTCTCATCATATAAGTTATCTTGATTTGAACTATTTATAAATATGTTATATAAACTTTCTCTATAATTAGTTTCTAAGCTTATAGAAACTTTCTCAGTTAAGTTTGTTTTAAAACCAAAACTTGTTAAAGCGCCTAAGTCAAAATCATAATATTCTGTATTATCTAAATTGAAATATATAGAAGTGATTGATGGTCCAACAGAAATAAAATAATAGGATCTTTTGAATATCCTATAAGTTAATTTTATTGCAAGATAAGATTCATTTAAAAATTGATTATTAAATCCTTCAATTCTATTATAAATAATATTATTTGGATCATTTATTGATGAAATATAGATTGAAGGAGTAGAAAAATGAGTTTCTAAATAAGTAGAAATATCATTAGAATTACAAATTGATTGTTCACTATAAAGAGATAGGTAAGGCCCTTTAATAGTGTAGCAACTAGAATTATGTGAAAAGAAATAGTCATCATATCCAACACCAATTCCTAAGGTTCTATTATTGTTTAGTGCAAACGCAGATGTAGATATAAATATCAAAATAAAAAAGATAAAGATTTTTTTCATATATTTTTCCCTTATAGTGGATATACAAAAGTAATATAAGCAACCCCATTTTATCCCATAAAATAATCACTATATTCCCCCTCTGTAGCTTGATAATCAGTTAAAACTAAAGAGAGAAAATCAAAAGATCCTTTAGCTCCTAATTCAAGAGAAAAATCATCATTTAATTGAACTTTTACCCCAGTATTTGCATAAACTCCTAAAGAAAAAATAAGCCATAACTCTTCAGTATATTCTAAAGATATGTCATTTATATGCGCTCCATAACTTGCAAATGCTTTAACATTATTAGCAAGTGGGTAGTAGTTTTTTACTCCGATGTAAAACTCAAAAATTGATCTATTATAAAACTTATAATTTAGATCTTCAGCTTCTGATTTTAGAGTAGGATTGCAAAATAAATAATCAGCAGTGATTGAATGATTTTTATCAATATTTTTATTTAACTCTAGAGAAAAGATGGTAGAATATCCCTCATAAGAGATATCTTTTTGATAGAAATGTACATATCCTTTATTATATCCAGGACCAATAGTTGCATAATTTGAATAGTCATTAACATCAAATGCAAAAATTGAATAAGGTATAGAGAATAAAATAAGAATAATTAGTACTTTTTTTATACAAATAACCTTTTAATAGTAATTGAGTACATATTCTTAGTAATTTAACTAATTATAAACCTAACTTTTTTTTTAGACAAGAATAAAAAAAAAGATTTTGTAACATGGGTAAATCTTTTGTTTTTATGAGGGAAGGAGCAATAAGATAGTTAATTTAAAAAAGCTTAATTAAATTAAATATCTTTAATCAATAAAGATTCATCAAACTGTAATATTAATTATTTGTTGTATCTACACGGAATAAATTACATTATCTCCGGGTAAATACAACAAATTTCAATAGATAATACTTTTTTAACAAGTCCAATTAGAGCCAAATTTAAAAGAGATAATATTTCTTTTTCCCATTTATCAATTTAAACTATATTTTTTATATTTGAGTCAATCTAAATGACTTTATATGAAGAAAAATATTAATTTGTTTATTTTAAGTCAATCATTACTCTAATTTTAGGTTTAATTTTGGATTCACCCTATATAAAAATTGATACTTGAAAAAATATAATTATAAAAAGGTGAATAACTTCTAAAATAGAAGATTAGAAAAATTAATAGAATCTTAAATAGAATAAGCAATAATACTAAAAGCAATCATACTAGTAATTAAATTAGCAGAAAGAACTGTAGAAGTAAAAGCTCTATTATTTTTATCCTTAGAGAAAATAGGAAGAATATAAGGAGCTGGAGTAAAAAATAATAGAATAATAGCAACTTTCATATATTTATCTAGAACAATTAGACTATCTAAAAGGTTTAATACAATTAAAGACATAATGCCCATAAGTATTAATCTCAATAAGCTAATTATAATAACTTGGTTAATATTTTTCTTAGAAAAGTTAATACCATATCCAATTACAAAAAGCATAATACAAGCAATAGGCTGACTGAAAAAATCAAGAACTGAAACTAAAGTAGTTACCACAATAGTGTCTTCAAAACTATAATAAATATTAGTTGAACTAAATATTAAGCCTAAAACAATGGCAACAAAAACAGGGGATTTAAACAAATCCCTAATTAAATCCTTAACATTAATATTACCTTCTTTTTTCTTTAAAAGAGCTGTGTAAATAGTAAACACAAACAAGTCATTACCTACAGCAAAAATAGCAATAGAAGAGAGTTTGTCAATTCCAAATAAAAGAATGAACAAAGGATAACCCAACATACCAGCTTCAAAACTTGTTATTAAAAAAGGAGCCATTGGATTAAGAGATGGAAATATTTTAACCAAAAGAAAACCGATTAACATAATAAGAAGAATAGAAGATGAGATAATACCAATACTGGTAATAACATCACTAGACATTTTAATTGATCCAATAGCTTTAAATAGGGCAGCAGGAAGCGCAATACTTGTTATAAAATATCTCATTCCATCAATACCTTGTTCTTTTATTAGATTGTATTTCTTGCTTAAAGCTCCTGCAATAATTACCATTATTACAGGTATGATTGTAGGAAATGTATTAAAAATAGCACTCATAATATCCTTCTTTAAAGTAAAAGTTCTTAATATAAATAGTACTTGTCATAAGGAAAAAGAGTCAAGGGAAAAAAATATAGATTGTTAACCTATTCATAACCAACAAAATATATTAATTGAATCAACGTAACGCAAAAAAATGTAGTAAATAAGTAATATTTATACTATGATAAATTAATTTTTTAACTAAAACTTATAAAGAGAAATAATATGAAAAAATATAATCAACTAAATTTAAAAGGGAAAATGCTGGTAATATTGATACCTGTAGTTTTAATATCATTTATATTAACCTCTTATTTTTGGTATAACACAGCTAGAAAGAATGCAGATGAGTACTTAAATAATATTACAAAAGCATATATAAGTGATGCTCAAAGTAATTTTGATTATATATTAACAGATACTTTTCATATGATAACTTTGATATCGTTAAATACAAAGTCGATAATAGATCCTGTAAAAGAAATAAATAAAATACCAGCAGATACTAAAGTATTAAATTTAGATTATATAACAAATCACAGAAAAGTTAAAGATTTTATAACAACAATGAATGGGTATAAATATTATATAGTTGGAATTTCTATAGCATCATTGAGTGGATATGTATATCAAACTAGTTCAATTTTAAAAAACTCAAATGAAGTAATGGACTTGTGCAAAAATTTAGATCAAGAAAAATTGAAGACCTCTATGATAATGCTATCCCCAATGCAGGTAGAAGGAACTTGGATAAAATTACAAAGCGACTATGTAATACCGGCGGTTAGAGGTATATTAAACACTGAAACTCAAGAAATTATAGGTTATACAATTTTATATTTTGATTACAGCTTACTTGAGACTATGTTCACAAATAATTTGCCTGAGGGCTCTCTTTTTCAAGTTACAGATAGTAGCTCGAATATCATATTTTCTAACACAAATACAAATTTTATTGTAACAAATAAAATGGATAATGATTATAGATACTCTCAATTAAAACTAAAAGATGTTGATTGGACACTTAACATTGCAATCCCTACTACAATTGTAATGAAAAATATATATACAACTTTATTGAATACATTTTTGTTTATGATACCAATTTTAATAATTCTTTCAATTGTTTTAGTAATTGTAATCACTTCTTTTTCAAATAGAATAAAAGTAATAAGTGGTACAATGCAAAAAGTATCTAAAGCAAAACATCTATTAAAAATAGAAGAAAGTAATAATCAGGATGAATTAGAAACAATAATACATTCTTACAACGAGATGATCGATGAAATTCATTTATTGATGGTTCAAATTCAAAAGGATGAGAAACAAAAAGCAGAGCAAAGAATAAAATTGCTTCAAGCTCAAATTGATCCTCATTTCGTTGCAAATACTCTAAATACAATTACTTGGATGGCAAAAAAACAAAATGCACAAAATATTGCGGCTCTTACTGATTCTATGAATACCTTACTTAGAGCTCATCTAAAGATAGAATCACAATTTGTAAAATTA
Organism: Pleomorphochaeta sp.; assembly: GCA_028532815.1. Classification (GTDB taxonomy): domain Bacteria; phylum Spirochaetota; class Spirochaetia; order Sphaerochaetales; family Sphaerochaetaceae; genus Pleomorphochaeta. The sequence continues at coordinate 38,951 of JAQQAS010000046.1, forward strand.
GAAGATGAAATAGATTCAGTTGCGAGTTATATAAATATAATGTTATTAGGTGGAAATCATGATTTTAGTATTAAATATGATATACAAGAAGAGTCAAAGAATATTTCAATATTAAAATTTATAATTCAACCATTAGTTGAAAATTCAATAATACATGGATTTTGTGAGGATGATTTATTAAAGGAAAATATCCTTACTATAAAAACCTATATTGCTAGAGAAGTATTGTATATTGAAATTCTTGATAATGGGAAAGGTATGAATAATATTCAATGCAAAAGAATATTAAATATTGAAAATGATAAAATAAAAAATAATAAAAATGGAATTGGGTGTTTAAATGTAAAAGAAAGAATAAAGCTTGTTTATAAAGATAAAGGAGATTTATTTATTGGAAGCGAAGAAGGCAAATATACTAAAGTAACAATAGCTTTAAATTTAACGTAAATAGGAGGGATAATATTTTGGAGAATATATCCGTTGTAATATTAGATGATGATATTTTAGCCCGTAGCACTATTAAAAATCTATTAGAAAATACAAGATTTGAAGTCGTAAAAGAGTTTAAAAACCCTAAATATTTTTTAGAATGGCTTAAAAATAATAAATTAGATATCCTTTTATGTGATATGAAAATGCCTGAATTAAATGGCTTAGAGTTAATTGAAAAAGTAAGATTTTCACATAAATATCTTTCAATTATTGCCATTAGTAGTTTTGATGATTTCGAATTTGCTAGAGGTTGTTTACTTTATGGTGTTGAGGATTATCTATTGAAATCGAAATTAAATAAGAAAATAATAATAGATGTTTTAGATAGAGTTTGTGAGAAAAATCAAATAAAATCAAAACAGAATAAAAAATTTTCAAATATTTTCTATGAAAATGATTTATTGACAAAAGCTAAAATATTAGAAAAATCCAATATCACATTTAATTTAAATTGTGTATCACCTATTCTTTTTGCTTTGAACTATCCAATACTTGAAACAAAAGAATTTCAAATATATAGAAAAGAAAATTTTAAAGCTTTGATTGATATAATTAAGCAGATTCTATCGAATAATTACCCATATGTTATACAGCTAGAAAATAATAATATAGTTTCCATATATTTGTCCTTTACTAAAGATAATAATATTGAGTCACTTACTAATCGAATAAAAACAAGCTTTATAGAAAAAGTGCAAAGAAAAACCAAAAGGCTTTTAGATTTAAATATCTTTTTTTTAAATGAAGAACTATCAAACTTTGAAGATTGCTATAAAAACAGATATAAGAGAATAGAAGATATGAAAAGTCTATTTTATCTAAAAGCTGGTGAATATGAGATAACTAAAAATAAGGGTGAAGATTTGGATATAGAAGGATATGTATTTAAAGAGCAACTCTTAGAATTAATAAATTATTCTATTGCAAGTGGAAATGAAGACTTGTTTAATAGATCTTTTGATTTACTATTTTTAGAAATGTATAATAAAAAAATTTCAAAAAGAGCCCTTAAAGAAATTGTAAAAATATTATTTGAAAATATAGGGTTAGAATCCAAATTGGTCATAGATCAAATTTATAATATTGCTACTTTTGAAAGATATATAAAAGAGAAGTATTGGCATAAACTCCAATTAATTAAAGACAAACAGAAAAACACTCTATCGCTACCTATTTTTCAATTAATGATTTATATAAAAAAGAACTATGAAAAAGATTATTCTCTGTCTAATTATGCTCAAACAATGAATCTAAGCTACACCCATCTATCTAGAATGTTTAAAAGAGAAACCGGGCTTAGATTTTCTGAATATTTAAATCAAATAAAAGTCAATCAAGCTAAATTATTGTTATTAGAAGAAAAATATTCAATCAAATCAATATCTGAGAAGTCAGGATTTAGAGGTTATAATTATTTCTTTAAAGTGTTTAAAGATATTGAGGGGCTAACTCCCATTGAATATAAAGCAAAAAATTGTAGTAATTAATAAATAATTAATAATCATGAGATAGTAAATATCAACTAAAGTATAAATACTTGGAGGTCTCATGAGAATTAAAAAAAATAATGATAATCAAGCTTATCTTTATATTTTACCAGCTTTTTTACTTTCCCTTGTCTTTATATATTATTGTATTGGCTTTACCTTCTATTCAAGTTTTACCGATTGGGATGGAATGAGTAAAAATATGAATTTTGTTGGCCTGAAAAATTACATAAAGATATTTCAAGATAAAACTTTTTACCTAGCTATAAAAAATAACATTATCTTTTTTATAGGAACCGTTTTTATACAAGCCTTTTTAGGCTTTATACTAGCAGTCTTGATAAAAGAAGGATTGAAGTTTGCAAATGCATTTAAAACGATTTATTTTTTCCCAATTGCAATGGCAACATCAATTATTACAGGAATATTTAGAATAATATTAAATCCTACTACTGGAGCTTTAAATGTAATGTTGAAAAGCCTTAATTTAGATTTCTTAGCAAAATCATGGTTGGGAAATCCTGATATTGCTCTCTATGCAGTAATAGGTGTAAATATTTTCCAATGGATGGGCTTTTCCATGATAATCTATTATTCATCTCTTATGTCGATCCCTGAGGATATATATGAATCTGCAAGCATAGAAGGAGCATCGTTTTTTAGAGTTCTGTACTCTATAACAAGGCCAATGGTTCACTCTACTACAAGTCTATTAATAATTCTTGGAATAGTGGGATCTTTAAAGACATTTGATATAGTGAAATTATTAACAAATGGAGGTCCTGGAAGATCGACAACAGTATTAAACACATATTTATATGAGAAGGCTTTTTCTAATTTTGCTGCTGGAGAAGCTGCAACTATCGGTATTTTTATTTTAGTACTCGCACTTGTTATGAGCTATTTTCAAGTAGTAATTTCAAAGGAGTCTGATTAATGAAAGATAGAAAGAAACATATAATTATGTATATAGTGTTAATATTTTTTGCAATTATTTGGATATCACCTATTTTTGTTGCCATAGAAAAATCGTTACAAGTTACAGGAATAAAAAGCTATATATCAGTTTTAACATATGATAAAATCAATTATTTTAGTGTTGTTTTAAATAGTTTAATTATAAGCATAAGTACAGCTTTAGTTGTATCAATCATATCATCCTTGGCTGCTTATGCTTTTTCAAAAATGAACTTTATTGGTAGTAGAACCTTATATTTATTATTTCTAGGATGTTTAGCAGTTCCAGCAGCTGCAGTCACAATGCCTTTATTCTCAACAATAAAAAACTTAGGCTTCATCGATTCTAGAGTGGGTGTAATCCTTCCATTGATTGCTTTTAATACGCCTATGATGCTAATGATGATAACAAATTATTTTAAATCTATACCAAATTCACTTTTAGAATCTGCAAAAATTGATGGAGCAAATTCTTTAAAAGTTTATAAAAATATAATAATGCCATTAGCAATTCCTATTTTAGCAAACGTATTAGTTTTAACATTTATATATTCTTGGAATGAATATTTAATGCCATTGTTAGTAGTTAGAACAGAAGCAAAATATACTGTCACTTTAGCAGCACAATATTTTATGTCAACAACATTTCAAAGCCCTGCAGATGTTGCCAAAATATATGCAGCAATGCTACTTCTAACATTACCATCCATTGTTGTTTATATTTTTAGCCAAAAATATTTACAAGCGGGGTTAACTGCAGGAGCCATAAAGGAGTAATTTATGCAATATTATAACAATCCAGTATCCGAAACAACAAAACCTGATCCTTTTATTTTGCAAGCAAATGGAATTTATTATTGTTATTCAACTCATACAGATGGAATTATGGTTAGTATCAGTGATGATTTAATTCATTTTGAAGACAAAGGTTTTGCTTATACAAATGAAAAAGAAAAAGACTTTTGGGCACCTTCAACTATTTATTTAAATGGTACATTTTATATGTATTTTTCTTCCGTATCTAAAAGTGATGAAGATACCCTTGAAGAAAAATTAAAAGTTGTTTCATCTATAAATCCATTAGGTCCCTTTAAATTTGAAAAACAATTATTTGACTACTTTTCAATCGATGCTCAGCCTTATTTTTATAGAGGCGATTTATATTTATTTTATTCAACTAATATTTTGGGATGTGATACTGAAATGCCTGGCACTTCAATATTAGTTGATAAAATGAAGAATCCTTTAGAAGTTGAATCAAAACCAAAAATAGTTGTGAAACCTTCAATAGATGAAGAGATTTTTCAAAAAAATAGATTTAATGATAGCAGAGACTGGTACACAATTGAGGGAGCTTCAATAATTGAAAGAAATAATAAGCTTTATATATTATACAGTGCTAATTCTTATTTAAATGAAAATTATTTTATAAATTATAGTGTTGGAGATTTAAAAGAAGATTTAAGAGATATTGAATTTAAGAAATATAAAGATGATTATACATATCATGCTTTAATGAAGAAAAATGATGAAGTTGGAGGGACTGGTCACAATAGCGTATGTAAAGGCTCTGATTTAATAGAAGATTATATTGTATACCATGGAAGAAACAATGATATTGTTTTTGATATGACTAAAGAACAAAGAACCATGAGGGTAGATAAATTATCTTTTTCTGGAGACACACTTTTATGTGATGGCCCATCTTTAAATAATATAAAAATGCCAAAGAAACCCTTGATTAAAGAAACAAACATTACATTAGTTAATGACTCACTAAAATTTAATATTAATGGAAATTACATCTTTGATTTGTGGATAAAAGGAATTTCAAGTCATCAAGGCATAAGATATGGGTATAAAATAGGGGATTCGATTGAAATAGACTTAATTCAAGGAAGTTCTACTATTTTGGTATATAAAATCAATGATAATATAAAGATTAAAATTGATGAAATTCGCCTTCCAAGCGATTTTAAGTTTGATGTTCCTCATTGTTTTAAAGTAAAAAGAATTTTTGATAGTATAACCCTTGAATTAGAGGACAACAGAATATTTACGTACAACTTGCCATTGTCAGATAACTTAGAAATTTATAGTTTATATAGTATGGCAGAAATAGTAAGTTTTTCACTTAACAATTATAATATCTTAGAAAATGAAAATTTATTATATTTATCAAGGTATTATGATTTAAATAGGTGTGTGGAGATAAAAGACAATAGAATAAACATTATAAGAAAAACCCTTTTATATCCTAAATCAATTGGGATATATTCACTAACAGTTTCTTTTCTTTCAAAAGACTCTTACATATTAATAAACAATAAACAAATTGAGCTTTTGGATTCACAAGATATAAAATTTATATACGATAAAAATGAGAAAATAGAATTACTTTTATATAAAGTTCAAATATCAAAATGTATTTACAAAAAATTGCAATGATTAACAATTTTTTGTAAGACACGTATTAAATAGTAAATGTTACTCTTTAAATATAAAGGAGAAGGTTATGAAAAACAAAATTAAAAAAATGTTAGTAATACTAATGGTATTAGTAGCAATTTCCCCACTTTTTGCGCAAGGGTCAAGTGAAAAAGAAAAGAGTAATAGTGATGAGCAAACAACTCTAACCTTTTGGTCTTGGTTACCAACAACAATTCAATGGGATGATATGGTAGAAGCATTTGAAAAAGAAAATCCAGACATAAAAATAAATTATACTAGAACAGAACAAAGTGACTATTTTGAAAAACTTCAAGTAGCTATGGCTTCTGGAACAGGTCCTGATATATTTGGTTTATCAACTGGAGCTTTAGTAAATAGATATGCAACTTTTGCAGAACCTATGGATACTTTAGCTGATCAATATATTCCAGGTTGGAAAGATATAATTTCCAGTTCTGCTGTTAGTGAATGTATTTCTAATAATAATATTCAAGTAGGAATGCCAATGCTTGTTGCTGGTATGGATTATATGCTTTATAACCAAACATTGATGAATGAGTGTGGCATAGATGAAGTGCCCACCACTAATGAAGAAATGGTTGATGCAGCAAATAAGATAAGAGCAAAAGGCTATATGCCTGTAGCAATGGGAGCCGCTGATGATTGGCAAAATGTTGATTGGTTTGTCAATGTAAGTAACCAATTTGAACCTAATGCAGTATATCAAGCACAAGAAGGTAAAAGAAGTTTTACAGACCAATGTTTTATCGATACAGCTAATGCTTGGGCATCTTTATTTACTAATGGAGTCTTCCAGGATGGTGCTCTAGGTGTTGTAACTTACCCAGATGCTAGAGATCAATATTTCTTTGATAGAAAGTCTGTTTTCTTTGCTACCGGTTCTTGGCATGTAGGTGTTACTTCAGTCTCAAACACTGAACTTGAAGGAACTGCTATTAAAGAGAATAATGACGTAATTGGTATGACAGCTTTCCCTCAAATGGGACCAAATGAATTTAGAGCAACTACTGGTGTTGATTTAATGTTAGGTGTAAATAAAGATTGTGAAAATAAGGAAGCTGCTGCTAAATTTATTGAATTTATGAGTATGGGAGCAGGACAACAAATTTGGGTTGATTTACTACAAGGTTCCCCTGTTGCAAATACAATTGTCTATAATGGAAAAGTTGATGGACAATTACAACAGCAAAGTATTGATGAATTAAATAACTATAATAGTAATGCTATTGGTTCTAGAAAATTGAAATATCCTGAATTAGAAAAAGCAATAGTTGTTGCAATGCAAAACATAGCAGCAGGAGCTGATGCTAAATCTGAATTAGAAGTAGTTGAAAAAGTTTCAAAATCAATTGAAAGATAAAATTGATTTGTTATAAGTTATGAATGACGTTTGGACTTAGAGATATCTCTAAGTCCGTTATTTTATTATAATTGATGTTAATAAATATAATAAAGAAAAAGAGCTTCATACTTTGATGATCAAGTACGAAATTACACAGAAAAAAATATTCTAAAACGTAGAATCAAAGATGAAGCTTTAAAAAAGTTTACTATATTTTGATAATTCAAAAAAGCTATTGATATAAATAATCAAAAGTTCCAGCTCTATATAATTTTTCTAGATTGTGAGCTTGTCTTAGTTCCTTATCAGTAAGGTTATTTAATGAATTTATATTATTTTCTTTGATCAGAAAATAAGCATCAGATCTTAGAATCTCATTACTTATTAAATTTGAATTATGTGAAGTTAAAATAATTTGGATATCTTTCATTTTTTTAAATGATGAAACAATTCTTTTCGATAATTTAATGTGATAGAATGCATCAACGTCATCGATACAGAGTAGAGATGGCTTTTTATTGCTTTTACACATTTGCACCCAAAAGAATAATAATAGTAGTGCACTCTCTCCATTAGACATATTAGTAACTAGAGGTAGAAAATTATTTTTACCAAATTTATAATATGCACCCTTATTTCCATCTGGCAACTCTTTAACAACTATCTCTCGATTAATATCATTTTGTATAAGAAAATCATTATATTCGGTTACCCAATTGTTTTTAATAAGCTCATCAATAATTTGTGTGACCCCATTTGTAAATCCAATATAAGATCTGTCTTGTAAACTCCAAAATAGTAACATATTTTGAACATAATCCATAAAATCATAAAAAGCTTTTGACTCCGTATTTTTAATGTCTAACTGTGTGTTTGCATATAAATATTTTATTGCAGATAATTTAGGATTGTTTAAATCAAGAGTTAAAGATTGACTTTCTTTAAAATGATGATTGAATGTAAATCCTTTAGATTTATCAAAATAAATAAGAGTTTTATCATTTATAATGAGTTCTTCAAAAATAATCTCGTCAATATTTTTCTTCTTGTAATTATAAATAACAATATTATCATCAAAATTGAATCTATATTCAAACTCAACTAAATCATTTTTTTTAAATATGTTTTGATAATTAGAACTTTTTTCAGGACCTCTTTGCCTGTGATTTAAATCTGTTAAACTATAAACAATGTCAAAAAGGGCAAGCATGAGATTAGATTTTCCACATGCATTATAACCATAAATTATAGCAAAATTTAAAATTTTGTTATCACTTACAATCTCATTATTAAAGTCATAATTAGCAGCTTTAAGATTAAGTGTAATTTTATCTTTAAAATTCTTATAATTTGAGACACTAAAACTTTCTAACATGATAAATCTCCTTATTTCTAGTTATTATTATACCATGGTCATGTTGATACGTTTAGTATCCGAAAAAAAATACGGAAAAAATTTTTTTAAATGATTAAGTTTTCATGGATTTTCCATTTTTATAAAGAATGAATCTTTTCTATAAATGGTTAAATTTAAATTTAACAGAAAAAATATAGCTAGATAATAATCTAGTAGAACTTATTATTAAGCCACTTAATGCTCCGATATAGACTATTTATTAATTATTTGAGGTGAATTTAATATTCTGAAAAATATGTTGAATTTAAACAAAATTTTAGATATATAATAACATCTGAAAAAAATTATTAAGTTGAACAAGTTCTAATAGTATATCTCGTTAAGAATAGAAATAAATTCGTCAAAGGATATTCCTCTGATTTTTAATGCTGCTAAATCAGGTTTATCTGTTTGTATAATTTCAAGAAATTGAAATAAATCGTTTTTTATAGAAGGGGAAATTTCAATTCTTATATTAGGATTAATTAGAATTAAGAGTTTGAATATATCATTTCTGTGTTTGCGAATATCTCTCGAATCAACTGATTCACCTTTTTCTTTTCTCTCTTTTAAGTCAATATAAGCTTTGATTTTAAAAAGGATTATCATTTCCTTTGAGAGATATGATAGATTATCAGTTTCTTTTTTGCCAGAAAGTAATAAATTGTAATAATCATCGTCTAATAAAATAGCGGATAAACTTTGTATATTATCATCAATATGGATTGGAGAAAGGCCATTGTTACAATTGAGTTCAATGTCGATTTTTTTTCTGCTAAATAGTTCCATCATTGATGGAAACTTTGGAGTTGCAGGTTTTGAGAATCTATAAAATTGATTATCACTTGTATTTGTAACAATATTTTTATATTGTCCATCTTTAACAAATTGCCAAAATTTTTCTACAAAAGATTTATTAAGCATTTCAATAATTAAAACTATATCTAAATCTTTTGTAGTCCTGAAATCTATATCGTATTCTTGCATGACTATATCGCAAGCTGATCCACCAATTAATACATATTGATCTGTATAATCTTTAAAATATTGTAAAAAAGTTTCTATTCCGTATACCATGATTCTTCCCTAAGTAAATTTTCAACCTCTTTATCAATTCTTTCATCCTTATTATCAATTAAAGTAAAGTATAAAGATAAAGTATCAACAATACCATTTTTAATAAAATAAGAAGGGTCATATTTCCATATTTCTAACTTAATATAATTATTATCATTTATAATATCTTCATTATTAATAACCTCTATATTTTGATTTATAAAATTTTGATAACTTATGGCTCTATGTTTATTTCGACTAGGGCTAATCATAGTTAGTTTTGATAAAGCTTCTATTCCAGAGATGTAAGAGGTTTTAGGTATAGTCTTTACATATACAATCTTTTTAATTGGATTGGTTAAAAAATCTTTACCTAGATTATAATATGAAGGATCATCGATTCTTTTATAACTTTTCATCCTTGAAGTTTGCCCTTCAATTTTATAAGTAATTAATTTTTTCAAATATAATGATTTAAGAGCCCTAGAAGCACTCATTTCAGAAATGTTAAAAAGAGTAGCAAAATCTTTGTTTGATATCTCAATTTTTTTATTATAGAGAAAGAATAAGTAGGCAAATTGTTCAATTGCACTAAATTTTTTTTTCTTTAATGAAATAAATTTATTATTATTTTGCATCACTGACTCTAATTTAGTTAGATTGGTTTTTAGTAATAAACCTAAGAAAGGAAGAAAAAATTGACCATTTTCTTCAATAAAATTAACTCTATTATTGATTAAGGATTTTCTTCTATATGGTGTCAATTGATTAAAATAAAACACAATTTCCTTAGACGTAAATTCTTGAAGTAATGTAATGTATTTTTTAATACCATTTATAGAAAGAGGTTCAGTAATAATTTCAGCTAATATACATTCTATATTAAGAATACATATATTATAAAAATTAAACTTATTTTTTAAATATAAGGGGAGTTTACTCTTATTTTTATATGGAGTAATTGTGAACTTCTCATCAATATTATTTATGATATAATATTTTAATAAATTTAACATATCTATTTCCTAATCTAACATAATATATTTATAATATAACAGTTTAATAGTTAGATTACAAGTTATATTATGTTAGATT
>JAQQAS010000047.1 GCA_028532815.1 Pleomorphochaeta sp.
GAACTTGTGCAGATTTTGCGAAGATTGAAGTTGATACGATTGTAACTAGTGCTAAGATTGTTAATAATTTTTTCATAATTTAAATTTTCCTTTAATAATAAATAGTTTTTTTGTTTGTCTTAATTTCCTTTAAGATGTTTATACTATAAGGTATTATGTAACTTATGTCAACACATTTAATAAAAAAAATAAAATAAATTTGTATATTTTTAATAAATACTTACAATATAAAGAATTAGCTATAATAAAAACTTACACAAAAAATGTAACTTATGCGATAAGTAGTGGGGTTATATAAATTTAAGGACAAAAAAATATCATAGATAGCACTATGATATGTAGTTTTTTCTACTTTATTGTAAGTCGAAATAATCACCTCTTGAAAAATCAGCACAAAGATTTAAATTGTTTAAATTTTTAGTAATATTAGAAATTTGTTGTGCACTTTCATTTCCCCAAGATTTTTTGTTGTTATATAAACTATAGTCTTTTCTGTGGTTAGGTGGAGATAGATTTGGCATAATCACATTTGCACTATTAATAAGCGCTAAATCACTATATTTTTTATCTACTGTAGCTAAAGCTGTTGTAGCTGGAATTAAAGCTTTTGGTACTAAAATTCTAACTAAAGCTAAAAGTATCAGTGTATGATTAATATTTAAAATTTTAAAATTTTTAAAAGGCGTATCTTTATGAGGTAAGAAAGGTCCCATTCCGATCATTTCGGGGTTTAGATTTTTTAAAAAAATTAAATCATTTGCAATAGTTTCAATATTTTGAAATGGAGAGTCTACCATAAATCCAGCACCAGTTTGATATTTAAGTTCTTTTAATATTTTTAAACAATTTTGTCGGTTATCAAAACTCATAAAGGGTGGGTGAAGTTTTTCATAATGAGACTTAGTTGCAGTTTCGTGTCTAAGTAAAAATCTATCTACACCATTTTCTTTTAGTTTTTTGTAAAAATCATAATCTAATTCACCTATAGATAAAGTTAATGCACTTTTGGGAAATTGTTTTTTTATAGAGGAGCAAATATCAATCATAATATCTTTTGTAAAAAAAGGGTCTTCTCCCCCTTGAAGAACAAAAGTTTTAAAACCTAATTTATTTCCTTTTTCACAACATTCTAAAATTGTTCCCTTATCAAGTCTGTATCTATTTGCTTTTTTATTTGACTTTCTGATTCCACAATAATAACAATCTTGTTTACAGTAAGAGGATATTTCAATTAATCCTCTAAAATATACTTTATTTGAGTAGTATTTATTTCTAAAATACCTAGATAAAGTATATAATTTTTCAATTTCATTAATATTTGCTTGTGTGAAGTAATATTCAATAATAGTAGCTAAAGAGCTATTATTACACTGCAATAATTGCTCTCTAGCCACTGTTGGATTATTATAATCTAACATCTCTCTCCCCATTTTCTATTCTTTTCACTATTTCAAGCACTTTAGGGTAGGAGGGCTTATTAGCTAAAGAATTTAAATGATTGTTAATGGTTTCATTAATAATTGGTAAGGATGAATTGCTAGCATAATCAAGGGCATATTCTTTTAATGTAAAGATTGCATTAGGGATACAGTAGTTGTAAACAAATTTAGATTTAGCGACTTTCATAAATTGTTCCCCAGTTCTACCTGCTCTGTAGCAGGCTGTACAGAACGATGGAATTGCATTCATTTCACATATTTCTTTTACAACATCATCTAAAGATCTACCATCTTCTATCGTGAATTGTTCTTTATCTGGGATAGTGTTTGCCTTTAAAGATTGAGCATAAGCGCCAACTCCAATTCTTGTCCCCGCATCAATTTGGGAAACACCTAAAGGTAAAACTTCTTTTCTAACTTTATCTGGCTCTCTAGCAGTACAAATTAACCCAGTGTAAGGAATTGATAATCTAAGTATTGCTATAAGTTTTTTAAAATCTTCATCACTTACAGCATATTTTGGATTTGAGGAGTAAGGTGTATCGAGAGCTGGGGTGATTCTTGGGAAAGAAATTGTATGAGGTCCAACACCATTAAACTTTTGTTCTAGATGTATAGTGTGAAATAATAGGGCTAAAACCTCAAATCGCCAATCATATAGTCCAAATAACACTCCTAAGCCATTGTCATCTACACCAGCTTCTTGAGCTCTATCCATGGAATAAAGTCTCCATCTGTAATGACCTTTAATGGTTCCTTGAGGGTGTACATCTTTATAAGTTTCATGATGATAAGTCTCTTGGAAGACTTGATAAGTTCCAATTCCAACTTCTTTTAGTTTTTTTAATTCATCAACTCTCAATGGCGCACAATTAATATTCGCTCTTCTAATCTCTCCATGCTCTGTTTTTGTTTTATAAACTTGTTCGACCGTTTTTACCATAAAGTCAACTTGAGTATTTGGAGATTCGCCATATACTAAAATTGTTCTTTTTTGTCCTTCTTCAATCATAATCTTAACTTCTTCACTAATTTCTTCCATAGTAAGAGTTTTTCTCTTAATACTATGGTTAGAAGATCTAAATCCACAGTATTTACAATTGTTTGCACACTCATCACTTATATATAGTGGGGCAAAGAAAACAATTCTATCCCCATAGACTTCTTCTTTTAATTTATGGGCTAATGAATACATTTCCTCAATACAATCTTTGTCCTTGTTTTGAATTAAAATTGCCATTTCATCTGGAGATAAGCGAGTACAAGTCTCAGCTTTTTTTAAAACGGCCCTAACTTCTTCTTTAGTTGGTGATTTGTGTTTGTTAAGAATTGACCAGATTAAATCATCGTCAATAAAATCCTTTTCCATTTTATCAAGTTTATCAAATTCTTCTTGATATTTTTTTAAAAAGTTCATAAATAAAGCTCCCTGTTTTTTTCAAGAAAGCTGACTGTTTAAGAGTGTATAGAAAGAAAGTACATAAAAAAAACACATAGGTAATTCTTCACCATTTCTGGCTGAGAAACCCTACTAAAACGTATAATTTTACTTTCCAATCAGATAAATCTTTATGGTCAGTTCCTATTTTACTAAAGGGTATAACCTTTATCATAATTGGTCAAGAAATAAATCAATAAAAAAATATAGTTTTTAGTAGCAACTACTTGATTTTTTTATAACTATTGATAGAATAGGAGTTGGATTTTTGAAAAAGTGCAATGTTTATCTAAAAATAGAAATAATCTTTTTGTTACATTTTCAGTTAAAAATGTTTTTTATTTGTAGTTTTATGTTTTTTGTTATGTATTAGTTGACAATCGGAAAATATTTTACAACTATAGTTGTAGTAATTAGTTACAACATTGATTATAAAAATTATGAAATAGTTGCAAGTAGAAAATTGTAACGAAAGAGGATAAGATGATAAATTTATGTGCATTAAGACAATTGATTATGGATCTTCACCAAGTTGAAGATCATCTGAAGGTAGATGTAGGTGTTACTTTTAATGAGGCAGCAATACTATGTGCAATAGACACAGGCTATACAGAGCCAGCTGCAATTGCTAAACAAATGAATCTATCGCCTTCTAGAACAAGCAGACTGCTAACTTCAGTAGAGGCTAAGAAATTAATAAATAGAAAAAATTCACGTGTTGATAAACGTGTTGTTCATATATCACTCTCACAAAGAGGTCAAAAAGTACTTGAACAGCTTCACGCATGTGATGCAAAATTTCCGCCTTACATTGAAGAAGCAATTCTAAAAGGAACAGAAAACGCGGATGAGCAATAAAACTTATGTAGTTGTAGGTGGCGTAGCAGGCGGGGCCGGTGTTGCTGCTAGATTAAGGAGACTTGATGAGGCAGCAACAATTATAATGTATGAAAAGGGACCTTATGTTAGCTTTGCTAACTGTGGACTCCCATATTATGCTGGCGGTACTATCAAAGAAAGAGATAGTCTTTTTGTTACACCAGTTTCTACATTTACTAATGCTTTTAATATTGACGTAAGAGTTGAGACTGAAGTTGTCTCTATCGATAGAGACAAAAAATGTATTAAAGCTATAAATGTTACAACAAAAGAGGAACATTTACAAAATTATGACCATTTGGTTCTTAGCCCAGGGTGTGAACCTTTTATTCCACCAATCAATGGCATGGATGATAGTGCTGTTCTATCAGTTAGAAATGTTCCAGATATTGATAAAGTAGTTGAAAAGCTACAAGATTCAAAAAAAGCTGTTGTTGTTGGTGGTGGTTTCATTGGTATTGAGATGGCTGAAAACTTAATTGAAAGAGGCCTAGATGTTTCTTTAGTTGAAGCTGCAGATCAAGTAATGGTTACCATGGATTTAGATATGGTAGCTCCTGTCCATGAAACTCTTAGACAAAATGGTGTTAAACTTTATTTATCTCAAGCTCTTCAAGCTGTTGAAAGAGTTGATGACAAGGTTAAAGTCGTACTACCTAATACAACAATTGAAGATGTTGATTTAGTTATCCTTTCAATAGGAGTGAGACCATCTTCACAATTAGCAAGAGATGCTAAATTGGAATTAGGTCCAAGAGGCCATATTGTTGTTGATAAATTCTGTTTAACAAGCGATAAAAATATAAGTGCTATTGGCGATGCTATTGAATATCCATCTCCTCAACTTGAGGGAAGTAATGCAATAGCTTTAGCAGGTCCAGCTAATAAAATGGCTAGACTTTGTGCTGATGCTATAGTAACTGGTACTTGTAGAGAATATGTAGGGACTTACGGAAACAGTATTGCTAAGGTTTTTGATTTAAGCTGTGGTAGTGTTGGACTAAATGAAAAGATGCTAGAAAGAGCTAACATTGATTATGGTGTTGCAGTAACTCATGCATCCCATCATGCAGGATATTATCCAGGTGCTCTCTCTTTAACAGCAAAAATACTTTATGATAAAAAAACTGGTAAACTTTATGGTGGACAAGCTGTAGGATATGCTTCAATTGATAAAAAATTAGATGTTTTATCTTCCTTTATTAGTAAAGATGGAACTGTAGAAGATTTAGCTAATTTTGAACAAGCTTATGCTCCTCCATTCAATGGTGCTAAAGATATTTTAAATATGTTAGGTTTCATAGCATTAAATGAAAAAGATGGTCTAGATAAACTAATCGATTATAAAGAAGCTGAAAAAAAATTAAAAGAAGGAGCTTTCCTTCTAGATGTTAGAACTCAAGATGAATTTAAATTAGGTTCTATTGAAGGTTCTACTTTAATTCCTCATACAGAGATTAGATCTAGAATAAATGAAATACCTAAAGACCGTGATGTAATTATTATGTGTGCTATTGGTCTTAGAGGTCATATTACATATAGAATTTTAGCTCAAAATGGCTATACCAAAATTTATAATCTCACAGGAGGTTATAAAACCCTTAAAGCAATTATGGAAGATAGAACTGCTAGACATAATGTCCCTTTAGAAAATGTACTTAATTCTACAGTTTGCAATGCTTGTGATATTGATTTGACTGATGAAGATATTATTGAAATTGATGCTTGTGGTCTTCAGTGTCCAGGACCAATTTTACAACTTAAGAAGAAAATTGACTCAATTGAAGTAGGCCAAGCTCTTAAAATCAAAGCAACAGATCCAGGATTCCATAAAGATGTTAATTCTTGGTGTAAAATGACTAATAATACTCTTTGTGATTTATCAAAGAAAGATGGTGTTATTGAAGCTATAATTAAAAAGGGAAATGCCATTAAGCCACAAGTTGCCATGACAAAAAATGGTGCTTCTTTAATTGTATTCTCAAATGACTTTGATAAAGTTTTAGCTTCTTTTGTTTTAGCAAACGGAGCTGCTGCAACTGGTAAAGATGTTACAATGTTCTTTACATTCTGGGGGCTTTCTGTATTAAGAAAAAAACCTAATAAGAAAGTGAAGAAAGACTTTATGGGTAAAATGTTTGGAGCAATGCTTCCAAGCGATATGGACAAATTAAAGCTTTCAAATATGAATTTTGCTTCAATGGGTCCTAAAATGATGAAGAGTAGAATGAAGAAGAAGAATGTTGATCAACTTAGAAGTATGTTCAGACAGGCACAAGTAAGTGGTGTAAAAATGATTGCTTGTCAAATGTCCATGGATATTATGGGAGTTGATGAAAAGGAACTTCTTGATGGCGTTGAAATTGGCGGTGTTGCAACATATATGGAAGCAGCAAGTCAATGTGATGTTAACTTATTTATCTAATATAAATTCAAATTATAGGTTAGAGATTTGATCTCTATTCTTAAAATGGGAAAAATTTTTGGCTATCTTTATTAATTTAGAGATAGCCTTTTTATTTCAATCTTGTAGAGATTAAAAAAACCTAGAAACTAATCTAGGCTTATATTTAAATAAAAAAATAATTACTTATCTTCGATTTGATCGATAACTTGAGCATCTGTTCTTAGTGGAATAACTCTTCTAATAAAGGGTTGTATTCCTTTAAAAGTTTTTTGAAATTCTTCTTCACTTTCTTTTAAAGAAGCCTGCCAAGCTGCTCCAAAACCAGGAGAGTTAAGAGTTAGCCTATCTGCAGCTAATTGATAGACATGAAGTCTAGCAATTTCTTTTCTTCCAGGTTTTTGAGAATAAGTTGAAACAGTTATTCTTAAATTTTCATTTTCTTTTTTATAGAGTTCAAGTTCGGCTTTTAATTTTTGAATACCTTCACTTTCAATATCCATTCTATCAGTTAACATATTCTTTAATTTGTTGATCTCTTGCTTAGCTTCTAATTCTTTTTTATGAGCTCTAGCACTCATTGAAATCAAAACAACTAAAGCAAGTGCTGCACCAATGCCAAGTCCTATTAATAATTGTTGCATAATTCCTCCATTGATACAAAAAGAATACTCTAAAGAAAACTGTTTGTCAAAACTTTGTATGAAAAAGCCCTCAAAAATGAGTATTTATTTGCTCAAAATGAGGGCATTTTAAAATTATTTGCTAAAGCGTTTAATTACAGCTTCTTTACTATTTTCAATAGCTTCTGGAATAGAAACTCTATTTTCAAATACAGCCATATCCTTGAAACCTGTACCTGTTAGTAGAACACATACATCAACATCGCTTCCAAATTGCTTCTTTAAGTTTTCACTATCTTGTTTTAGAGCTGCCCAAGCGCAAGCTGCTGCAGGCTCTACAAAGATGCCGGCTTTAGAAGTTAATTCAAGTTGTGCATTAATAATATCTTCATCATCTACTTCAACACACCATCCCTTGCTATCTTTAATATATTTTACAGCCATTCGACCGTTAGCTGGAGAAGAAACAGAAATTGAATCTGCTCTAGTTGAGGCATTGCTAATAGCATTGAAATTATTATTTTTGAAAGCTTGTGAAATTGCATTACTCTTTGTACTTTGAGAACATACTAGGTGAGGGATCTTTTCAATTAATCCAGCTTCATATAAATCATAGAAGCCTTTGTATACACCTGCAAAAATACAACCATCTCCAACAGGAACATAAACAACATTAGGAACTTTTCTCCCCATTTGTTCAAATAGCTCAATAGAAACGCTTTTTTTCCCTTCGATTGTCATAGGGTTGTAAGCAGTATTTCTATTAATTCCACCAAATTCTTCTGTATAAGCAATACTTAGTGCAAAGGCATCATCATATGTACCTTTTACAGGAACTACAGTTGCATCATATAAAACACTTTGCATTAGTTTATTTACAGGAGCTGTAGCTGGTACAAATAAAATAATATCTAGACCATATGCTGCTCCAGCACAACTCATAGCAGCTCCTGCATTACCTGTAGAAGCTAGTGCAATTTTATTAGTCTTATAGTGTAAAGCTTGAGCTGCGATTAGCTGTGAAGCTCTATCTTTAAAAGAACCAGATGGAAGAGCATTATCTAATTTACAAGTTAAATTCTTTAAACCCAATTCTTGAGCTAATCTTTTTGGTCTAGCTAGGGGCGTTCCACCTACAGGATAAACATCTCTATCAGGAACTTCGAAAGGGAAGAAATCAAACATATCAACATGTTCTTTTTCTTTTAATTTTGCTAAATCATCTTTATTTAATTTAACAATTAAATTTCCTTTTGGGAAAGTATTAGCTTCTTGTTCTTTTGAACAGTGAGGACATTGATAAACAACATCATCTGTTTCAAAGACTCTTTTACAATCATTACATTCATAAGTAAAACGCATTTAATTTATCCTTTAAAGTTAGGGACATGCTAAAAAAGCATGTCCCCCTAAGTTTGTATAATTTTTCCTCGATGAGGATACTATGCTAAGATTTCAGCGTTAAATTCTTCAATTAACTTGTCAATTTTTGCAGTTAATTTTGGAATGTCAGTCCAGTAATCTTTGTCATACCATTGACGGTTGATTTCTTCATAAGTTTTACCTTGTTGTTCAACCCAAGTATAATATTTAAGGTTATGGATAGCTAGTCTATCGTAGTAGCCTAATTCTTTCATGTTTGCAATGTTTTGTGACATTAATGCTTGGTAGTAAATTCTTACAGCTTCATCATGATCACAAACACCTAGTTGGTCTTCTAATTCTTTTAGACGAGAAGTATACATTTCACTTGAGTCAGTTAATACAGTAAATACTACATCTTCTTCAGTTAGTTCATAGAATTTAGCAACTTTCATAGCACCTAGAACGTTACCAACACCACTGATACCATATAATGATAGTTTATCAAGATCTTCTTGTTTTACACCCTTAGAAGCTAAATATTTTAGACCTTCAGCTTCGTTGAATAGGCGGTAAGCATCCATACAATCATTATCGTCAACAGCAACAACCATGTCAGTGTTTTTAACATTATGAATCCAAGGAACGTGTTTGTCACCGATACCTTCAATTCTATGACCACCGAAACCATTTCTAAGAAGAGTTGGGCATTGTAGAGCTTCAGCAGCTACAACTTTCATAGTTGGGTATAAAGTTTTCAAGTAATCACCAGCTGCTAGAGTACCACCTGAACCAGTTGCACTAACGTAAGCTTTTACATTTTCATCTTTAACACCTAATTGTTTTAGAACTTCAGCCATTGCTCTACCTGTTACTTCATAGTGCCATAGGTAGTTTTCGAATTGTTCGAATTGGTTGAAAATTACAATATGAGATCCTCTTTCAGCATCTAATTCGTGACACTTGTCGAAGATTTCTTTAACGTTTGATTCACAACCTGGAGTTGCAATAACTTCACCAGCTACACTTTGTAACCAATTGAAACGTTCTTGGCTCATTTCTTCAGGAAGAATAGCAATTGATTGACAACCTAAAAGAGCTGAGTTATAAGCACCACCACGACAGTAGTTACCAGTTGATGGCCATACAGCTTGTTGGTCTACTGAGTCAAAGTTACCTGAAGCAAGAGCTGGAGCTAGACAAGAGTAAGTAGCACCTACTTTGTGAACACCACAAGGGAACCATTTACCACATAGAGCAATGATTCTTGCTTTAACACCTGAGATTTCATGAGGAACTTCTAAAAAGTTAACACCACCAAATTCGCCACCTTTAGCAACAGGTTCGTTGTGCCATGTAATTCTATAAAGGTTAACTGGATCTACATCCCATAAACCTGTATCATCAAGTTTTTTCTTAATATCATCAGAAACTAAAGAAGGATCAATCATTTCTTTAAATGTAGGTAGAATGATACCTTTTTCTTTACAACGCTGTACGTTTTTTGCCCTAACTTCTGGGTTAACGTTTAAATTAATCAACATAAATTTATTTCCTCCAAGAAATATTGTATATTTAACTAGACATAGTATTGTTAGAAAATTAAAATTTGTAAAGTAAAAAATGCAAATATTTACTTTTTTTATTACTTTTTTTCGCTTTTCCTTAAATTTTTGTTATTTATTGATGTATTCATAAGATTTAAATAAATACGATACTAAACACTTTTTACTAAACCAATGTTTAGTATTATTTAATAAATAAAAAATATTAAAAGATTTAATTAAATACCAGACTAAGTTTTGTTTAAACAAAGATTTAGGGGATTCTATAATTTTTAAAAAATTAGTGCAATATCCATAAGCAATATAGAATAAAAAAAAGTTTTCCTATAATATTTAAAAAACACAAACTATATTAAGTGAGTATATTTTTATGACAGTACTACTTGTAATTGTTTACATGACATTTATCTCCCTTGGTTTACCTGATAGCCTCTTGGGTTCAGCTTGGCCAATTTTACACACAGTATTAAATGTTCCTGTTGAATATGCTGGAATATTGTCTTTTACAACTAGTATATGTACAGTAATCGCATCTCTAAGTGCTATGTGGTTAAATAAGAGATTGGGAACAGGTAAAACTATAGCAATTTCAACACTGATGACCTCAATAGCCTTATTTGGATACTCTTTTTCACCAACATTTTGGTTTTTAATTCCATTTTCTTTGGTTTTAGGACTAGGAGGTGGAGCGATAGATTCTGCATTAAATAACTATGTTGCACTTAACTATGAAGCAAAGCATATGTCTTTTCTTCATGCTTTTTGGGGACTTGGAGCAACTTTTGGTCCTTTAATTTTGAGTATTGGTTTAAGTGATAATAATTATAAGTTTGGATACAGAACAATTGCAATAATTCAACTTTTTTTAGCTATAGTGCAATTTTTCTTTGTTAAAAACTTCGATAATACAGAACATCATAGAAATAAAAGCTTAGAAAGTTCAAAAGAAGCTAAGAATATAATAATTGGAACTTCAAGAGAATGGACATCCTATTTAGCTATGTTAGCTTTTTTCTTTTATTGTTCTGCTGAAACATCAATGTTTGTTTGGATTTCAACCTACGGTGTGAATTACTTAGGTTTTGATGCTGCAGTTGCAGCAAGAATTGCCTCTATGTTTTTTATTGGAATAACAAGTGGTAGAATTTTATCTGGGATTATCTCAGATAAAATTGGAATTGTTAATATGATATATTTTAGCACTTTAGTATCTGCTATAGCTGCATTTATACTACTGCTAAATATTAACTCTTATGTATCAATTATCTCAATTTTATTTATCGGCTTTGGCTTTGCTTCAATTTATCCATCGATGATTCATAGAACTCCAAGACGATTTGGATCTTTTTTAAGTCCGAAAATAATTGGGTTTCAAATGGCTAGTGCTTATGTAGGTTCTTCTATTACCCCACCAATTGTGGGCGTAATAATGCAAAAATTTGGTTATAATAGCTTATCAATATTAGTTGTATTATTTTCTATTTCCATTATGCTATTAACAAAAATAATTGAAGTTAAAAAGTAGTAAGTTATATACTATGAATACTTTATCTTTACAAAATTTAAGTGCTAAGTAAAATTGTTCATTTTTTTATACTATGCTTAATGTGAAAAATGATTAATTATCTAAAAATAATGCTATAATAAAATGCTATCAGGAATTTTAAATTTTAAAAATTTAGGAATTCATAAAATTTTATAAGAAAATACTATATTTATGCTTGTATACAAATGTTAATTCCCCTATATTAAAACCCCGGAATTAACTATGTTGCAATTTGTTGCAAAAAATTGTTGACAACATAAGAATTCTTATTACAATAGAGATGGGCTAGGGCAGTTTTTCTAGCTTAACATGGAAAAAATCAAGGAGTAACACATGGGAGACATTATGCGTCCGGTTCCTTTTGGGGAATTAATAAACAGAGTATTAGGTGAATATAAAAATCATGGTTCAATATTCTCATTAGATAAAGAACAATTCTTTGCTGATAAAAGAGAAAAAAAGGGCAATGTTTTTAACCAAAGCTGTACAACTTATGTTGGACCAGCTGCAGGACCACATACTCAGTTAGCTCAAAACATAATAACAAGTTACCTAGCAGGTGCACGCTTTATTGAATTAAAGACAGTCCAAATCATGGATCAACTAGAAATTGCTAAACCTTGTATTGACGCAAGAGATGAAGGCTACAATGTAGAGTGGTCAACAGAATATACATTAGAAAAAGCTTGGGATGAGTATGCTAAAGCATGGATTTTATGCCATTTAGTAGAAGCTTTATTAAATAAGGGTGAAGTAAAAGAACCATCCTTTATTTTTAACATGAGTGTCGGTTACAATCTAGAAGGTATTAAGACTGACAGAATGCAACAATTTATCAATTCTATGATGGATGCCAATAAAGATTCACGTTTTAAAGAGTATCTTGAAGAATTAAATTCTTTATTAAAAGATGGAGACTTATTAGCAGGTACTGAGTTTGCAGGTCTTGAAGAAAAATTAGTTGATAAATTAGTAAAAAATATTTCAAATAAGATTTGTCAATCAGTTACAATTAGTACAATGCATGGTTGCCCTCCTAAAGAAATTGAAGCTATTTGTAATTACATGTTAACAGAAAAGAAAATTGATACTTTTGTAAAATTAAATCCTACTTTATTAGGTTATGATGAAGTTAGAAGAATTTTAGATACCCTAGGTTATGATTATTTACATTTATCAAGAGACTCTTTTGATCATGACTTACAATATGCTGATGCAGTTAGCATGTTACATAGATTAGTTGACTTAGCTAAAAAAGAAGGAAGAGGCTTTGGTGTTAAATTAACAAATACTTTAGGTTCTGTTAATGACCAAGGTGAATTACCTGGGGATGAGATGTATATGAGTGGTAGAGCTCTTATGCCAATTTCTGTAAACGTAGCTGCTAAACTTTCAACAGAATTTAAAGGCGAACTCCCTGTTTCTTATTCAGGTGGTGCTAATGCTTTAACTATTTCAGATATCTTTGAAACTGGAATTAGACCAATTACAGTTGCAACAGATATGCTTCATCCAGGTGGTTATGGCAGAATGGTTCAAATGGCAAACATCTTAGATAGAAGTTCTGCTTGGGATATGAAAAAGATTGATGTTGATAAATTAAATGACTTAGCTAAAAAATGTTTAGAAAGTGAATATTTAGAAAAAGCATTTAGAGGAACAGATAGAGCAAAAGTTTACAAGAATTTACCATTAACTGATTGTTATGTTGCTCCATGTGTAACAGCTTGTCCTATTCACCAAGATGTTCCAGATTATGTAGCTCTAATGGGTGAAGGTAGATATGCTGATGCTTTAGCAGTAATTTATTTGAAAAACCCTCTACCATATATGACTGGTACTATCTGTGATCACCAATGTCAACTTCACTGTACTAGAATGGATTATGAAGGTTCAGTGCAAATTAGAGAAATTAAGAAAAAAGCTGTTGAAAATGGTTTTGCAGACTTTAAAGAAATGTGGCAAGCTCCAGGGGAAAGATCATCTCTAAAAGCAGCTATTGTTGGTGCCGGCCCTGCTGGATTATCTGCAGCTATGTTCTTAGCTCGTTCAGGTTTCCAAGTAACTGTTTTTGAAAAAGAAGAGTCTGCTGGCGGTGTTGTAAAAAATGTTGTACCAGAATTTAGAATTCCTGCAGAAGCTGTAAATAGTGATTTTGAATTTATCAAAGCTCATGGTGTAGATTTTAAATTTGGTTCATCTAAAGAAGATACTAAAATTGAAAAATTAAAATCTGATGGTTTTGACTATATTTTCTTTGCTGTAGGTTCAGAAAAAGATAATCCATATTCACTAAAGGGTGGAGAAGATATCCAAAGAGAAGCTCTTCCTTTCTTACGTGCATTTAGAAGAAATAGTGATGAAGCTAAATTAAATAAGCATGTTGTTGTTCTAGGAGCTGGAAATGTTGCTATGGATACTGCAAGAGCTGCTAAACGTTTAGATGGTGTTGAAGATGTAACTATAGTTTATAGAAGAAGTCTTAAAGAAATGCCTGCTGACAAAGAAGAGTATGAATTTGCACTAGAAGAAGGCGTAAATTTTGAACTATTAGCTAATCCTGTTGAATATAAAGATGGTAAATTAACTTTAGTTAGAATGGAATTAGGCACTCCAGATGAATCCGGTAGAAGAAAACCTATTGCAACTGATGAAACTTTCGAAATTGCTTGTGATAACATAATTACTGCTATTGCATCTCATGTAGATGAACAAGAAATGAATTACTATGGAATTCCTGTTGATGAAAGAGGAAAAGTAGTATACAACAAAGAAACTCTTGAATCAGAGGTTGAGAATGTTTATGTAATTGGAGATATGCAAAGCGGTCCAGCAACTATTGTTGAAGCTATTGCCTCTGCAAGACTAGCTGTTGAATCATGTGTTGATAAAGTTCTTGATGAAATGGATGATGACGTAGCAGATGAAGGTGAAGAACATGATGAAAGTTGTGAATGTGGATGTCACGATCACGATCATGAAGATGTTGATATCGAAGATCTAACAGCTCAAGAAGATGCTTACTTTAAAGAATTAAAAGTTAAGAAGAGCAATATCACTCTTTCAGTTGACAAAGATACAAAAGAATTCTTAGAAACTGAAGCAATGAGATGTAATGAATGTTCATACCTTTGTAACAAATGTGTTGAAGTATGTCCAAACAGAGCTAATGTTGCAATTGATGTAAGAAATACTGGAGTATTTGAAGATCCATTCCAAATTGTACACCTAGATGCTTATTGTAATGAATGTGGTAACTGTGGAACTTTCTGTCCTTACAACCAAGCACCTTATAAAGAAAAATTAACTTTATTCTCAAGAAGAGATGATTTTGATAATTCAACAAATCCGGGCTTCTTTGTAAATGGATCAGATGTATTAGTAAGACTAGAGGGCAAACTATATAATTGTGAAATTAATGGTGAAGGTATGCTAGAAGGCGAAGAAGGTGTAACTGATGAAGTTGCAGCTATCATCGAAGAAATCTTCTTATCATACAGTTACCTATTAGGTGAAGTAGATCAATAGGATATTAAAATGGATACACTATTTAAAAACGTTAGAATTATGCAAACCAAGGCTCCTTTCGAGGTAGTTGAAGGTGTTGATGTACTAGTAAAGGGCGATACTATCGCCCGTATTGGTAAAGACTTAGTTAGTGAAGGTGCAAATATTATTAATGCTAAGGGTAAAACCTTAATGCCAGGTAATGTTTGTGCACACCATCATTATTACAGTGGTCTTTCTAGAGGTATGTTAGTAAATGCAGGTCCACAAACAGACTTAATTCAAATCTTAAGAGAGTGGTGGTGGAGATTAGATAGAGCTTTAGATGAAGAAGCTTGTTACTATTCTTCTCTAATTTGTTCTCTAGATGCAATTGCAGCTGGAACAACAAGTGTAGTAGATCATCATGCTAGTCCAAATTATATTAAAGGTTCTTTATCCACTATCAAAAAAGGTATGGAAGAAGTTGGCCTTAGAGGTATGACTTGTTATGAAGTTACCGATAGAAATGGTGGTATGAAAGAAGTTGAGGCTGGAGTTCAAGAAAATGTTGATTTTGCAACTAGTGGAACTTCAGATATGGTTAAAGCTATGATTGGTGGCCATGCACCATTTACTATTCCTGATGAAGGATTGAAGTTAATGAGTGAAGCTTGTAAAACTACAGGTGCTGGTATCCATCTTCATGTCGCAGAAGGCGATTATGACCAAATTCATTCACACCATAAATACGGTAAAGATATTGTAGCAAGATTAGAAGATTTTGATCTTTTACAAGAAAATAGCTTATTAGTTCATGGTATCTATTTAAGTGAAGAAGAAATCAATACTTTAAACGCTCACAAATGTTTCTTTGCTCACAATCCAAGAAGTAATATGAATAACCAAATTGGTTATAATAATAAATTACCAATGGTTGATAAATTAATTATTGGTACAGATGGTTGTGGTGGAAATATGTTTGAAGAGTTAAAAATTGCTTTCTTTGAACATAGAGATGAAAAAGGTCCATGGTGGCCAAATAGTTTTGTAGATGCTTTAAACAGAGGCAATAGCTTAATTGAAACTTATTTTGATGGTAAATACGGACAAGTTAAAGAAGGCTATAAAGCTGATTTAACACTTCTTGATTATCACAGTCCAACTCCATTGGTAAGCGATAATGCAGCTGGCCATTTTGTTTGGGGAATGAGTTCAAACAGTGTACATTCTGTAATGATTAACGGTGAATTAGTTTATGATAACCGTGAATTTGTTGGCATCGATGTAGATGAAATCTATAAAAAAGCAAGTGAAGTTGCAAAAAGAGTTTGGGAAAAAGTAGATACTTTAGCCCCATAAACGAAAAAAATAAAAATTGTATTATAAATAAGGCATATAGCCAAGGAGAAAACACAAATGACAATTAATGAACAAATTTTAGCAAAAGCAGCTGAGTATTCTGATTACACAGCAAAAAACCTTTCTAAAATGGTCCAAGCAAAAAGTTACAGTAGCCAAGAAGAAGATGTATGTCGTCTTATCGTTGAATTATGTAAAGAAGCAAATTTTGACGAAGTAAGAATTGATGGTCTTGGTTCAGTTATTGGTAGAGTAGGAAATGGTCCTAAAAAAATTGCTTTTGATGCTCATATTGATACTGTTGAAGTTGGTAATATGAAAAACTGGGATTTCGATCCTTTCTCAGGTGAAATCAAAGATGGTTTAGTACTAGGTCGTGGTACTTCTGACCAAAAAGGTGGAGCAGCTTCAATGATTACAGCTGGTCGTATCTTAAAAGAATTAGGTTATGCTGGAGAATATACTTGCTATTTCACATTTACTGTAATGGAAGAAGATTGTGATGGTATGTGTTGGAAATATTTAATTGAAGAAGAAGATTTCAAACCAGATTTTGTTGTATCAACAGAACCAACTTCTTGTAGACTTTATAGAGGTCACAGAGGTCGTATGGAAATCAGAATTTTCTTAAAAGGTATCTCTTGTCATGGTAGTGCTCCAGAAAGAGGTGTTAGTGCATCTTATAAAGCTGCTCGTGCTGCTCTAGCTATCGAACAACTAAACGAAGACTTACAACCAGATGATGATAATTTCTTAGGTAAAGGAACTATCACAGTTAGCCAAATGGATGTTAAAGGTCCTTCTCAATGTGCTGTTTCAGACTATGCTATGCTTTACTGTGACAGACGTCTAACTTGGGGTGAAGATGCTGATTTAGCTATTTCTCAAGTATTAGAATATGTATCTAAAGCAACTGGTGATAAAAAAGAAGATATCATTGTTGAAATGCCTAACTATGAAAAAGTTGGTTGGACTAAAAAAGAATATTCTCAAGAATTATATTTCCCTACCTGGAAAATTGATGAAGATCACAAATTGGTTCAAGCTGGTGTTGAAGCTCATAAAGCTCTTTATAGTGAAGCTCCTGTTGTTGACAAATGGACTTTCTCAACAAACTGTGTAGCTACTACAGGTCGTCATAAAATTCCTGCAATTGGTTTCGGCCCTGGTGATGAAGATCAAGCTCATGCACCTAACGAAATTACTCGTGTTAAAGACTTAGAAGTTTGTTCTGCATTCTATGCAATGCTACCTTATAGCTTAGAAAAATAATTTAAGTTAATAAGTTAATCAGCCGTAGCTTTGCGCTACGGCTGTATTACTTTTAATAGACCATTTGTTTATAGAAAATATAATGATATAATTAATCTATAGATTATCTTTTTTAAAAATACTTTATTAAAACACGAGGAGTTTAAAATGTCTGACAAAATATTATTGAGAGATATTCATTGTCTTCAAACTAGTTTTGATAAACCATCGCTTTCAGGTGCTGATTTATTAATTGAAGATGGTAAAGTTAAAAAAATATATAAAGAAGGTAAGGCAAAAATTGATCCAGCTTGTAGAGTTATTGATTGTTCAAATCATGTAGTAATTCCAGGTATGGTCAATACTCACCATCATTTTTATCAAACTCTTACTAGAAATCTTCCCTCTGTCCAAAATGCAGAATTGTTTGATTGGCTAATTTATTTATATGATATTTGGAAACATATAGATGAAGAAGCAGTTTATACTAGTAGTTGTTTAGCTATTGGTGAATTATTAAAAACTGGTTGTACAACTTCTACCGATCATCATTATCTTTATCCAAGGGGGTTTAAGGGTGATTTAATGGGACTTCAATTTGAAGCAGCAGATCGATTAGGAATGAGATTCTCTCCAACCCGTGGTTCAATGAGTCTTTCTAAAAAAGATGGAGGATTACCTCCTGATTCAGTTGTTCAAACAACAGATGAAATACTAGAAGATAGCGAAAGATGTATTAAGCAATATCACCAAGAAGGTGGAGCTGCTATGCATAAAATCGTTCTAGCACCATGTTCTCCTTTCTCAGTTACTAAAGACTTAATGAAAGAGTCTTGTTCTCTAGCTAGAAAGTATGGAGCTAGAATTCATACACATCTTTGTGAAACATACGATGAAGCAGATTTCTGTAAAGAAATGTATGGAGTTAGACCTGTTGAATTGATGAAAGAATGTGATATGGTTGGCGAGGATGTTTTCTTCGCTCATGGTATACATTTTAACGATAAAGAGTTAGAATATTTACGTGATACTAAGTGTCATATAGCTCACTGTCCATCTAGTAACATGAGACTAGGTAGTGGAATCTGTAGAGTTAAAGAAATGAAAGACTTAGGAATCAACGTTGGTATTGCTGTAGATGGCTCTGCAAGTAATGATAGTTCTGATATGTTAGGTGAATTGAGAAATGCTTTGCTACTACAAAGAGTAAAATATGGTGCAGCAGCTGTTACAGCCTCAGATATATTTACCATGGGAACTCTTGGTGGAGCAAAAATGCTTGGTTTTGATGAAGTAGGATTATTAGAAGAAGGTTGGCAAGCTGATATTGCAATCTTTGATGTATCTACATTGCCTTATGCTGGATCACACAGTGATAGTACAGCATCTCTTTTGTTCTGCGGAACTAATCATAATACTGCATACACTATTGTTAATGGTAAGGTTGTTGTCGATGAGGGTAAACTTGTTGGCTATGATGAAAATGAACTTGCTAAGAAAGGTCGAGAAGTAAGCGAGAATTTGCTCAAAAGAGCGGGAGTAATTGAATAATGATAAAATATTTAATAAAAGTTAAAGATGTAAAAGAAGCATTACTTAAAAAAAGGGAATATCCTGAATATGCTTTTTATGCAGGTGGAACCGAAATCAATCGTCTTAATTCTAATTTAAAATATGAAGGTGCTATTAGTCTTGAAGGTTTAGGTTTAGATAAAATTGAAGTTACTAAAGAAGGTGTAAAAATTGGAGCTTGTGTAACTCTTCAATCTTTAATTGAATCTGATGATATTCCTGAATACTTAAAAGAAGCTGCTCAATTCTGTGCTTCAAGAACATTAAGAAATAGTGCAACAATTGGTGGTAACTTAGCATTTGGTAGTGATGATTCATATCTTATGCCAACCTTGTTAGCAGCTAAAGCTAGATTAATGACTTCAGGTTTAACCTCCGATGGAGTATTTACTGAAGATAACCTTCCAATTAGAGAGTATCATTCAAATCATGATTCTTTTTCAAGCACTCTTTTAGTTGGCGTTGTTTTACCAAAAGAAGAAAGGGTTGTATTATCAAAAAGATTTGCTAAAACATCTCATGCTCACAGTGCCGTCTGTGTAGCTTTTGGCGCTAAGGTAAGTAATAAAAAACTATCTGAAGTTAGAATTTTTGCTGCAATCAAATCAACTGGTGTTGTAAGATTTAGTGATGTTGAAAATGCTATAGAAAATGATGCATTTAGTTCAAGTGCTGATGTCGAATTTGCAATTGCTAATGCAGTCAAGGCAAAAGATGATTTAACCGCTTCAGCTTCGTACAAACGTTATATAACAAGTGTAGCAGTTGCTCAAATGTTTGATATGACAAAAGGAGGAGCAAAATAATGAATTTTGTAAAATGTATTATTAATGGGAAAAATATAGACCTAGAATATAAAGAAGGTATGAGTCTTAGAGAAGCATTATTTAATGCAGGCTATAATACAGTAAGAGATAGTGACAATGCTGAAGGCTTTGCTGGATCAGATACAGTTATTATCGATGATATTCCAGCCTTTAGTAACCTTATTTCTCCTTTACAAGTTGAAGGAAAAGAAATAAGAACAGCAGAAAGTTTAGGCAATTCTAGAAATGTCAACTTTGTTCAACAAGCAATGATTGATGCAGGTATTGTTCAATCTGCATATAATGCTCCAGCTGCAGCTCTTCTTTTAACCTGGTTATTAGAACATGTTGAATATCCAACAAAAGAACAAATTAAAGATGTTTTAACTTCTTTATTTATTCGTGATGCTGGTTATGAAAATTATTATCTAGCAGTACAATTAGCTACTGAAATTAGAGATTTTGGAAAATATAAAACTAAAATTGCTAAAGAATATAGAGAACAACTAAAATATGTTGGTAAAAATATAAGTAAAATTGATGGGGCTTCCTTAGTAGCTGGAGATAAGTGTTTTACTGAAGATAAAGTTACACCTAATGCTCACGCAATGGTAGTATTAAGATCTCCATATGCTCATGCTTATATTAAAAGCATAGATACATCTGAAGCAGAAAAAGTGCCTGGTGTTGATAAGATTTTTACTCACTTAAATACTCCTCAAACTCATTACACTCATGCAGGACAAGGCGCTCCAGAACCATCTCCACACGATAAGAGATTATTTAACGAAAAAGTTAGAATGGTTGGTGATAGAGTTGCAGCTATCGTAGCTAAAGATAAAGAAACAGCTATGAAAGCTAGAGATTTAATTAAAGTTGAATATGAAGTATTAAAACCTGTTTTAAGTGTTGAAGAAGCTCAAGCTGAAGATGCTCCTATTATTCACAACAGTAAAATTTCATTTGGTGTTGGTGCTCCCGATAATTTAGATCAATTGAATAAAGACTGCGACCCAAGAGATGGTATTGTTCATTATCCTTTCCCAATTCATGCAAATATTAAGAAAAATATTGCATCAGAAGCAAAAGGTCAAATTGGTGATGTAGATAAAGCCTTTGAAAATTCAGATTGTGTAATCGAGAGAACCTATCGAACAAACCAAATTCAATGTACACCATTAGAACATTCAGTTTGTTTTGGTAGAATTGATTTAGGTAGATTAGTTTTACATACATCAACTCAAGTTCCTTTCCACGTTAGACGTGTTGTAGCTCGACTTTGTGATATTCCACACAATAAAGTTAGAGTTATTAAAGAAAGAGTAGGTGGTGGTTATGGTTCAAAACAAGATGTTACTGTAGAAGATTTAGTAGGTTATGCAGTATGGGATACTGGTTTAGATATTTTCTATCAAAATACTAGAGAAGAACAATTCTTAACTTCAGCAACTCGTCACCCAATGAAATTAAAAGTTAAATTAGGTGGAAATAAAGATGGTAAAATAACAGCTATTGATATGCTAGTTGAAGCAAATACAGGTTGTTATGGACAACACTGTCTTACAGTTCCTATGAACGCATGTTCTAAAGTACTACCATTATTTAAAGTAGATAACATGAGATTTGATGTAGTTACCTATTATACAAACATTGCAATGGTTGGAGCTTATCAAGGATATGGTGCACCTAAGGGAACTTATGCAATGATGTGTACTATCGCTGAATTAGCTAACGAATTAGGTCTTGATTATCTAGATGTTATTAAGAAAAACCATGTTGAAGAAGGCTATATGCTAGAAATCCTTCGTGGCCTTGGTGAAGGAAGAGAAGGTAATGTAGTACCTGTTGGTTCTTGTGGATTAGCACAAGCAATTGATGAAGGTGCTAAAATGATAAACTGGAAGAAAAAAGAAAAATCAGATGATCCTGATTGGAAAGTTGGTAAAGGCTTTGCTATGATCCAACAAGGTTCAGGTCTTCCTGGTTTAGACCACTCAAATGCATGGGCAAAATTAACAACAGATGGTTCTGTAGAATTATTTAGTGGTGGAGCAGACTTAGGTACAGGTTTAGACACAATTAGTGCTAAAGTAGCTGCAGAAAATTTAAAAGTTCCTCTAGATAGAGTTACAATAACTAGTGGAGATACTGATTCAACAACATTTGATACAGGTGCATACGCATCTAGTGGTTCATATTTCTCAGGGAATGCTTCTAGATTAGCTGCTGAAGATTTAGTAAAAGCTATTAAAAAAGAAGCAGCATTCCAAATGGGTGAAAATGAAGCTGATTTATATCTAGATTATCCTGGAAAAGTTGTAAGTAGCAAAACTGGTGCTGAACTAGATTATGGTACAATGTGTCACACAGCTCTTTCTGGTACAGGTAATGGTCAAATTATGGGAAAAGGATCATTTACAACTATGGTAAATTCTATTCCTTACGGTGCCCATTTTGCTCAAGTTGCAGTTAATGTTAAAACAGGTGAAGTTAAAGTCCAAAAATTCTATGCATTACAAGATGCAGGAACTCCAATTAATCCTGAATTAGCTGAATGTCAAATTTATGGAGCTGCATTAAAATCAATTGGACACTCTTTATATGAAGGTATTGAATATGATAAAGATGTTAATCCACTGAATGCTAATTTCACAGACTATTGTCCCCCAATGATTAACGAAATGCCAGAAGACTTTAAGGTTAAATTAATTGATATTGATGATGATGAAGGTCCTTATGGCGCTAAATCTATATCAGAAATTGCAACTAATGGAGCGGCTCCTGCAATAGCAATTGCTATCCATGATGCAGTTGGTGTTTGGTGTAGAAGCTGGCCTTTTACTTCAGAAAAAATTCTAAGAGAAATGGGCAAAATAAAATAAAAATATTGCAACAAAATGCAACAAAAAAACTTTACAAGGGTGAGTGTACATGATATAGTACACTCATTCAAACAACTAATCTAAGGAGAGTCTCTTATGAAAAAAGATAAGGCTTTAATTGAGCAAATGATTAAAGAGCTTGGTGCTCTTGATACAAAAAACATGTACCTAAATGATTTCTTCCATACTTGGAAAGAAAGTGACGATGAAATCGACGCAGTATTCAAGGTTGCGGAGATTCTTCGTGGTCTAAGAGAAAATAACATTTCTACAAAAGTATTTGATAGCGGACTAGCTATTTCAATCTTCCGTGATAATTCTACAAGAACTCGTTTCTCTTTCTCAAGTGCATGTAACCTATTAGGTTTAGAAGTACAAGATCTAGATGAAAAGAAAAGCCAAATCGCACACGGTGAAACTGTTCGTGAAACAGCAAACATGATTAGCTTCATGGCTGATGTTATCGGTATTAGAGATGATATGTATATTGGTAAAGGACATACTTACCAAAAGAACGTTGCACAAGCTGTACAAGAAGGTTTTGATGATGATGTATTAGAACAAAGACCAACTCTTGTAAACCTACAATGTGATATTGACCACCCAACACAATCAATGGCTGATATGCTTCATGTTATCAATGAATTTGGTGGTGTTGAAAACCTAAAAGGTAAAAAAGTTGCAATGACTTGGGCATACAGTCCTTCTTATGGTAAACCTTTATCTGTTCCTCAAGGTATTATCGGTCTATTCACTAGATTTGGTATGGACGTTGTCCTAGCTCATCCAGAAGGCTATGATGTAATGCCAGAAGTTGAAGAAGTAGCTGCAGAAAACGCTAAAAAGAGCGGTGGTTCTTATAAAAAAGTTAACTCAATGGAAGAAGCTTTCAAAGATGCTGACATTGTTTATCCAAAAAGTTGGGCTCCATTCCATATCATGGAAGAAAGAACTAAACTTGTTGAAGAAAAGAAATTTGATGAACTTGATGTACTAGAACAAAAATGTCTTGAAAACAATGCTAAATTCAAAGATTGGGCTTGTACTGAAGATATGATGAAATTAACAAAAGATGGTAAAGCATTATACATGCACTGTCTACCAGCTGATATCACAGGTGTATCTTGTGAAGAAGGTGAGGTTGATGCATCAGTATTTGATAAATACATCGTTCCTTTATACAAAGAAGCAAGTTATAAACCTTATATCATTGCAGCAATGATTTTCTTAGCAAAATTCGAAAATCCTAGTGCAAAACTTGATGAATTATATAAAGCAGCAATTAAGAGAATTAAATAATTTATTTGTAATTTATTAGTCGGTCATTTTTGGCCGGCTTTTTTTTTAGACTTTTAAGAAAAGTATAAATCTGTTATATTATCCATATGAGGTACTATATGAAGAAAATTAATAAAACCATAAGATTCTCTTTATTAATTTTTTCATTATGCCTATTTATAAGCTGTGAATTATTTTATGAACAAAGTCCAGGTAGAATAATATTAATTGGAGTTGGCTTAGACTATATTGGAGAAGATGAATCTAGTACTTCTGATATAAATGGCAATGCAGCATTAGAAAATCCTCCAAATGATATTAGAGAAATAGCCTATGCTCTTTCAACTTTGGCAAGTCAAAGTGAGAAAACATTTGTTTATATACCTTTTATTCAGCAACATACTATTGATGATATACCGGAATCAAACTATCCAAATAAAGATAATTTACAGAAATTATTTGATGAGTTAAAAAATAATAATGATATAAGTGCAAATGTTTATGATGGCAATTTTGATAAGAGTGAATATAATTTAACTTCTGAATATTCAACTTTTGGAAACGAGATAACATCTATTGATAATCTTAGTGAGAATGATATATTAATTTTTTACTATAGTGGTCATGGAGATCAAACCAATGATGGAGATTTAAGACTTCCAGAAGATAAAGATGAACAAGTTAGGGAATCTATTCCTCTTTCCTTCTTATCTGAAAACCTAAATTCATTAAATTGTACTGTACTAACAGTTTTAGACTCCTGTGGCAGTGGGTCCTTTATTGAAAAAAGTAATTATTCAGTGAATACTATAACAACAAGTTTTGTTGATACCATTCCTGAGCTTTATGAAACGTTTTTTACTAGTAGTGATGATAATTCTTCAACTTCAGATTTGTATGCAATGGTTTCAACTAGAGCCGGTGAATTATCTTTTGATACAAGTAGTTTGGATGTTAATCATCCTAATAGTATTTTCTCCTATTATTTTTTAAGAGCATTAGGGTATGAAAATGATAGTGAAAGTGAAATCGGATATGTAAATGAAAATATTCCGTCTTTAAGTAAAGATCGTATCTCTATTGATTCAATTTATGATTATATAATTGATAATATAAGTAGAGAAGAGCCACTGATAAATGGCGGTAGAAATAGTTTAGTTTTGTTTAATTTAAATTAATAGATGTACTGAAATATCTTTATTTTATTTACAAAATTGAATAAACATTATAAAGTGTTTAATAAGTAACAATCAATATATTTACTTATTTCAGATAATATTGGCAAAAAGGGGTATCTTTTGGGCAAGCGTTTAATCCTAGTTGTTGACGATAATAAAATTAACCGAACGTTATTAACAAGAATATTATCACATGAATATCGAGTTTATGGTGTGGAAAATGGTTTGCAAGCTCTTGAGTATTTAAAAGAGTATTGTGGAGAGGTTTCTGCTATACTATTAGATTTAAATATGCCAATATTAAATGGATATGAATTCCTTGAGGAGAGAAATAAGTACCTTCCTCTTTGTAATATCCCAATAATTGTACAAACAACACATAGCGGATTAGATGCCGAAATTGCTTGTTTAGAAATGGGCGCAACTGATTTTTTAACAAAACCCTATAGTCCAAAAGTTATTTTAAGACGATTAAAAAATATTATAATGCTAAGAGAAAATGAAAATTTTATTACTGCTGTTCAGCATGACTCCTTAACAAATTTATTGAATAAAGAAGGTTTTTATGTAAAAGCAAGTAAGGCTTTAAATGAAAATTTAGATACTAAATATTTACTTTTATGTATTGATATAGTTCAATTTAAAGTTATAAATCAATTTGCCGGTTATCAAAATGGTGATAAGGTATTAATTTTTGTTTCTGAGATTTTAAAAGAGTTATTTAATGAGAATGCTCTTATTGCACGTTTTACAGGAGATAGGTTTCAAGCCTTAGTGCCATATCCTATAGATGAGCAATATATTGATGATACGATTGCTGATTATAAACGTAACCCTCCCGTTGATTTTCCTCTTAGTATCCAATTTGGCATATATGAAATACAAGATAGATCTATCCCGCTTGCTACAATGTGTGATTGGTCGAAAATGGCGTTAACCCCAATTAAAGGCCGCTATAAAATTTATTTTTCGACCTTTACTGAAGATATGAACAAAAGGCTACAAAAAGAACAACTCATTGTCTCTCAAATGGATGAAGCTGTATCTCAAGAACAATTTATTGTTTATTATCAACCTAAATGGGATATTTGTAAAAATGAAATAATTGGTGCTGAAGCTTTAGTTAGATGGATTCATCCTAAATATGGATTTATGAGCCCTGGCGATTTTATTCCTATATTTGAGAAAAATGGATTTATATCAAAGCTTGATTTATATGTTTGGGAAGAAGTTTGTAGGCAAACTAGAGAATGGCTTGATAAAGGGTTTAAAGCTATTCCCATTTCTGTAAATGTTTCTAGAAATGATATTTATAGCAAAGATTTGATTGATAATCTAACTGCTCTAATATCAAAATATAAATTAGATGCAAGCAATATTCATTTAGAGATTACAGAAACAGCTTATTCTCAATCTCAAGAGCAATTAACTGATGTAGTTAAACAGTTATCAGATAATGGCTTTGTTATTGAGATGGATGATTTTGGTTCTGGGTATTCTTCTCTAAATATGTTAAGTGAAGTGCCCGTGGATATTATCAAATTAGATTTACTATTCTTGAATAAAAAATCTGCTGATTCAAAGAATAATAAGAGTATATTAAAACTCATTGTGAATATTGCAAGGGAATTAAATTTAGATTTAATAGCTGAAGGTGTTGAAACTGAAGACGATTTAGAAAGTCTAAAAGAAATAGGTTGTAATAAAGCTCAAGGTTATTATTATGCTAAACCTATGAATGCAAAAGACTTTGAGAAAATGTTAAAGTCTTAAGCTTCTTCTTTTTCAAGAAGTTCTAACCATGTAGTCTCTAAAACCTCTAATTCTTCTTTCTTTTGTTCATATAGCTTGGTTCTTTCTTCTAAAGTACCTAAGTGAGTACTCTCTATTGTGTTGAAGCTTTCTTCTAATTCATTAATTAAATTTTCAGTATCTTCGATTTTATCTGGTAAATTTTCAAGTTCTTTCTTTTCTTTAAAAGTTAAGCCTTTTTTCTTTTTTTTATTTCCCTTGGTGTAATTGTTATTCTCTTTAGGTTTAGCCGTTTTTTCTTCAATAAGCTGTGATGATGAATATTGAGTATAATTGCCGGCAAATTGAGTGATTTGATGATCTTTAATAATTAATAAATAATCACATGTTCTATCTAAAAAAGCTCTATCGTGGGATACTATTATGCTACAGCCAAAGAAATCTTCAATATATTTTTCAAGGTTTTCGATAGTTTCAACATCTAAATCATTAGTTGGTTCGTCCAATATTAGAAAGTTTGGGTTTTTCATTAATTGAGAGAGTAGGTATAATCTTCTTCTCTGTCCACCTGATAAAGTGGAGATTGGGAGTCGGTGAAGTTTTGTTGGAAAGTTAAAAAGTTCAAGGAATCTAGCAGCAGAAACTTCATTCTTTTTTGATAGTACTATTCTATCTGAAATATCTTCAACATATTCTAAAACTGTTTTGTTGCTAGTAAGGTTTCTCCCTATTTGGTCGTAATATCCAAAAACAGTATTAACTCCGATATCTACAATACCACTATCGCTTTCAATGTGATTGGTTAGAACATCTAAAAGAGTTGATTTACCACTACCATTTTCTCCAATAATTCCAATTCTCATATCTTTTGTAAAAGAAAAAGTAAAATCTTTAAAGATTAAATTATCCTTAAAGGATTTAGAGATGTTTTTCACATCAAGAATCTTTTTACCAATGTATCTTGTATTAGAAGAGAAGTTATTTTGCTCCTTTTCTCCAACATTTCTTTGCTCGCATTGCATATCTTTAATTCTATCTATTCTGTTTCCATCTTTAGATGTTCTAGCCTGTGGCCCTCTTTTAAGCCATTCTAATTCTCTTTTTAAAATAGTAGAAAGTCTATCTTGGTATTTTCTTTCATCAATGAGTCTTTTAGCTTTTCTTTCTAAATATTCATTATAGTTACCTGGATGAACAAAAATTTGTGAGTTATATAATTCAATTATTTTATTACAAACAGCGTTTAAAAAATATCTATCGTGAGTTACAACAATTATAGTCATTGTGCTAGCTGCTAAATATCTTTGTAGCCATTCAATTGTTTTTATGTCTAGATGGTTAGTAGGTTCATCTAAAAATAGAATATCTGGTTTATT
Source organism: Pleomorphochaeta sp. (assembly GCA_028532815.1). Classification (GTDB taxonomy): domain Bacteria; phylum Spirochaetota; class Spirochaetia; order Sphaerochaetales; family Sphaerochaetaceae; genus Pleomorphochaeta. Next base: position 28,200 of record JAQQAS010000047.1, read on the forward strand.
ACAAAGGACCCTTGCAATCGCTACTTTTTTTCTCATACCACCAGAAAGGGTTTTCATTAATTTATCATTTATATCATATAGACCAAGTTCCCCAAGGATTGATGAAAATTCATTTTCTAATCCCCAAATATTATCTTTATCTAGCAAAAGAGTAATCTGTGCAATCTTGTTTTCATTTGCAATTGGATCTTCTAAGAGCTTATAATAATCTTTTAATAATTTAAATCTAGAGCCCTCAGAACTGTAGAAAAAATCTAAAACAGTATCATTTTCATCGTATGTAACTATTTGTTCAAGAAAGCCAATTTCAGTTTCATTCATAGTTGAAATTAAACCTTCATCTTTTTCAATTTTTTTAGAAAGAACCTTTAATAAAGTGCTTTTTCCTTGGCCATTATTTCCAATTAATCCAACACGATCATATTTATCAAGGCCAAAAGAAATATTTTCAAATAATGGTTCATCATTTAAGGTTAGTGATAGGTTTTCAACAGATAGAATATTCATATGGCAAAGAGTATATTATCATAAAAACCTTTTCAACTAGTTTAGTTCGTTGACCGATAAAATATTTTACTGTTAATATGCATTTATGATAAAAAAAATAAATATTAAACTCTTACCTCAAGAGGCTCAAGATGACAATCTTGTAGTAAAGTATGCTTTAGAAAAAGCACAAATTAAGAAAAGTGACTTAACAGATTTTTTAATTACAAAGAAAAGCATAGATTCAAGAAGAATACCTGTAAAAATTGATGTTTCAATTACCTTATATGTAGGGGAAAAAGCTCCTTCTTTATATAATCCTATAAAATTCACAAAAGCTCATAATGATAAAATTGTTATTGTTGGAATGGGCCCTGCTGGAGTATTTGCTGCATTGAAGCTTTTAGAATGTGGGTATACTCCAATCTTAATTGAGAGAGGAGAAAAAGTAGAAGATAGACGAAAAAGTGTTGCCACGATGATTCGGGAAAATAAGATTAATGAAGAATCAAATTACTGCTATGGAGAAGGTGGTGCTGGAGCTTTTTCTGATGGGAAATTATTTACTAGATCAAAAAAATGAGGGAATATTAATGAGGTATTATCTTTATTTGTCCAAATGGGAGCCCCATCCTCAATATTAAGAGAAGCTCATCCACATCTAGGAACAGACAAATTGCCTTCAATTATTAAAAATATGAGAAATACTATCTTAGATAATGGTGGTCAAATAATTTATAAGACTAAAGTTGTTGATATCATTAAACAAGATGAAGAAGTTATCGGTGTAGTTAGTGATAAAGGAGATAAATATTATGGTCCTGTGATTTTAGCAACCGGGCATAGTGCAAAGGATATTTATAAATTATTGGATAAAAAAGATATTGAAATTGAAGCTAAATCTATTGCGATAGGGTTAAGAGTTGAACACTCTCAATCCTTCATAGATCAAGTGCAGTATAAGAGTAAAAAAGGAAGAGGCAAATATTTGCCACCTGCTGAATATAGATTAGTAAGTAATGTAAATGATAGAGGTGTTTTTTCCTTTTGTATGTGCCCAGGAGGCTCTGTAGTACCTTCTCACACTGAAAATGGTTATACTCTAGTAAACGGAATGAGCTCCTCTTCTCGAGGCGGGAAATGGGCAAATAGTGCAATCGTTACAGAAATCAGAGTTGAGGATGTTTTAGAAAATAATGATTCTCTTTCAATGCTTAAATTTCAAGAACAGATTGAAAAAAATACTTTTTCTCTTATAAGTTCAGGTGTTAATGCACCAGCTCAAAGAGTATCAGATTTTGTAAAACAAGTAGAAAGTAAAGATTTACCTCAATCTAGTTATTTAGGAACTTTAGAGACAAAAGATTTGAATCAAATTTTTCCAAAAGAAGTAGCTAAATGTTTAAGAGGTGGTTTTATTTCTTTTAATAAAAAAATCCCTGGTTTTATAAGTGAGAATGCTATTGTTATAGCAAGTGAAACAAGAACTAGTAGCCCTGTGAGAATTTTAAGAGATAAAGAGAGCTTTATGAGCAATGAGGGATTATTCCCTTGTGGAGAAGGTGCCGGTTATGCAGGCGGTATTGTCTCTTCTGCTCTAGATGGAATTAATTGTGCTTTAGCTGCTATAAGGTATTTATCATGATAGAAGGATTTTCTCCAATAATAGGGGAAAATCCTAAATATTTAATTTTAGGATCAGCCCCTAGTGTAATTTCCTTAAAACAGGGAGAATATTATGGCAATAAACAAAATAGTTTTTGGCAGATTGTCTCAGCTATCTTTAATGGTCCTAAATTAAATACTTATCAAGAAAAAACCAAATTCATATTAGATAATAATATTATTCTTTGGGATGTTGTAAAAACTTGTAGCAGAAAAGGCTCTTTAGATAGCGAGATTAAAAGTGTTGTTGCAAATGATTTACAAAACTTAATTGATACTCATTCAACTATTGAAAAAGTTATTTTCAATGGAAAAATGTCTGAAAAATTATATAAAAGACATATCAATTTTTATCCAAGTAAAATTCAATTTAAAAGTTTACCTTCCTCAAGCCCTGCTTATACCTTAAAAGTTGAAGAGAAACTTAAAATATGGAAAGATTTTATATTAAATTAATAGCCCTAGGTTTTAAGGAATTAAAGTAATTTGTATTTATGGATTTAGAAAACACAAAAAAATAACCTATAAAAATATAGGTTATGTATAAAATATGGATAATTTGTTTATTAATTATTTTCTATTCTAGTGTTATAAAGAGTATTTGAGTTTTGATCTTTAAAAGTTATTTCTAGATAATCTCTATAAACCTCTAAATCCATATACCCATAGTGCTCAGTATCTAACCAAATTGAATTAGGAGATGTATAATCTCTTTCACTATCTAATTTTCCCCCCATAGTGCCAACAACTGCATAATGGGTATTATTATTTTTTAATAATTCCATTAGATGATTGTGTCCACTAATCATAAGTTCAACATCATATTTTTCAAGAATAGGGGTAACTTCATTTATAACATCTTCATTGTCATACCAATTTCTTTTTGACTTAGTATCGTAATAACCTGAACAGTAGGCAAAACAGTGAGATAGCACTATAGTCATATCTTCTTTAGGAATACTTTCTAACTGTTCAATGAGCCAATTTTCTTGCACCTTATCAAATTCTTGTGCGTCCCAAAGAAGATTTAAAGTAATTATATGAATATTATCATAGTCAAACCTACTGTAAAAATTATTTAAATCTCTTTGAAAGTATTTTTTAAAATATTTAGTCCCATTTATCAGAGCATCATGATTTCCTAAAATAACATGAATTGGTGTATTTTCTAAATTTTCTTTTATATATGTTGTGGCATCTTTATAATATGTTTCAATTGAACCCAGCTCAGATACATCCCCCAAACATAAAAAAGCATCATAATCTTGATTGTTTATATCTCTTAGAATTTGGTTTGTAACTTGTGTATTACTATTTTCACTTCCCCAATGAGGGTCAGAAGATACAGCAAAGGATAATTTAGAATCACCATTAATATTTAAATTCTTCCCATTGATTTCATTTACTAGATATCGATCTTCAACTTTAGAGAATGTTGGTATAACTAGATATAAAAACATGCCTATAAGAAAGATAGTGAGAAGTGATGAGATGATAAGAGATGCAACTTTACCTATTTGAGTAATTTTCTTATTTTTAAAATCAATTAATGAAATAATAAATAGCAAACCAAGTATAAAAACTGTAACCCAAAGAGTAATTAAAATCCTAGAGTAGATAGGATTCCATCGGCACAAGCCGATGAAACCTGGTAGATATGTTATCCAAATCAAAATTATAGCTGATAAAATAATTAATACTAAATTAACAATATGAGTACTTCTAAGTTTCTTCATTTTTAAGACCTAAATTAATAAGTATAATTATTTGAATTTGTAGAATAAACCAATATAGGCAGATTCACTAGTTTCAATGTCAGTTCTATAGTTTATAGCAGCCTCGCCACCAACTCTTAGCATCCAATGTTGATCGATGTGGACGTTAATACCAAGAGATAAACCTAATCTGAAATAAGGTGTTTCTGTATCACCTTCGTCAAGTGGAATTAATGAGCCAAGTCCAACTTTATAGAAATAAGAAACATTAGAATAATTAGGTGTAAATTCTTGTGAGAATGTAGCATAAGTAACTAGCTCTTTGTAGTTAAAAGCGTTATCTGTCCCAACCGAAGCGAAGTGATCAGCACCCACTCCAATTTGCAAGCCAATAACTGTACCTTCTACAACTTCATTTTCTACAACGAAATCGCCTCTTAATCCATAGTTACTATTCTTATCTCCATACTGGAAGAATGTAAAGTTTGGAATAATACCAATTCTATAAGGGCTAACTGTTTTTTCTTCATCCCAGTCTCCAATTATTTCTTGATCAAAATCATCTTCTGCTTCACCATCAATAGGTCCAAATTCATCTTGTGGTGGAATCTCTGAATCTTGAGGACCTTCACCAAATTCTGGCGCAAGTTTTCCATCTTCCAATGTAGGAGGTATTTCTTCTTGTTCTAAGTTTTCACTTTCAAAAACTTCTTTTTCACTTATTAAATTATCTTGTTCCACCTCAGGTTCAATGGTTAGAACTTTTTGTTCTAAAACACTACCTTTAGTGTCAAGTTTAACGCTTTCTTCAGTGGTTTCAAGTTGGATTTCTCCAGTTTCAGCATCAAAATTAATACCTGTGATTTCACCTTTTACAACTGTAGTTTGATCATCTTTTTTAATAGTTGTAGTCTCTCCATCTGATTCGATAGAAGTTCCTGAGTTGAAAATAAATGTAGTACTGCCACCAATTATATGAGTTAATTGATTACCATCTTCATACTGTATTTTAATAATACTTGTTAGTGCGTCAGTATCTAATATATTGCTATTACTAATTACAAAATTTTTAAATATAGTTTCACAGCTATCCTTTTTTTGATCAATTACTAAGTTTTCTGTGCTGAATAATAACTCTGTATTATTAAATTTTAGAGTTGTTCCTTCGCCATAATCAATTGTGTACCAATTGTCTGCTGTAATAAAATCAAATATATTTGCATTAGTTAAAGGGTGTCCTCTATATAAAGTTTGGAAAGTGGTAAAATCTTTATCTATTAATAAAGTAATTCTAACTGGGAAGTTAACAATTAAATCTCCGTTAGATTTAATAATTAAGGCAGCTCCATCGTAGAATTCGTAAGTAACTCTATCTTCTTCTTTTATAGTATTTGCAATTTCTTTTGTTGGTAGTTCTTTGTCATTTAAGAACAACTTATCATTTACAACACTATATCCAAGTTCACTATCATCAAAAACTTCAGGCTCAACTACTTCTTCAATAATATTTTCAGGTTCTTGAGTAATTGGTTCACTAGATGTTTTAATTTCAGCACTAGTTGTATCTTGTTCTTTTTCAGCTCTATTACAAGAACTAAGTACTGTAATAGTTAATGCAAAAACAATAAGTAATGTTATTATTTTTCTATTAGTTCTAAAAGTCATATTTTACCTCATAAATTTGGATGATTTCATTCTAAGCACTAAATAAAATCAATAATATTGTAACTTATAGTCTTACAGTTTGCTAGTGTAGAATGATAAATACATAAAAATTCATAGCTTGCTTATTCTTTTAGTAAGAATCTTTTGGAAGAAAATGAAATTAAAAACGAACCTAGAGGTGCTGTTATTAATATTGCTAATACAGCAAAGGTTAATACCAAGTTACCACAAGCTAATCCCATTGCTAAGGGAACACCGCCCATAGCAGCTTGAACTGTTGCTTTTGGTAATTCACTAAATAAACAAAATGTTTGTTCTTTTAAAGTTAAGCCTGTCTTAAGTGTTGCTAAGAAAGTTCCAACAGTTCTAAAAGCTAAACCAATGAAAATCATAATAATCATTGCAAATCCAGCATGAGTTGCATATTCAACATTAACTAATGCTCCAACAAGTACAAATAGTAATATTTCAGCACCAACCCAAAGTTTTGAGAATTTAGGTGTCAGTCTATCTGATAAGATAGGATAATGAGCTTTAATGATTAAGCCTAAACTAATAATTGACAACAATCCAGAAACTGGTACAACTTCTTTTAAGGCATTCTCTATACTTATAAACAAGAAGCTAATTGATAAAAGTAATAATACTTTAACAGTGTCTCTCATATGGAATTTCTTAAAGAATCTAACCAATAGTTCACCACTAACACCACCTAATATAACACCAGTTAGCATAGAGATCGGTACATTGAAAAGGGCAGAAGCATGAACATCTCCACCTTTTTCAAGAGCAACCAAAGCTGTAAATATTACAATACAGTAAACATCATCTGCGGAAGATCCAGCTAGCATCATCTGCGGAATTGCTTTATTAGTACCTCTTTTTTCTTCTATTAATTTAGTCATAGCCGGTACAACTACAGCTGGAGAAACTGCGGCCATTACAGAACCAATAATACCTGCTTCTAATAATGTGATTCCAATTAGATTTGGCGCAATTAATAAATATCCCATTATTTCAAAAGAAGCTGGAAGAAAGCACAATAGTATTGCAGGTCTTCCAACTTTTTTTAAATCTTTTATATCTAAGCTTAGGCCTGCTTTCATTAAAATAATTATTAATGCTATTTCTCTAAGATCAGCTGAGATTTCATTTATAGCTGGATCTAAAATATTAAATACATAAGGTCCTAATAAGATTCCGATAAAAAGCATGCCAATTATATATGGTAGTTTGATTTTAGAAAAAATCACTTTAGAAAAAAGTCCTAAAATAATTATAATTGCAAAACTAAATAGCATTAAATTCTCCTCTTGGAGCATAAAAAAAAGATGCCCCTGCTAGTGTATTAACAGAAGTCATCAGCTTATAGCAGTTCGGATTAGATATCCAGGGAGACGTTCATTCCCATTGAATGAATAATAAACAATTAAAAAGAAAATGGCAATATTAAAAACTACTGTTTAGGTTGCACACTTTGTAAAACCTTGTTTGCTATTTTTATTAAAGGATGTCTAGTTCCTAATTTTTTATTCATCGCAACAGTACTTTTGGTAAGTAAGTCTAATGCTAATTTCTCATTTTCGTTTTTTATAGCTAAAGTAGATAATCTAATTAGGAATGAAAAACGCTCTTCGTCAGTTAATTCTAAAGATAATTCAGTTGCTTTATGAAAAATTTCTAAATAAGCCATATATGCAGACTTTATAGATTTAGTTCTTTCATAATATAGGGCAATTGCAATTAATATATTTGCAATTTCAGAATTGGAAGACTCTCCATTTACTGAAGATTTATAAGCATTTTGTAGATAAGATATTTCCATATATTTATCTTTATATACTTGAGAGAGGGCTGCTCTAAACAAGCAATAATATGGATATTCAGGATTTTCTTCATCAAAAGTATATGTTGAAGCAATCTCTTTAGCCTTTGATATATTTCCGTTTTTTAAATAAGCAAAACCAAGATTAACAATAATTTTGCTTTTTAGCTTAATATCTGGAGATGACTTTATTAAGTTAAATAATTCTTTTGCTATATCTAGAGCTTCTTCGTATTCTTCTTCTTCAAAATATAAATCATAAAGTTTATTAGAGGTTTTAATATAAAGTCTACTAGTTGGACCTGTTACATTAAAGGCATCAGATCTTGCATTTTCTAATTGAAAAATAGTCTCTTGTCTTTTTGCAAAGTCAGTTAAGTTTGAGTTATCTTTAGCTAGTACTAAATATTTTTTATAATTTTCCACTATTGTTTTCCTTATTCTTTGTTTTAAAGATAATAATAGGATATTAAATATTCAATATTAAACATACAAAATATATAAATTAGTTACTAATTAATACCTTTTTTAAGTATGTTTCGTTTAATAAATGTATACTATTAAATTTTCCATCAATAAATACAGCCCAATTGTTAAATACAGAGGGTAAATTTTTGGCATCCTCTAAATTAGTAACTTTTATTATTTTTAGATTAATATCATTCTTGATACAATAGTTTTCAACTTGCTCTATACAATTTATTGAATAGGGGCATTGGGGAGAATAGTAAATTCTAAGTCCACTTTCATTGAAAGAGGTTCTCTTTTTTACAGAGGGAGAGAATTGAGGTTTGTTTGAATTAAAATTTATTGCAAGCAATAGATAATCATCTATTTCATCAACAATCTTAAAATCATATTTTAATAAAAATTTATAATCAGATAAAAAAGGCTTTTTCTTTTTAGATGAAAGGATACAAACTCCATCTTTATTTTCATCTCTAGCTCTTTTAATTGTAGTTGTTAATAAATTATCTGCATGACCTTTATGTTTAAAACTTCCTGAAACCCATAAACAGTGAATGTAATAATAATTATTCCCTATAATTGGAACCCAAGCTTTTTCAAGCGGGGTATATTCTATAAAAACTTTTCCCTTTGCATCTAGTTTAGTAAAAGTATGCCCATATTCAATTTGATCTTTAATCCATGCCTTTTTATTAACAACACCTTTTTGATGTTTTTTATCTGATATAGCACAGCAAACATGCTCCATTTCTATATTATCTTTTGTTAGAGTGATGTATTTGTCCATTTTTCTGCTCCTTAGCTTTATTATAGAATACTTATTATGACAACTATCTGTCAGCATTTAAATTTTCTTCTATTTTTTTTATAAAACTACTCAATTCTTTTTTTAAAAAATCAGGGCTTATTATTGTGACCTCTTTCCCAAGACTTGCTAAAAAGGAAATAATCCACTCATCGTAGATGATCTTTGTATCTAGTGAAATGGAATTGTCTTTATTAATTACTATATCCTTATGATTAAATTCATCTAAAGCCCTATAAGAAATCTTATTTGAAAAATGTAGTTTTAATGGTATTAACTTATTTTCATCTACTTTGTTTAGTTTAATATTGTAATCTAATTTTTCTTCAAAAAAATTATTACCTGTTTTTTTAATACTTATTATTCTATTTATTTTAAATAATCTATAACTTTCTCTTAGGGTACAATAACTATAGAGATACCAACTTTTATTTTTAAAGAATAATTTTATTGGTTTAATAATTCTATTTGAAACTCCGTTATATGAACTATAATACTTAATTTCTAATTCCTCTCTATTTGTAATAGCCTCTTTTAAATTATTGAAATCAAGATTTTCATTTTCTTGTGCCCATGTACTAAAATCTATTTCTATGGGAGATATACTTGCTTCTTTAAAAATTGCTTTAAGTTTATTTATTGTGTTATCCATTTTAAAAGTATTGATAGTATTAAAACTTTCTATAGAATTTAAAATATATTGTTTCTCTTTTTTAGAAAATAATGCTCTATCAAGTTTGAAAGAAGAAAGGATTGAAATACCACCAGATTTTCCTAAAGTTGTATAAATGGGTATATTTGCAAGTGATAAACTTTCTACATCTCTATAAATCGTTCTTTTAGAAACACCTACTTTATTTGCTAAATCATTAGCACTTATTTGATCACAATTTAACAAGATAAAAACTATTTTTAAGAGTCTTTCGATTTTCATTATTTCTCCTTTTATTTACTTGTTATTATAGCATAAGGAATTAGGTGTTTATATTGCTATTTTTATCAATTTAATCGCATAATTTCTGACATTTGTTTTTATTGTGCTATAAATAATTCCATGTTACTCTATCCCTATGATTGATATTGATGAAAGATTGATTGAGCTTTTTAGTGAAAAAGCTAAGGAAAATATTGTAGACTCAATTAACATTGGGTTAGGGTATACAGCTGTTGTATTAAAGAACAAGAATTGTGGTGTTTGTTGTACTTTAATTAATGCTTCAGATAATTGTACTGTATATAAATGTGAGGAAAATTTCGAAGGACAATCTTGTTATAATTTACTTCTTTCTTTAAGAACTTATAAGGATAATATTAGTAGAGCTATAGTTATAGCAATGATAAATGCTTTAACACAAACTCCAAGTCTTAAGAATCAAGAGGATAAAGATACTTTATTTGAAGATTTGAAGCTAAGAAAAAATGATAAACTTGCTATGATTGGTTATTTTAAACCTCTAGTTAAAGAAGCTCAAAGAAAAAGTGTTTATGTTAAGTCTTACGATATTGGGAAAAAAATTGGTGAAGAAAAGTGCTTTTATAATTTTGTAAATGAAGAAGCTTCTGCTTTAATTATTACAGCAACAAGTTTAATAAATAATACATTTAATTCTATTTGTAGTAAAATTAAATATTTAAATAAACCAGTAGCTATAATTGGGCCTTCAACAATAATGGAACCAAAATTGTATGAAGATACTCCCATTTCAATTTTAGGTGGTACTTATGTTGATGATGTTGACTTAGTACTTAAAGCAATTAGGAATGGAAAGGGTACTCCTGAAATTCATAAGCATTCAAAGAAGGTCTATATAAACTTTTAATAAATAATAGAATTTTATCTAAAATATTAAATTTTTGTTAATATCTAGCAAATTCTTTTAATTTTTATAAACAATTGGTAATATCCCCCTTATAGATAGGGGGATTCGCTGATGTTAAGTGAACTGTTTATTATTGCAGGAATAATTATATTGTTAGTATGCATGTATTTATTTGCTGAATTTAGAAAAGAAGAGAGAGTGGAATTTGGAATAGTTTCTAAAAAAATTAATGTAATAAATACTATATTTCATATTTTAATTGTATTTTTTTTTATAGGGTATTGTGCAATCCTAGCTCTACTATATACCTTTGAAAGCAAGTATTCTTTTGTTTTATTATTATCACAAGTATTGTTTTGGGGAGCGATTTTTGTTCTAATAACTATTTTTATGCTAAAAATAATGCTTGAGAATGTAATAAAAACTAAATTAAATCAAATTGATCACCTTACACTATTAAATACTAAGATGGCCGGGAACTGCAAAATTGACGAGCTTTTACTATATTCTAAAAATCCTGTCTACCTTGCGATTTTAGATTTGGATAATTTTAAAAAGTTAAATGATATTTATGGTCATATTATTGGCGATGAAGTATTAATTGAAGTTGGAAAAATAATCAAAGACAATATAAAAGATGGGGACGTAGCTTGTCGTTTTGGTGGTGATGAATTTGTAATTGGATTTATAAATAGTGATGAGAGTAGTGTAATTAAATCCCTAGAAGTAATCAAAGAAGATATTTATTTTTACGCAAGGCAATTCTCTCAAGCGAATATGAGTGTAAGTGTTGGATTAACCTTTGGAGTTGGTATTGGAGCTGGAGGAAAGAATACTTATAAGCAAATGATGTTGAATGCAGATAAAGCTTTATACCATGTTAAAAAGAATGGTAAAAATGCTGTCCATGTTTATTCAAAGGATGCAATTCATTAGATATGTAAAGTAATGATGTATATTTACCAAAAAAAATAGAAAAAAGCTAGAAAAAATATTCTAGCTTTTTTATTAAGTGAGATTTGTTATATTATTATGCTAACAATATTTCAATAATTGCATTATATAAATTAGAGTCTATATTTAAAGAAATTAAGTTAGAAATAATATTTTCATTAGTATTATTTTGAATAATATCAAATAGTTTATCCTTTAATTTTATATTTATTTCACATCTATCAAGAATTTCTCTTATACTTTCAATTTTATCAATCTCACTAATTTTTAGAATTTCAAATTCAATTTCTAAGGTTGAAGTAGTATTTATTTTATCTAAAAATACTGTTAACTCTTTTTTTAATGAATCATATTTTTTGCTATAATTTATTTCATTACCATCTTGAAGAACTATTAAAGAAGTATCTTTTATACCAACAAATGTAATTTCATAATTTCGAACCTCTGGTATTAATGATAAATTGCCATCAGCTTTATTAATTATAAATTTTCTATTGTTATAGTCATTTATAAAGTGGGTAATTACCTTATTGTCATTTTTATAATTTTCACTAATATTATCATCTTCATAAAGATCAAAATTTCCATTATTTCCCATGTAGCATTTAATATTTAAATTTTTTGGATTTTCATCACACTCTAAATCATTAGATAAAACTATAATATTACCTTCTTTGATTAATACTGGGATTGAATCGATAGTTCTATACATTTTAATAGCTCTATTACCATTATATCTTCTTGATGTAAAGAAATCATAATATTTTCCATCAGGTAACCAAGTTAAAGCTGAGCCCATATTTATGGCTTTATGTTGTTTTGATACAATAGGGGAAACAATCATTTGAGAACCAAAATAATATTGGGATTCATTTGTATAAGCTATGTCTTCTTCACTGTGATAGTAGTACATAGGTCTAACAAGGGGAGTATCGTTTTTCCAAGCTTCATAATTCATAGTATATAGATAAGGGATTAATTTATGTCTTAATCTTAAAAACTTATTCATTACAGAATGAGTGTCTCTATTAAATCTCCAAGGTTCTTTACCATTAAATATTTCATTACTGCTATGCAATCTCATAATTGGTGAAAAGACTCCAAATTGTGTCCATCTAGCAGTTAAATCATTATCTTTATAACCTCTCATATGACCACCAATATCATGTGACCACCAACCATATCCAATATTTGATGCACAAATAGTAAACTTAGGTTGGAAGGCTAGAGATTCCCAAGTTATATAAGTATCTCCTGAAAATCCTATAGGATATCTATGAGACCCAGGACCTGCATATCTAGAGAAAATGAGTGGTCTTTTATTATCTTTTTTACTTGCCATAAATCTATGATAATTTAAAACCCAAAGGGGATCTAATCCTTCAATTTTGGAAGTAGTTCCTTGCTGCCAATCTAGCCACCAAAAATCAATTCCATCTTTTTCTAATGGGTCTAAAATATGTTTTTGTAGAGAATCTAAATATTTTTTATCACTAGCATCAAAGTTAACATCTTCGTTATTTTTTACATTCATTGCTTTTGCAATATCACAATAATTATCTTCAAAAGATCTAACTCCATCTGCGGGGTGATCATTTAAAGTTACTTTCAAACCTCTTTTATGTAATTCTTCTAAAAATGCTTTTGGATCTGGGAAGAATTTTTTATTCCAAGTATAACCTGTCCATCCGCTACCAAATTTTCTATCAATATCGACTAAGTGCCAATCCATATCAATTACAGCTACTGAGAAAGGAATATTTTCTTCATCAAATTTATCTAATAATTCTAAGTAACTTTTTGTTGTATATTTATAATATCTACTCCACCAGTTTCCTAATGTATAGCGGGGTATCATTGGTGTTTTACCGCTTAATTTATAAAAATCTTTTAAACATTCTAGATAATTGTGATTATATCCAAAGAAATATATATCCATATGATTTTTATCTCTAGGGGTGAAGAAATCCTCAACATTGAGCATACTTTTTGAATCATCAATAATAGAAAAACCTCTTCTTGACATTAGACCATCTTCTAGAGGTATTTCTCCATCTGCTTCATCTAGTGTTCTCGCAGTTCCTTTTAGATTATGAATCTTATCACCATAATGATAAGTATTATAATATAACTCTTCAGATTGTCTTAATGTAATTGTTAGTCCTAATGCAGAAAACTTTTCTCCGTTTGTTTCAACAAATAATGCATCAGTAGTTAATTTTAAAAAACCATTATTTAAATTTGTTGTAAAGTCTACTTTATCAAAATCTCTATTAACTACCATTTGAGTTTTTTCATCAATAAATTTGTTAGTAGGGGAATATTCAACTCTAACTAAAGATTTAGTTAAAAACGTAATTCTTTGATGTTTAAAATATATAGAATTGTTTTCTATTTTGAATTCTTGACTCATAAAAGTACCTCTGTTTTTTATAGTAATTGGTTTATCGGTAAACGTCAAGAAAAACTCTTATTTTTTATTCATTGACAAGATCTAAAGAATACTAAGATAATAAGAATATCTGTAAGTTAAGGATAAATAGATGACTATTAAGGAAATTGCTCAATTAGCTGGCGTTAGTAGAATGACTGTTTCTAATGTAATAAACAAAAAATATTCAAAAGTTTCAAAAACCACAATTGAAAAAGTTAATGCAATTATTAAAGAAAATAATTATATACCAAATTTATCAGCAAGAAATCTTAGTGCACAATCTTCTAAAATTATAGCAATCATTGTTCCGTTAGTTTATGGAAATGATAGTTTATTTTCTGATCCTTACACAGCTCAAATTGTTGGTATACTAGAAAATAATCTGAGAAACAAAGGTTATTTTGCAATGATTCGTAGTGTAAAAGCTCTATCTGATACAGTAACTTTTTTAAATAGCTGGAATATAGATGGTGCTATTTTTATATTTCCAAAGCCAGAAATCAATGTTAATCAGTTGCTAAAGCAAGTATCAACCGAGATAGTTTTTATTGATTCTTATCAAGAGGTAGAAAATTCTCTTTCAATTAATATTGATGATTACAAAGGGACTTATTTAGCTACAAAATATTTAATTGAAAAAGGTCATACAAAGATAGGTTTTGCAGCTCCAAAGAGAAGTAATAATCTCATGGAATTGAGATATAGAGGTTATGAAGATGCTCTAAAACAATCTAAAATCAACTTTGATTCTTCATTCTTTTTCGACAGTGATATTAGCTTACTTAGTGGTATCAAGATAGGGGAAAAAATAGCTAAGCAAAAAAAACTTACAGCTGTTATTACTACAGCTGATGTTGTTGCAATTGGTATAATAGATGGAGCTAGAAGTGAAAAGTGTAGAATTCCTGATGACTTATCTGTTATCGGATTTGATAATTTAACAATTGCTAATTACTGCTATCCAAAATTAACAACTGTTAATCAAGATATTAATAAAAAAGCAGAACTAGCAATATCCTTGCTTTTTGATCGAATTGAAAAAAAGAATGAACTTCCTAATAAAATAAAATTAGATGTATCTTTAATTGAAAGAGAATCCGTTAAACCTCTAAATTAAGGTAATATAATCTTTAACTATTAAATTAACATATCAAGTATAATTATATTATTGTTTATCTATCTTCTTAATTTTTTGAGCTGAATAATATAATGATATTTACTATATGTTTACCAAATATCCAATACTCTTCTTTAAACTTTCTGTTCAAGTTAAATTAGCTAAAATTAATTAAACAAATTATAAGTGGATTTGAACAATATTAATTAAATTTATTAAATAAATTAATAAAATTAATAAAATTTATTAAAATAATTAATTTTTCTCTTGTCTATTCTTAATTTTGGTGATATTTTATAACCAAGTAGGAGAAAAAATGCATAATTGGAAAAAATTATTAGAACTTAGCAAAGGTAAAAAGATTGTAGTTAAAAAAGTTTTTATACCAGAAGATAATATAACTATTGAAGGTGATTTTCAGTTATCTAATCTTGCAAGCTTAAGTGAAGAAGATCAAAAGTTTATTTTTGCTTTTATTAAGACACATGGATCAATAAAGCAAATGGAAGCAACCTTTAATATTAGCTATCCAACTGTAAAAAATAAATTAAATGAGTTATCAAAGAAAATTGATAATTTTGATTTAAATATTGAAGATGTTAAGGAAGAAGAATCCTTAGCAAGTGTATTAGATAAAATTTCTTCAGGTGAAATTGATGTTAAGGATGCATTGAAGGAGCTCAATAAGTGATTGCAATGATTGTAATAGGACATGTTTTGACAAAGAAAGGGCATCTTATTAGATTTTTCTTTCCTTTGTTTTTGATTTATATATTACTACTTCCTATTTATATTATAGTTTCATTTATTTATATACTTTTAAATTTAAATTATGAGTCACAAAGCACTATTAAAAGTTATTTGAAGATGTTTTTAAACTTACCAATTATCTTTATTTCTCTTAAAGGGACCCTAATCAATATTGATAAGGAAGAGAATAAGTTAAGAATTAAAATCGTATGAGGTAAAAATTATGAAAGAAGAAAGAAAAAGAATTTTAGAAATGCTATCAGATGGAAAAATTAATGTCCAAGAGGCTAATGAGTTAATTGAAACTTCTATAAAAAAAGAAACTGTGATGAATCTTCAAAATAAAGGTTCATCTGATAAATTTATTTATGTAAGTGTTGAACCAAAAGATACAGATGGCGGTAGAAAGATTGGACGCGTTTTTGTAAAAGTTCCATTTGCTTTAATTAAAGCTGGTTTTAATATAGCTGGGCTTATTCCAAAAGATGCTCAGGTGGAAATAAATAACGGATTAAAAAAACAAGGTATGAATTTTGATTTTACAGATCTTAATCCAGAAAATGTTAAAGATATAATGGCTTCATTAGAAGAATTAACTGTTGAAGTTGATAACGAAGATTCTTTAATTAGAGTTTATAGTAAGTAATTTATTATAGTATACCCTTTGCTTGTTTTGTTGATAATTCAGTTTAAGGGTATATTTTTTCCTTTTTGTTCTAAAAATGTAATTATGACTTGTTGAAAAAAGAAAAAAGAGGATAAACATAAAGAAAACATAGAGTGCTTAATTTCTCTATGTTTTCTTTTCTTTAAATCTAATATTAAATTTGAATTTAGCCTAAAGCTACATCAAGTACCATCATTATTACAAATCCAATTGCAACAGATATTGTTGCTACATCACTATGATCTCCAACTTGAGATTCAGGAACTAGCTCTTCTACTACAACATATATCATAGCTCCTGCTGCAAAGGATAAGAAATAGGGGAGAAGTCCAGATATGATTTGTGTTAAGAAAATTGTTAAAATCCCGGCAATCGGTTCTACAATACCCGATAAAGTCCCATAAAGAAATGATTTTTTTTTGGAAACTCCTTCTGCATGTAAAGGCATTGAAATGATAGCTCCTTCTGGAAAGTTTTGTATTGCAATACCTATTGCAAGTACAAATGCACTAGAGAGAGTAATTAGAGGGTTATTTGAAAGAACGCCTGCAAATACTACTCCAACTGCCATTCCTTCTGGAATGTTATGTAAGGTTACAGCTAAAACTAGCATAGTACGTTTTTTTAAGTGGGAGTGCATCCCTTCTGGATGATCACTATATGCATGTAAGTGTGGAATTATTTTATCTAATGCTAATAAGAAAAAGATACCAAATAAGAAACCTACAGCAGCAGGTACCCATTCTACTACACCTTGAGCTGCTGCCATATCTAAGGCCGGAAGAAGTAATGACCAAACTGAAGCTGCAATCATAACACCTGAAGCGAAGCCAAGTAGTATTTTTTGAATATGATTACTCAAATCTTTTTTCATTAGTAATACCATTGCAGAACCTAAAGTTGTACCAATAAATGGTATCATCAAACCTAAAATAACTTTATTCATAATTTTCTCCCATCAATAATGTGTATATTATCATAGTATATAGTATTTTTAACAAATATTTAATTATATTTTATAATTTTACTGAAAAATAATAATCATTTTTTAACTCGTAAGTTAAAACTTATAACATTTTGTTTAATATTTAATGGATTATATGCCATTGTGTAAAAGTTGTTAATTTTTTAGTTTAGTAGTATCAAAAAAGCACAATACTAAATATTGTTTAATTATAAAAGATTTTTTACTCAGTTGTGTTTTGGTAAAAACAGTATAACTTGCAAAAAAATATTTCTATTGTTATATTATTAATTAGTTATAGGGATTATAATTCCTTATAACAAGTGATGGAAAAATAGTTAAGTATTAATTTGTGATACTTAGTTTTACTTTTAAACTATTTTATTATAAAAACAATCATATTCTCTTTTTATATGAGGCGTATCATGGTATTCTTTAATTGGAGATAATATGAAAAAGATAAGAAGATTAATTTTAGAAGTACAAAAGGCAGGAATGCCACAATATATAAAACAAACCTTAGATATATCAGATGAAGGCTATGTCAAACAGTCGATGTCCCCAATGGTATATTTAGGTCAAATGAAAGTTTATGATTATTCTGTAGATAAAAAGGATATTGAAGAATTTTTTAGTGGACTTGATTTTAGTAAATGGAGAATTAGTAAACAACCCTCCTCAACAAATTTTTCATTTAGTTGCAAAATTTTATATGTTGACGGTCAGTTAGAAAATATAACTGGATATATTCATCCTCAAATGCCTGAGGAATACCAAGAATTTGATAATAAAATCTTAGAAATGATACCTTTTATCGAGAACCCTTGGTTATTTACAACATAAATAATATTTTTTTCTATTTAATTGATCTCTGTTTTTAAAGTGAGAGTAAACTTATGAAAAAGAAACAAGAAATAAATTTAGATTTATACAGCCCTCTTAAAACATTAACATTAGAAGCTAAGGGCAAAAAAAGATTAACAATATTAATAGCTGGGTTTGGCTATAATTTTGATATGCCAATTTTTTATTATACAAATAAATTATTAGATTCTAAAGAAACAGATGTTTTATTTATCGATTTTGGGTATTCTCAATATGATGGATTTTTGAAATTAAGTGAAGAAGAACAAGAAGCTATTTTTGCTAAGGACTTAGCGATTATTGAAGAGTATGTTGAGTCTTTACAATATGAACAATTTTTATTTATTGGCAAATCACTAGGGACAACAGCATGTTATAAATTGCTACATTCTCAAGATATCTATGATAAGACAATAGGAGTTGTTTGGTTGTCTCCTGGTACTTCTGCTTATAAAATAAGTAAGTTTATTGCAAAAAATGATTTAAATAATTTATTAATTTATGGTGAAAATGATAAATATCATGAACAATTGAATTTACAGCTTTTAGAGCAAAACAGTATCAACTTAACTCATATTCCAATTTCAAATGCTGATCATATTTTAGAAAGTGAAAATTGTGTTGAATCAATAAATATTTTAAAATTTGTAATTGAAAAGATTAATATATTTGTGAATAAGTTATTTATATCTTAGGAATGCTTAACTTATTCAAATTATTATAGTCCGGCATTTAAGTACTGAATTAAATTATATTAATTAAATATATATTTAATAACAAATTTCATGGGGGTATTTCAATGACTTACGCAGAAGTTGAAGAGATTGGATTGTCAACACTTATTTAGACAATTTTTCTAAGGACAATTCTCTAAATTCTTTTGGGCTCATATAGCCTAAAGTTCCATGTAATCTTTTATTATTATACCAATTAACATAATCGAATAATTCTATATCTAAGTCTTCTTGTGAAGTAAACTTCTTATTATATGCAAACTCTGTCTTAATTATTTTGTAAGTAGACTCTGATACTGCATTGACAAAAGGACAACCTTTTATACCTAATGATCTTTTTATATCATTTTCTTTTAATATTTTTTCAATCTCATAATTTTTGTATTCTTTTAAAAAGATTCTAATTTGTATAGATGTAAAAATAACTAAAAAGATATTTGCTATTTTTGTTATATCTTCAAGAAAAGGATTTTTAATAATATTTATTAGGAGATACAAAAATAGATTTAGATTGTTGTGTTGTAGAATGGCCTGGAGTGTATGATCTATTGATTGCTAAAGAAATGATTAACTTACCAGTTGAATATAGAAGTAGAAAATATAGTTTAAATGAAGAAAGCGAAGATCAAGAAGCTTATAAACAACTAAAATTATTTTGAGGAATATATGAGAAAGAAAGTTAAAATTTTTGTTATTGGAAGTAATTATGATTTAATCAATGATTTTAAAGAAAAAATGAATAAGAATGGATATTAAGTAGTTAGTTACAAAGATATAAAATTATATAAATTTGAGAAATATAATGAAGAGGAGAAAATATTAAGAAAAACATTATTTGGAATTACAACTTGTGATGGTGTTACTTCAGTTGAAGATACAGTATTAACCAGTAAGATCATTAAAGTATGTAATATCTTAGGAATTCCCTATTTATCAGTTCATAATTGGATAGCATATCTGAATAATAGGAATAAATAGAATAGTTTAATTTCCATAAAGTCCACCTGGAAGGGTGGCTTTTTTTTATGGTTGAAAAGTGTTTATTTTGCGTTTATACTGTGTTTATAAAACACGATATTGCTTAAAACAGCATGATAAAACACGAAAAAATTGTCATTTTTGCTTAGAAAAGTTGTCAAAAAGCTGGATTTTTTTGTCAAAAATTTTGGAATGTACATTTATAGAGGTGGTGAAAAATTATTAAAAATGAATTTGAGGATTTTTAATAATTCTTTTAAATAATCGAAAATATACTTAAGTTTGAGGTAATATAGAAGTAGGTAATTTAAACAAATTTGATTGAGTTTTATTGTTTGTGAGATATGCGGCTAACTGGACTTGAACCAGCACAGGCTTTCGCCCACAAGCACCTCAAGCTTGCGTGTCTACCAAATTCCACCATAGCCGCAGAATTGATATTTATCGAATGAAAGATACACTAAGATAAAATTCTCGTCAAGTGGGAAATTTAAATCAATAATTAAAAAACAATCCCTATTTTGAATATTTAATTTAATTATGTATAAAACCCTAGTTGCAAACACCCCAAATGAGGGTTAAACTAATAATATATGAAAACTTATCAGGAAATTAATTCTAAAGCTTGGGATGAAGAGGTTGTTCGAGAAAATTTTTGGACTTTACCAGTTAGTGAAGAAACCATACAAAATGTAAAAAATGGTAAGTTTGATATATATTTAACACCAACATCATTTGTTAAACAAGAATGGGTTAAACCTATTACAAACAAAAAAGTTTTAGCCTTAGCCTGTGCAGGTGGCCAGCAAGCTATAGTATTTGCAGCTGCAAATAATGATGTGACTGTTTTTGATATTAGTGAAAAACAATTAGAACAAGATCTATTAACAGCTGAAAAGTTTGGTTTAAAAATTAAAACTGTAAAAGGTGATATGCAGGATTTATCTGCTTTTCAAGATAATACTTTTGATTGTATCTATAATCCAACTTCAACTTGTTTTATTGAAGACGTTGAAAAAGTTTATAAAGAATGTTTTAGAATTTTAAAGCCTAGTGGTGAATTTTTTACAAGTGCAACAAATCCAGCTCTATATTTATTCAAAGAAAAAGATGTTCTAAAGAATAAATTAAAAATTACATATACAATCCCATACTCTGATTTAAAGAGTTTGAGCAATAAACAAGTTGAAAAAATCATAAAAGAAAAAGATACTTTAGAATTTAGTCATACTGTTGATAAACTAATTGGCGGATTAACTAGATGCGGCTTTGCTATTGTAGATTTCTATACTGATTACAGTAGTAATGAAATTCTAGATAGCTTTATTCATGATTGTTATTTTGCACTTAGATGCAAAAAATAATAAATTTTTATTTGTTTTTTTATAAATTATTTATTTAATTATAAGTATAGAGACTTATCAACAAGGAGAAAACATGAAAATTGGTATTTTAACTAGTGGAGGGGACTGTCCAGGTCTTAATGCTGTTATTAGAGGATTTAGTAAATATGTATTTAATCAAATGAAGGACGTAACCCTTTATGGTTTTACCGATGGATATTATGGTTTAATTCATAACGAACATAGAATTTTAAAGAAAGAAGATTTTTCAGGAATTTTGAATGTTGGTGGTACAATTTTAGGTACTAGTAGACAACCTTATAAACTAATGACAGTCGAAGATAGAAATGGTGACTCCAAAATTGATAAAATGAAAAATACTTATGAAGAATTAAATTTAGACTTATTAGTTACTTTAGGAGGGGCGGGCACTCATAAAACTGCTGCTCTTCTTTCAAAAGAAGGTTTAAATGTTATTGGTCTTCCTAAAACTATTGATAATGATATTTGGGGAACTGATGTTACTTTTGGTTTTCACAGTGCAGTAGATATTGCAACTGAGTGTATCGATAGAATTCATACTACTGCTGCAAGTCATGGTAGAACTATGTTTATAGAATTGATGGGTAATAGGGTTGGTTGGTTAACCCTTTATGCTGGAATTGCAGGCGGTGCTGATGCTATTTTATTACCTGAATTCCCATATGATCCTGAAGAAGTAGCTAATTTAATAGAGCAAAGAAACCAAGAAGGACATGCTTTTTCAATTATTGCTATAGCCGAAGGTGCTATGACTAAAACAGAGAGAAAATTAAAAAAAGATGAAAGAATAGCATACAGAGGAGGTGAAACAACCTCTACTAAAGCTTTAGCTGCTTATATCGAGAAAAAATGTAATGTAGAAACTAGAATTGTAGTACCAGGACATCTTCAAAGAGGTGGGAATCCTAGTGCATATGATAGATTGTTATCTTCAGAGATGGGAAGCTTTGCAGGACGTTTAGCTTTAGAGGGCAAATTTGGAACCACTGTAGCTATCAAAGATAATAAAATTACTTATAATAAATTATCAGATATTGCGGGAAAAACAAAATTTATTTCAAATAACCACCAAATGATAAATATTGCTAGAGCTATGGGTATCAGTCTTGGAGATGGTAAAAAATATAAACTAGAAGAAATTTAAACCTATAAAAAGCTTATATAAAAACCCATTATTATTCACTTTTTAATACTGAATACATAATGGGTTTAATTTTTTTTAGGCTTTATAAATTTTATCCTTTTACAGCACCTGCAGTAACACCTTCAATAAATTGTTTTGACATTGAAAGGTATAATGCTAATACAGGAATGGCAGATAGTGTTAGAACAGCTAAAACCTTAGACCAGTCAGTTTGATACTGTCCAAATAATCTTGTAACACCTAAAAGTAGGGTTTTACTTTCCTCGTCACTGATAAAGATTAGAGGGAACCATAGATCATTCCAATAGGGGACAAGATTATAAATAGCTACTGTTGAAAGAGCTGGTTTTATAAGAGGTGTAATAATTAGTGTAAATATTTTAAACCTTGGGGCTCCATCGATTATTGCAGCTTGGGTTAATTCTAAAGGTATTTCTCTTATAAACTCTGTTAATACAAAAATTCCAATTGGAATTCCCATAGCTACATATATCGGTATTAAAGACCAAATGGTATTTAAAAGATTTAAAAACTTCATTATTTCAAGTATTCTAATTGAGGCGATTTTTATAGGGAGCATCATTCCTGCAATTAAAAAGAAGAATAGAAGTCTAGCTTGTTTTTTTCTCCAAAAAGCAAGGGCATATGCTGCAAGGGATGAAAATATTATCATCAACAATAATGATAATATTACTACTACAAAACTATTTTTAAAATAAATTAAGAATGAACTATCTTTAAATATTGTAGTGTAGTTTGACAAGTTGAATTTCTTTGGAAGTCCAAAAGGATTAATATAAATAGATAGTCTAGTTTTAAAACTATTAATTATTAAAACATAGATAGGAAATAGGACAATAAAACACCAAATAATCATTATTACATGATAGAGAGTATGTCTGTTATGCTTTTTTAAACTTTTATTTGACATCTTAATTATCTCCACTTGTATATCTAAGCATAGGAATTACACCTAATAGTAAAACTATAAAAGTTATAGTGGCTACAGCAGCTCCAAGTCCTGGATCGGCTATAGCAATTGGGTGCTCTCCAGCTATTCCTATTCTATAAAAGAAAGTTCCAAGTAAGTCTGTAGCATAATTTGGTGCTCCGTTTACCGTTTCTGTTGCAAATATTATATCAAAGGCATTGAAGTTATTCACAAA
Organism: Pleomorphochaeta sp.; assembly: GCA_028532815.1. Taxonomy (GTDB): domain Bacteria; phylum Spirochaetota; class Spirochaetia; order Sphaerochaetales; family Sphaerochaetaceae; genus Pleomorphochaeta. The sequence goes on from JAQQAS010000047.1 coordinate 51,806, forward strand.
GGTTAATATTGTAACCATCCCAATTACAGGTTTTATTAGTGGAACTTTTATTTTAGTAAAGGTTTGCCAAGCTGTTGCTCCTTCAATAGATGCAACCTCTAAACAGTCTTTTGGTATATTCTTTAATGCGGCGATGAACATCATTGTTGGAATTCCCATCCATTGCCAACACGATATAAGGGAAACTACAACTAAAGCAGTGCTTTTAGTTCCAAGCCAAGGCCTAGCTAAAAAGCCTAATCCAATCTTAGATAGTGTATCTCCAGCCCAAATTGGATTTAGTAATAGTTTCCAAAGATATCCAGTGACTAACACAGCAAATGTGGTAGGTATGAAAATTACAGTTTGATAAAAACTTTTTGCTTTCATAGTTCTTGTAGTAATAATTACAGCAAATAAAATTCCTAAACCATTTTGGAAAACCATATTTATTAAAAAGAATATTATGGTATGAGAAAAAGCTCCTTTGTATCTTACAGATAGAGTTTCATCAGTAAAGAGTTTTTTAAAATTTAAAAATCCAATAAATTCTCTATTAGAACTATTGCTTCCTGTATAAAAACTTAATCTAAGAGAGTCCAATAAAGGGTATGCCATAAAAATTATATAAATAAGTAATGCTGGTATAATATATAAAAGCCAATACCAACCACTAGGTTCAACTGATAGATGTTTATTTTGTTTATTTAATTTCATATTTGAGCCTATAATAGCTGCTAAATTAATTTAGCAGCTATATTTCATAAATTTTATAAATCTAAATTCTCATAAGCTTTTTGAAGATCATTAGCAGCTTGAGTTGGAGTTATTTCTCCCTTCATTACTTTAATTACAGCTTGGTCCATAGGACTATAAAGAGCTAATAATACAGGCCAAACAAAACGAGCATCAGTTTCTTTTCCTTCATTTAATGCTAAGAATTCATTTGCTTGTGGTAATTCAATTGCAATTGGAGCATTAATCATAGGGAAGAAACCTGCAGGTAAGTATTTAGATGCTGTTGTAGCACCTTCAACGGTACATAACCAACTTAAGAATGCTTTTGCTTCTTCTGGATGCTCTGTGGTTGTATTCATTGTTATAGCCATATCAGGATGGAAACAAATAGCAGTATTATTACCTTTTGGAGCGGGAATTGCAAATATTCCCCAATCAAAACCTACACCATCATAAGTTCCAACTGACCAAGATCCATCGATAAACATTGCAGCTTTTGCAGTAGCAAAAAGAGCTTGTGAATCGTTATATGTTACTGATTCAAATCCTTTAGGACAATATTTTGCTACATCTCTCATTGCAGTAAATGCTTTGATAAATTTCTCATCATTTAATTTCATTTCACCAGTTTCATATTTAACTCTTTGATTAGCACCACCAATATAGTTAGGTAAAGCACCTAAGAAGAAAGTTTCTAAGATATCCCATTCATCAGCTAATCCGTTTGCTAAAGGTGTTATACCCATGTCTTGTAGCTTTTTACAAGCCATTAAAAAGTCTTCCCAAGTAGTTGGAATATCAATCCCTGCTTTCATAAAGAAGTCTTTGTTATAATAAACACCGTGAGATACAGCTGCAAAAGGAACTGCAAACATATTACCATCAGGGGCCATCCAAGGAGCCTTATTTGATTTAGTAAAGTTAGATAAACCTTCAATATCTGAACAGTTTTCAAAATAACCTGCTTGATATAGTTCAATACCTGGTGCATAAGATCTAGCATACATTAAATCTGGACCAGTACCTGATTCTAATTGTAACCTAAGTGTTGCATTATAATCAGCGGGGTTTGTAGGTTTAAATTCAATTTCTACATTAGGAGCAACTAAACTATATGCTTCTAATAAATTATTCATTGCATCGACATCATCGGCTCTCCATGAACCCATTGTTAGTGTAACTTTTTCCATTTTTGTTTCACTACTTCCTGCAGCAAATGCGTTAGTAGATAAAGTTAGTAAAACAATTAACATTACAAAAAAAACTTTTTTCTTCATTTTGTAAATCTCTCCTTTTTGTTTTGAACTATAAATAGTATTGTAAGTGTTTATTTATTCTGTCAATGAAAAAATACTTTATACCATTTTATAAATAATTGGTTTAGTTATTAATTTTTCTGTATCTTTTAATATAATTCTTTTTATTAAAAGAAATTATCTTTTTGTATTGTAAAAATATTGAAAATAATTACTACACAAAATAATGCATAATTATGTATATATTATATCTTGGAGTAATATTTTTATTTTTTCATTGACAGAATAAATGATTAGCATTAATAATAAATGATATATAAAATAGGATAAAAAAATGGCAAATAGTCAGTATCAAAAGCTCGTTAATTCCACTCAAATTCTTCAAGAGTTGAGAAATGGACCAAAATCTAGAAGATATTTAGTCCAAAAATTACAAGTTCAACCTTCAACAGTAACTTATTCTTTAAATAGGTTAAAAGATTTAAACTTAGTTATCTCAAGCAATCTTGTTAGCTTAGATAATCACAAAAAAGGTAGAAAGAGCACACAAGTTTTTTTAAATAAAAATGCAGGTGTAGTTTTTGGTGTTGATTTATTAGTTGATGAGTTTAAAGTTATAATCTCTTATTTAGATGGGACTTTATTTACAGAAATTAATGAAGAATTTAATGATGTAATAATTACAGCTGAAAAAGGAAGTGAAAAACGCTTTTTCCAATGTATAAACTATATTTTATCTATAATTGAAGCTAAGTGTTGTAATACAAAAATATTTGGTGGTTGTATATCTGTTGCTGGTATAATTGATTTTGATGGGTTAACAGTAATAAAAAGTTTAACTCATGATATTGTAAATGTTAATATTAAAACTTGTGTTGATAATAAAAAATATCCTGTTTATTTAGAAAATGATGCAAACTGTGCTGCTATAAAATATAGGAAAGATAGCAGTGATAGTTTTTTATATTCGCTAGTTAGAACATATTATAATCATATCCTTCCAGATGGAGTTCCTTATCTAGGGGTTGGTATGGGAATTATTTTAAATGGAAAATTATATAGAGGTGGACAATCTAAAGCTGGAGAGTTTGTAAATTTTGTCTATCAAGAAGGAAAACAAAACCGTCAACTAGATATTAATAATGAAGATCTAATGCAATTAAATGAAAATAAGGCGAGTTTAAATTTATTTATAAATAACTATGTAGACAAACTTTTGTTTACAAATGCTCTATTAAATCCAAGGACTATATATCTTGGAGGAGATTCTGAGATTTGGAATGATAAGATATTAAAAAGTATTAGTGAAAGATTTCCTGGGAAAAGTGAAGAAGAAATTAAAACAACATTTTGTTTTTCATTTTTAAACCATACTGAAGATGATATAGCATATGGAGCAAGTCATCTGATGCTAGATTTCTTATTCCATATGCCTTGTATTAATTGTAGTGAACAACATTGGGAACAAAATTCGTCCCCTCTGTTAAAAGATCTTTAAATTAAACTTTCAAATTCTTCAAGCATTTGTTTAAAGTGATCTACAGCTGCAACAATAGGATCTTTCTTAGACATATCAACACCTGCAAGTTTTAAAGTATCGATAGGGAATAAAGAGCCACCACTTTTTAAGAAACTCATATATTGAGTTAGATCATTTTCATCACCATTTAATACTTTTTTGCTAAGTGCAATCGCTGCAGAAATACCTGTTGCATATTTGTATACGTAGTATGAGGAGTAGAAGTGAGGAATTCTTAATCCTTCCATATCACTTAGTTCTAATAGTTCAACATTTTCACCAAAATATTGTTCTAATAGTTTTCTATATTCACTTCTCATAACATCAACTGTAATAGGATTTCCACTTTCTGCTAATACATGCATAATATGTTCATATTCAGCAAACATAGTTTGTCTAAATAAAGTTGCGATAATATCATCAATTTGTTTGCCTAAGATATAGGCTTTTTCTTTTTTATCCTTAGCATTATCTATTAAATATTTAGCTAATAATTGTTCATTGAAAGTAGATGCAACTTCAGCTTCAAAAATAGTATAATCATGATCAAAATAATTGTTATTCTTAGCACTGTAATAGGAGTGCATAGAGTGACCACCTTCGTGAGCCATGGTGAAAATATCTCTTAAATCATCTTCTTTATAATTTAATAAGATATAAGGATAGCTGGTATATGTTCCACTTGAAAAAGCACCACTTCTTTTACCTTCATTTTCATACTTGTCTACCCATCTTTTATCAGTTAAACCTTCTTTTAGTACAGAAGTATATTCTGTTCCAAGAGGAGCTAAAGCTTTTATTACTAAATCAACAGCTTCATCATAGCTGTGATGAGTTTCATAGCCTTTAACTAAGGATGTATAAACATCGTAATGCTTAATTTTTTCTTTTCCCATTAATTTAGCTCTAAGCTTATAGTATTTATGAAGTACATCAAAAGAAGCATGAACTTGTTCAATTAAATTATCATAAACTTTTTCATCAACATTATCATTAAATAACTTTTTACTTCTAGTTGAACTATATCCTCTAACTTTTGATGAGAAAATATCTTGTCTGATAGATGTTTCATAAGTGTTTGCTAAAGTATATTGATGTTCTTTATAAACATTATAAAGTTGTGTGTATGCTTGTTTTCTTACCTCTTCATCCTCATCTTTTAAAAAGAGAGAAAAAGTTGATTGAGTTAAAGGTTTTCCATTTATCTCACCAAACTTAAAATCTACATTTGTTAAATCACTAAATATTTTACTAGCTTTACTACCAACTTCCATTTGAAGTGCTAGAATTTTCTCTTCTTTTTCACTTAAGATATGCTCTTTTTGTCTTTTTAATCTAAATAAAGTAACCTTTAAATCTTCAAAGTCTTTATCTTCTAAATATTTGTTAAAGGTATCCTCATCAAGTTTTAAAATTTCACTATCCCAGAATGCAAGAGCTGAAACGTATTTAGTGTAAACAGTTGTTACAGCACTCATCATCTTTAGATTTTCTACATCACTAGAATCAGAAGAAGCTTTTAATTGAGCATATTGGAATAAGTTTTCAAGCTCAATATCACTTTCTTTTAACCAATTAAAGCCATTTAATAAGCTTTCTTTGCTTGTAATTAAGTTACCATTTAAAGCTTGAGCTTCATCAATTTTTGTCTCTTCAAATTTGCTTAGAGCTTGGTAAAATTTATCATTATTTTCAAACAATGGGGTTAAATCCCAAGTATCCTTTGTATTAATTTCGCTTCTTTTCATTTATCAATTCCTTATAATTTAATATTTTCAAGTAGGGTATTCATAGCTCTTGCAGCTCTTCCTCTATGACTATAGAGACCTTTTGTATCTGAATCTAATTCAGCCATAGTTTTTTTCAACTCTGGTAAATAAAACACAGGGTCATAACCAAAGCCTTCAACGCCAGTTTGACTTAGAGTAATTTCTCCATTAACTTCTTCTGTTACTGTATAAATCCTATATGGGCTTATATATGCGACTAAGGAGCAAACAAAACTAGCTTTTCTATTTTCAACACCTTTTAAATTGCTTAAAAGATATTCATTTCTTTCTTTACTTTCTAAAATCCTATTAAAAACATCACTGCCATATCTTGCAGTTTTAACTCCAGGTTTATTATCTAATGCTTGAACACATAGTCCTGAATCATCAGCTATAATAGGCATTTTTAGCTCTTGATATAACGCTTCTGCTTTAAGTAGTGCGTTACCTAAAAAAGTAGGTTCATTTTCCTCTACTTCTATCATATTTTCAGCTTTAGCTAAATCAATATTTGGCATTAAAGCTTTTAATTCTTTAAATTTGTGATCATTTGTCGTTGCTAAAATAAAGTTCATAATTCAAAGATACAATTAGTTTAAAAACTAGACAAGCAATTATACTTAAATTTAGATTTTTTTTCTTGCAAAATGAGATTATCAATGTTTTACTATTTAATGTAGAGTTTGATAAATTGAACAAAGGAGTGAACAAATATTGATTTTTTAATTAAAAATTAAAGCTTTTAATCAATTTATCATTTTTTTATTTAAATTTTAGCTTTAAATAAAAGAAGGAGGTCTCTATGTTAAAGAAAACATCTTTATATGATGAACATGTATCTCTAAATGGTAAAATGGTTGAGTTTGCCAATTTTATATTGCCAATTCAATATACTTCAATAGTCAATGAACATATGGCAGTTAGAGAAAACGTTGGTGTTTTTGATGTTTCTCATATGGGAGAAATTTTAATTGAAGGGGATAAAGCAATATCCTTTGTTAATTACTTAGTCTGTACTAATATTGCTTTAATTAAACCTACTAGAATTAAATATTCAATGCTCTTAGATGATAATGGCGCAATTATTGATGATTTACTTATTTATTGTTTAAGTGAAACTAAATTATTATTAGTTGTAAACGCATCTAATAAAGAAAAAGATTATAAGTGGATAGTTGATCATCAAAAAGATGGGGTAGTTATTAGCGATAAAAGTGATTATTACTCACAAATTGCTATCCAAGGACCTAAATCGAAAGCTTTGTTAGAGAAAATTGTTGATTTAAGTTTATTACCAACTAAATATTATACTTTTAAAGAGAGTGTCAAAATATTAGATCATGAAGTTCTTGTTTCAAAAACTGGTTATACAGGTGAAGAAGGTTATGAAATATATGGAGATGGAGCCTCAATTAAAGATATTTTTAACCATTTGATTAAATTAGAGGCAACACCATGTGGTTTAGGTGCTAGAGATACTTTAAGACTTGAGGCTGGAATGCCATTGTATGGTCATGAGATGGATGGTACCACAACACCTTTAGATACATCTTTAGAATATTTTTGCAAATTAGATAAAGAAGACTTTATTGGAAAAGATAAATTAGAAGATAAAGGTTTAACAAGAGTTGGCTTAGAAAATTTAGATAAAGGTATTATCAGAGACAAAATGGAAGTTTATTATAACGATTCATTAATTGGCTATACTACAAGTGGTACATTTCTTCCTTATCTAAAAGGCTCTTATGCTATGGCAATAATTAATAAAAATTATTCTATGGCAAATACTATAGTTGATGTTAAAATTAGAAATAGATTAGTTAAAGCTAAAATTGTTAATCTTCCTTTTTATAAGAGGAAGAAAGTCGGAGGTTAAATTATGGAAAAACAACTGCTTTATAGTGAGTCTCACGAATGGGTTAAATGGATAAATGAAAGTGAAGCTTTTGTTGGTCTTAGTGAATATGCTGCATCTCAATTAGGAGATATAGTATATGTAAATATCGATGCAGATGAAGTTTCACTCAAGGATGTCTTAGGTGATATTGAAAGTGTAAAAGCAGTCTCTGATTTTTATTCTCCTCTAGAAGGAACTGTAGTTGAAGTAAATCAAGAAATAATTGATAACCCAGCTTTGATTAATGAAGATAGCGAGAATACTTGGATTTGTAAGATTGCTAATGTAACAAATAATGTAAAATTATTAAGTAAAGAAGAATATGATGCCTTTATAAAGGAACAGTAATGAGTTATGTAGTTACTAGTGAAAAAGAAAAAAAGCAAATGCTTGAAGAAATCGGAATTTCTAGTATTGAAGAATTATATAAAGATATTCCAAAAGAAGTTTTCTTAACTGAGCCTCTTAATTTAGAAGAAGGGAAAAGTGAATTTGAAGTATTAGCTGAGATGAGGAAAATAGCTCAAAAAAATGTAATTTTTGATTCAACTTTTAGAGGAGCTGGTAGCTATAGACATTTAATACCTGAGGTGGTTAAACATCTTAGTTCCTTAAGTGGCTTTGCAACTTCATATACCCCTTATCAAGCTGAAATTTCTCAAGGTAATTTACAATCAATTTTTGAATATCAAAGTGAAATCTGTAATCTTTGTGATTTAGAGGTCTCAAATTCTTCTATTTATGATGGTGCTAGTGCAAGTTGTGAAGCTTTAGTTATGAGTCTAAAGCGAGACAAAAATAAGGTTTTAATATCAAAAGCAATTCATCCGAATTATATAGATGCAATAAAAGCATATGCTTTTGCAAGGGATATTAGAATTGAAGAAATAGATATTGAAGAAGGATTAACTTCTTTAGATAATTTAAAAAAGAAAGATTTAGAGTCAGTTTCATCCATAATTGTTCAAAGTCCAAACTTTTATGGTCTTATAGAAGATGTTGAATCTATATCAACTTTTTCAAAAGATAATAAATTAGAATGTGTAGAAATTGTTAATCCAATCTCTTTAGGAATGTTGAAAACTCCTGGTGAAATGGGGGTTGAATTAGCATGTGGAGAAGCTCAACCTTTAGGTTTAGATCAAGGTTTTGGTGGACCCTATTTGGGCTTTATTGCAGCTAGTAATAAGTATCTAAGAAAAATCCCTGGTAGAATTGTTGGACAAACAACTGATGTAAATGATAAAGAAGCTTATGTTTTAACTCTCCAAGCTAGAGAACAGCATATAAGAAGAGAAAAAGCTTCTTCTAGTATTTGTTCTAACCAAGCTTTAAGTGCTCTTAGATGTGCTATATACATGGCAGCAATGGGAAAACAAGGTATTAAGGAAGTTGCAAAGAGATCTTTCAATAATGCTCATTATGCAATGGAGCAAATAACAAATATTGATGGGTTTTCTAGAAAATGGAAAGGTGAGTTTTTCCATGAATTTGTGATTGATACTAAAGTTGATGTTGATTTAATAAATAAAGCTTTAAAAGAGAATAACATAGAAGGGCCTTATAAATTAGGTAAAAATGAAATGCTAGTATGTCTAACTGAAGCTTTAAGTAAAACGGAAATTGATAAATTTATTGATATCCTTAGGCAGGTGAAAAAATGAATTTAATCTTTGAAAAATCAATTGAAAATCACCGTTGCACTATCCTCCCTAAAACAGATATTGCAGATTATAAAATAGATGATTCTTATCTAAGAAAAACCAAAGTTAAATTACCTGAAATTGCAGAAGTTGATTTAGTTAGACATTATACCAATTTATCTAAAAAAACTTTTGGTGTAGATAATGGTTTTTATCCTTTAGGCTCTTGTACAATGAAATATAATCCTAAAGTAAATGATAGTTGTGCTGCTCTTAGGGGCTTTAGTGAAATATCTCCAAATAGTGATGAAGAAGATGTTCAAGGTGCTCTTGAAGTTATTTGGGAAAGTGATAGATCTCTTTGTGAAATTACTGGTATGGATAAAATGGTATTCCAACCTGGAGCCGGAGCTCATGCAGAATTTACTAGTCTTTTAATGATTAAGAAATATTTTCATACTAAAGGAGATTTGAATAGGACTAAGATAATAATTCCAGATAGTGCACATGGAACTAACCCAGCTAGTGCAAGTATGAATGGCTTTAATGTTATTTCTATTGAGAGCAAAAATGGAATTATTGATTTAGAAAAATTAGATCAAGTACTAGATGAAAGTGTTGCAGCTCTTATGCTAACCAATCCTAATACTTTAGGATTATATGATAAAGGAATTTTAGAAATAACTAAAAAAGTCCATGCTTGTGGAGCTCTTTGTTATTATGATGGTGCAAACCTAAATGCAATTATGGGAATTTGTAAACCTGGGGCTATGGGTTTTGATTGTATACATTTAAACTTACACAAAACATTCTCAACTCCACATGGAGGAGGCGGCCCAGGAGTAGGTGCTCTAGGATGTAAGTCTTTTTTAATGGATTTTTTACCTACTCCAATTGTAATAAAGGAAAATGAGTCTTTTAAATTTTATAAGCCAGTAAATTCAATAAATAAAGTTACAGCCTTTTATGGAAACTTTCTTGTATTAGTTAGAGCTTTAAGCTATCTAAAACATTTAGGCTCTAATGGAATTAGAGAAGCTAGTGAGAATGCTGTTCTTAATGCAAACTATATGAAAGCAAAATTGAGTAAGACTTTTAATGAACCTTTTAGTGGTTATTGTATGCATGAATTTGTATTAGATTTGTCTTCTTTTAAAGAGGGATATGGTATTAGAGCACTAGATGTTTGTAAGAGGATGCTTGATTTCAAAATGCATCCACCAACAATGTATTTCCCACTCATTGTTCATGAAGCTTTAATGTTTGAACCTACAGAAACTGAGGGAAAGCATACGTTAGATAAGGCTATAGAGGTATTAGAAAAAATAGTTAATGAAATAAAGAGTGGTAATTTAGATTTAACACAAGCTCCTTTTACTACTGAGTATTCAAGAATGGATGAGGTAAAAGCAGCAAGGAACCCAATTATAAGGTATGGAAATTAAAAGAATTAAATATTATGAAAGTAAGAGTTTTAATCCATACATTAATCTTTCTTTTGAAGAAAAGTTAATGAGTGAGTTAAAACAAGGAGAGTTGATTTTTTATATATGGCAAAATCAAAATACTGTAGTAATTGGCAAAAATCAAAGTGCAAAAGCTCAATGTAATCTAGAGTTAATGAAAAAAGATTATATATCTTTAGCTAGAAGATCGTCTGGAGGTGGAGCAGTATATCATGATTTGGGAAATTTGAATTTTACTTTTATTTCTTCTAATGATGAGTTTAATATTAAGAAAAATTTACAAGTTATTAAACAAGCCTTATTAGAATTTGGAATTGAAGCAACATTCAGTGGTAGAAATGATTTATTAGTTGATGGATATAAAATAAGTGGGCAAGCTTATTTAAAAACAAAAGATGTTTCTCTCCATCATGGAACTTTGCTTGTAGATGTTAATTTAGATAATTTATCAAAATATTTAAGAGTTGATGAAGATAAACTTAAAAACCATGGTGTTAAAAGTCATACTCAAAGAGTAAAGAATATTTCCCAATTTAACAATCAAGTAACTGTAGAAAAAATAATAACTCAGTTGAAAAAATCAGTTACTGATGTTTTTAATTGTCCTTTATCAGTTTGTGATATTACTGAAAATGATTTATGTAACAAATATTTTAGTGACCAATGGCTATATAGAATTGATATAGTTGGAGAGAGGATTAGCAAAAGATTTGATTATGGTTTATTAGATATTAATTTGAAGATTATTAATAAAATTATAGTTGATGTTCAAATAAATAGTGATTTGATGGATGTAAATATTATTGAACAAATTAAAGAAAATTTAATAAATAAAAAGTTCAATTATACCTTATTAGGAAGTATTAACCTCAGTGATAGAATAATTGAAGCAGATTTGATTCAAATGTTAAAGGATAAACTATGTACGATTTAATTATTGTTGGAGCTGGTCCTGCTGGCTATGAAGCAGCCTTAAAAGCTGCTAGTTTACAAAAAAAAGTATTATTAATAGAAAAAGATGAAATTGGCGGCACTTGTCTAAATTATGGATGTGTTCCTACAAAATCTTTACTAGCTCAAACAGCTTCTTTTAGTGAAATATTAAAGAATACTTCTTTTTTATTATGTGATAATTTAAGCGTTGATTATTTAAAAATTTTAGAGAATAAAAACAAAACCGTTGATAGAATGAAAAAAGGTGTAGAATTTTTATTAAAGAAAAACAATGTAGATATTATTAGAGGGGAAGCGTCCCTTGAAAATAACAATTCTGTGAAAGTTAATGACCAAGAATTTACTGGGGATAATATTCTTCTTGCTTTAGGATCTAAAAGTGTAAATCTAAATATTGAGGGATTTGATAATTGTATTGATAGTAAGCAATTTTTGCAAACTGATTTAACTGATATTAATAAAGTTGTGATAATTGGTGGTGGTGTAATAGGGGTTGAAATTGCAACTATTTTAACTAATTTAAAAATTAAAGTAACAATTATTGAAGCTCAAGAAAGGTTGATACTAAATTCTGACCAAGGTGCATCTTTGAGACTAAAAAAAATACTCAATAGATCAGGAGTTATAATTAAATTAAATACTTTTATAGAAAGAATTGAAAAAGGAAAAGTTTTTGCTGATGGTGCTATCTATGAGGGAGATTTAATAATTTCTTGTGTAGGACGTACTCCAAATACAAATAGTATTGACCCATTAAATATACTCGAGAAAGAACAAGGATTTATTAAAGTTGATTCTACTTTTAAAACAAATATAGATAATATATATGCTGTAGGAGATTGTATTAAAGGTTTGCAATTAGCTCATTATGCTAAATCATGTGCTCTAAACGTTGTTAACAATCTTTATAGTAATCAATCCTTATATAACTTAAAAAACATCCCTCAATGCATTTATACAAGTGATGAGATAGCCTTTGTTGGTAGTTTTGAAAATGATAATGATCTGGTAGTTCAAAGAGATTTTATCGCTAATCCAAAAGCTGTTATTGAAAATCAAAATAAAGGGTTTTTAAAATTAGTGTTTACAAGAGAAGGGTTTTTTAAAGGTGCTACTTTAATGTGTCCTAGAGCTAGTGATATGATAAATATTTTTGTAACCGCACTAAATAACAAGCTAAGCATTCAGGAGATGGCTAAAGATGTATATCCCCATCCTTCATTTTCTGAAGCTATAGGGGATATAATTTCTCAGGCTATATAATTTAATTTATCAACATACTATATATTTAAGAGATTTCCAAAGTTTTATTTAAAATACTTTTTGCACTACTAATAGATGATGCAACTGTCCCTTTTTTTATATCCAAAGCCTTAGCAAGTGTTCTTTGAGATACATGCATATTTAAGGTTTTTCTTATTTTTTCTGCATTATTTATCATTGCTTTTTTATCCCAAGCGATAGATGTGTTTAGCTTTTCTTCATCATATAATTTAGATGTAAGCTTATAATGGTTTATTAGATAATTTTTATAATGCTTATTATTTAACTCTGAATATTTATTAAATCTTTCATATTTTTCACTTTGAAGATTTCTGCAAGAGGTAAATAATTCAATTGTTTTATTTTTATCTGTTGAAAACACATAAGATACTTCGTCAATAAAATTATCCAAAATCGCATCTGGCATTGTTAGTAAAAGTAGTAGTATACTTCGCCTTGTAGATTTTTTACTTACTTTCTTCTTTAAAGGATTTAGGTAATAATAGGTATAATTTATCTTATTATTAGTCTCAGTATCTAAAACTTCATAAAAAAGCTCATAGAAAGTCTTGTCAGTGAAATTGGTTTCAGGTTCATTAAATAAAATATATTTAGGTTCTTTTTCTTCAAATTTATATTTTAATGTAGCTATAGTGGTTGAGCTTTGATTAGAGTCATCATACATTATCTCTTTTTCAAAAACATCACTATGGTTAATTACTACTTCTAAATTTAGGTTGTCATATAAATAATCATGTTTGACTTTAAGTTTATAATACTTTATAGATATTTTAATAAAGTTAAGATAATATTTTTTAAAGTTGCTAGAACAACTACTATCGAAATTATAAACTGTATTTCTAATTTTCAAATTGCTAACCAGAAAGAAATCTGATATTACTTGTTCCTGTAACAAATTATTAAATAAGGGGTAATAGTATAAAAGAAATTGACAGTTTTGGATTAATTTTTTAGTTGCACTTCCTATAAAATCCTCTTTTTTTGACTCTTTATACATCTCGTTTAATAAATTGGAATTTAATAGTTTTTTATACTCTTTTTTCATATTTAAAATTGAAAGTTTTTCTTTCATCCTCCTTTCTCAGAGATATGCAAAGACTATGCCATCTGCCATTTAGGGAAAGTGTCAAAAGTTTATAAATATGAGTAATATCAACATTTAGATTGATTTTAAGATATTTAAATAGATATAAAAAAGCATTACTCAATAATTATTAAGTAATGCAGTAAAATTTTTTGTATTTAATATCCTAAAAATTAAAAAATATATTCCTAATTTTTACAGGTGAAAACTTTTTGGATACGAGCTGTTACTTTTTCAATAACTTCATCCATAGTTCCTTCAATTGTTGCTCCAGAGGCTTTAACATGGCCACCACCACCAAAGTAACTTGCAAAATTACTCATATCAAAATCGCAATCATAATTAGCTCTTAATCCTAATTCAACTTTATTGTTCTCAACTTCTTTGAATAAGATTATAGCTTTTGTATTTTCAACACTTAATAGCTGTCCATAATAAGAATCACTAGGGCATTGGGCCCCATCAGTTAGGTAGTATTTTGAAGTTGCAATTTGATTGTTACACAAGAAAGTAGTTCTATCAATTAATTTAGATAAATTTTTAAGGTAAGCAAATGATTTTCCACCACTCATTTGAGCAAAAGTTAATCGAGGATCTGCACCTTTATTTACTAAATCTCCAGCCATTTTAATAGCATTACCATTGTCTTTAGATATGAATTTGAAAAATCCACTATCTGTAGCGAATCCAAAGAATAAATACTGTGCAATTTCTTCTGTTATATCAACGTTAAGTTCATCATATAACTTCTGAATAAGTAGGGTAGTTGATATAGAATCTGTAAAAATATAACTATAGTCCCAACCGATATTTAAGGAAGTTTGATGATGGTCTATAACAACAGTCTTTAGACCTTCAACCTTTTGTGCAAGAGATCCGATTCTACTTAATTCCCCACAATCTACTAAAAAGATTAAAGGGTTTTTTTCAAGCATTGAATCGGTAATTTCTCTTGCAAACAAAGATTCTACAGCTTTAGATTCCGCCCTCTCAAAAGGCCCGTCATTTGCAACAATAACTGATTCATAACCAATTTCTTCGAGTAAATATTTCAAAGCAAGTTGGCTTGAAAAACAATCTCCATCAGGCTTCTTATGCCCAATGATAATAGCATTTTTCTCAGATTTTATTAAATCAAGGACCTTTTTAGAGTAATGGGGGAATGTAAATCTATTCATTAAGCAGTAATCTCCTGAGTTTTAACAAAATCAATTAAATTGCCATCTTCAGAATAAACTTTAGGTTTAGCTCCTTCTGTGACACATTCTTTTGTTAAGATAACTTTAGTAGCATTTTTATGGGATGGAATATCAAACATTATTGAAATCATAATATTTTCAACAATTGATCTAAGTCCTCTTGCTCCAGTTTTTTGCTCTACAGCTTTTGCTGCAATTGCTTTTACTGCATCTTCTTCAAATTCAAGTTGAACATCTTCAAGTTTAAATGAAGTAATATATTGTTTTATGATTGAATTTTTAGGTTCAGACACAATTCTTACTAAATCATTTTCTGTTAGATTGTTTAATGCAACATGAATAGGAAGACGACCAATAAATTCTGGAATTAATCCAAATTTAACTAAGTCATCTGGTAGAATTTTTTTGTAGAGTTTAGACAAATCTTTTTCTTCTTCAGATAAGATAGTTGCACCAAATCCCATAGGTTGGGAAGCAACTCTTTTCTCAATTACCTTGTCTAATCCTACAAATGCACCACCACAAATAAATAGAATGTTACTTGTATCTATTTTAAGCATTTCTTGGTTAGGATGCTTTCTTCCACCTTGAGGTGGTACTGAAGCAACTGTTCCTTCAATGATTTTTAATAGAGCTTGTTGAACACCTTCTCCACTAACATCACGTGTTATAGAAACATTTTCACCTTTTTTAGCAATTTTATCTATTTCGTCTACAAATATAATTCCGTGTTCAGCTAAAGTTATATTATTATTGGCATTTTGAATAAGTTTTAACAAAATGTTTTCAACATCTTCACCAACATAACCAGCTTCAGTTAATGTTGTAGCATCTGCAATTGCAAATGGTACATCTAGTTTTTTAGCTAAAGTTCTAGCTAATAAAGTTTTACCAGTACCAGTTGGACCAATCATTAAGATGTTAGATTTATCAATTTCAACACCTTCATTCTTTATTTTGCCTTGGAATTTAACTCTTTTGTAGTGATTATATACTGCAACTGACAAAACCCTTTTAGCATCATCTTGTCCAATTACATATTGATCTAAATATTCTTTTAGTTCTTTTGGAGTGGGAATAACTTCTGGTAGTACTTTATCACCATCTTCAATGATTGGTTCTTCTTGGAGAATAGCATTACAAGTTGCAATACATTCATCACAAATAGATACGCCAGGTCCATTGATTAGTTTTTTACAGTCAGAAGCTTTTTTTCCACAAAAGGAACAGGATTTACTACCTCTTGCCATTATTATCTCCTCATAACATTGTCGATAAGTCCATATTCTAATGCTTCATCTGCATTTAAGAAGAAATCTCTTTCTACATCAGAAGCAATAATTTCTCTATCTTTATTTGTACAATCAACTAAAATGTCGATTGAAAGCTTTTTAATTCTTAGCAATTCTTTTGTATGGATTGCTATATCAGTAGCTTGGCCTTCAACCCCACCCCAAGGTTGGTGAATCATAACTCTAGCAGAAGGAAGAATATGTCTTTTTCCTTTTGCTCCCGCAGCTAATAATAGAGCAGCCATGCTAGCAGCTTGTCCCATACAGATTGTCTGTACGTCAGGTTTAATATACTGCATTGTATCATAAATTGCTAATCCTGCGGTAACACTACCACCAGGACTATTAATATAAATACTAATATCTTTGTTGGGGTTCTCACTTTCTAGAAAAATTAATTGAGCAACTACAAGGTCAGCAGTTGAGTCATTTATTTCTCCATCTAAGAAAATGATTCTATCTTTGAGTAATCTGCTGAAGATGTCGTAAGAACGTTCACCAACACCGGATTGTTCAACTACCATTGGAATCATTGATTGCATTCGTGGTTTGTCCATAAATTACTCCTATTTATTGTTAAAAAGGCGGAACTGTACATAGTCCCGCCTTGATTTATAAAGCAAATTGTTTGAATTATTCAGCTACAGGGCCATTCATTAATTCATCATAGCTTAATTTTTTACTTTCTTTGAAAGTGTTGTTTTCAATTAAGAAATCATTTACTTTTTGAAGTTTTAATTCATCAGTAATCATTTCTTTTAAATAATCAAGTTGGTCTGCTTTGTAAGATGATGTATCACCTAAAGCTTCTGTTAATTCTTCATCAGTTACTTCAAATGTTTCAGCATCTTTAATTTTTTCTTTAATTAAACCCATGTTAATATCTTTGATAATTGAAGGTGTCCATGTTTCTTTTAGTTGATCTAAAGTCTGACCTTGCATTTCAAAAATCTTAGCAAATGTGTCCATATCCATGTTGTTTGATCTTGCAATGTTGTTGATTTGTTGATCAGCTTGAGCATCGATCATTGATTTAGGTGGAACAATTGGGCATTTTTCAATTAAAGCATCTACAACAGCTTGGTATTTTAAATCTTTAAGTTGTTGTTGAGCTCTTTCTTCTAATTTAACTTTTGTAGCTTTCTTTAAGTCTTCTACAGTTTTATATTCTTCATTAACATCTTGAGCAAATTCATCATCTAATTCTGGAACATCGTTAAATTTAACTTCTTTCATATCAATTTTGATTGAAATAGTTTTGCCAGCATAAGTTTCATCAGCAAAGTCTGCTGCAAACTCTTTAGAAATAGTTTTGCTATCTCCGCTCTTCATACCAATGAATTCATTGTCTAATTCAAAATAGTTTTGAGTTTTACCAATAGTAATTACTGCATCTTTCTTATTGAAATCACCTATCTCATTACCATCTTCGTCTAATTGTGCAAAATCAACAGTAACAATGTCACCTTCAACTGCAGCATCTTCTTTACTTACAACAAAAGCGTTTTGTTGGCGAAGTTTTTCGATTTCTTTATCTACATCTTCATCAGTTATTTCAACAGTTGGTGCTTCAAGTTCTAAATTCTTATACTCAGGAGTTTCGAATTGAGGCATAACATCATATGAAACTGTATAAGTTAAATCTGTATTAGGTTTGAAAGGAGTTAAGCTTTCTTCATTGATTAAATTAGGTGTACTGAAAGCAAGAGGTTTGTACTTATCTTCAACTTCATCCAAAGCTACCTTTAAGTTTTCTTCAAGTTCATTGAAGGTAGATTCTTCACGAATCATTTTACCATATTTTCTTTCAATTAAGTTTAAAGGAGCTTTTCCTTTTCTAAAACCTTTAATTGTGATGTCTTTAGCATACTTTTTTAATAAAGCAGTATAAGCATCTTCAATAGATTGTGCTGTCAATGTGATGGACAACTCGACTGAGGAATTTTCTGTTTCCTTGATTTGTTTATCAGCGATCATGCTATCTTCTTCCTTTTTGGTCGCTTTGACCTAAATAAAATATCCGGTACAAGTCTTAGACTTGTTAGTTACTAAAGTATTATAACCTATGAGATTATACACAAACAAAAATGTTTGAACTACCCTAAAGTTAATAAAAAATTAAACAAAGGCAAGAAAAAACATCAAAAAAACTAATTTTTAATAAAATTAGCATGATGTTTGTTTTTTTCTTTAATATTGCTTGCCTAATATATCAAATAGATAAATTTTTGCCAACACTTTAATAATGATAATTATATAATATTCATTATAATTGTAGACCGTCAAGGGATATAGAGAAATATAATAGGTGAAAAAAAATAAGAGTTTCTAATTATGTTTTTATATTGCAATATTTTATAATAAATAATTTTTATACTTGAATTCTAAAGTATTATACATTAATTTTAAACAATTATAAGATAGTAAAAAGGAAACATCATGGCAAAAATGACTAAAAAAATACAAATTAAAATATTGCATTTAGCTTTATTTATTATAATGGGATTACTTATTTTTATTAACATCGATTCTTTAAGTGATTTAGCAACTGATAATCCAGCTATTGCTTCAATTGTTTTAATTCTAGTAATGTTTTTACCTGCTTTTTTGCATATGAAGTTATTAAGAAGAAAAAAAAGAAAATAAAAAACAGATTATATTAGGAATATTCAAAATATAATCTGTTTTGTTTTTAATATAAATATTAAAAAATTAAAGAGCTAAAGATCCCATTGGGTCCCAAGGTTTTAATACGATTGGCTCTTTTTCTAAAAGTTCTAATTGTTTTTTTGTTAAATATTTTTTATTGACTACGATTTGATAAGTATATTCATTAAACCAATCATCACTCATAACAAAATAGCCTTTGTTACCATGAGCATCTCCCCAACTGTTTTCAACACGCCATTTATTTGGTTGAGCATCTTCATTGAGATTAACACCTGATAAAACCATTGCATGAGTCATTAGAGATTCTCCATAATCTAATCTTTGAGCTTTTGTCATGGGGAAGGTTGTGCTAAATAGATTATTAAAGTCATAAATATCTAAGGCCATAATTCCTGTTTCTTTATCACTAGATTGGCCAACATCTGATCCAAACCATACAGCTTTGCCATCTTTCATTTGTTTTATTGCTGCTTGTTTTAATTCATCAATAGGTAAGTTTAAATATTTTACAGGATTTCCACCTTGAACGTTACCAAGATATTTAACTGTGTAGGTGTTGTAATAAGGTTTATCACTTGTTGGAGCGTTGATAAGACTAACGTACTCACTCATATCCATATCGACATATTTAGAATAGAATTCTTGAGGAGTTATATCATTAATTCTAACAAATTTATCATCTTTATCTTTTATTTCAAGTTTTACTGTTTTAGGTGGTTCTCCTAAGCAAATGGCTAAAATTCTATAAATTGAGTCTAGCATTTCCTCTTTAAGAGATCTTAATAAACAAATATCGTTTGTTTCTTTAGATTTTTCTCTAATTAAAACAGCAAATTCTCTTAATTTCTTTGTTAATAAATTATCCATATATTTGGATTGTGAAGAACTAAAGCTTTCTGGCATAGAAGTCTTAGGAACAACACCATATTTATCAATTAAGGAGGCGAACATATCCCACTGTCCACCATCACCTAAAGGATCTGTGAGTAAGAAAGCTACTTCTCTTGAATCTAATGGTAAATCGATTGTATCAATGATATTTTCTAAAAAGTGATTTGATTTTTCTAGTTTGTCCCAAAAGAATGGGTAGGCTTGAGATAGTTCAAAAGTTTCAAGATTGAGTTTATCCATAATTTCTAATCTCATTACATTAAGTGCTGCAAACATCCAACATCTACCTGATAATTTTTGATTGGTAATATCGCCAGTTTTTATTTCTATTGAGTATTGATGAGTATTTGTAACAGTACTTTTCATAGTTCTTGCACTTTTTATAATGCCATTATTAACAACAGCATTTTGAGCTACAAGGTTTTTATCACAAGAATTAAAGTTTTCTTGAAATTTTTTTAATTGTTCATTAGTGATTAAATTTTTCATAAAATTACCTCTTACAAAAGAGAATAACATATTTAACTTAAAGCTAAAAGAATGATTGTTAGCTTAGTTTGTACAATTTAAATTAAGAAAGTTTGTATATATTACTTTGTGAATAATTTTTTGTTTTTAAGAAAGTTTCTTATTACAAAATTTAAAAGCTTTTTCAATATCATTGGTAATTCCTGTATGCGATGTAATTATATATTTACACTGTTTTTGTAAAGCAAATTCCTTTAATTTTTGAAGAGATTTAGAGTTTTGCTTATTATCAAATCCTAATAAATCAAAAAACCTATATCCAAAACCATTTTTTAAAATGAGACTATCACCAACAAAGAGATATTTATTATCAATTAAGAAACACGTATGGCCTAAAGTATGGCCAGGTGTAAGAACTGGTTCAATTTTTATATTTTCAATATTGAAAACTTTATCAGAGTTAAAATATGTAACAGGTGTTTCAATTTGTAGCTTATGATGGACCTTGATTGAACAAACTTTTAGTCTTTCTTTCTCTTTTGTTATATGTGACTTCTCTTTTTCATTCAGATATATTTTTGCATTAGGAAAACTAGAATTTTTCTCATAAAGACATCCAGCGTGATCACTGTCTAGGTGCGTTAAAAAAATTACAGAAATAGAATCTTCACTTATACCAATTTCTTGAAAAGAGTCTTTTCTTGTTTCACTGTTTTTATAACCACTATCAATAGCTATTGAGATATTATCTTTGTTGTAAATAAAATAATTTGAATCTCCATCCTTTATTGAATAAAGATTTTCAAATAATTTTTGTGTAGGTAGGGGATCTATAATTGAAAATGTCTTTTTCTTAAATTTTTTTATAATATCTACAATATCTGCCATCTTTTATCCTTAATTTAATAATAAATTGGTTATGTATTTATTTTGACGATTAATTAATAAAGTGTCAATATAAACATATTTAAAATAAGTGTAATAAATAAATTAAAAAGGTAAACCTCAATAAAACACATAAAAACCTATCTTTAATATGTTTGATATTAAAAATAGATCTTATTCAAAAAGTTTTTATATATTTATTTATTAGAGGATAGGGCATATCCTTTCATAAAAGAATTGTATAAAAGTGCAAATATTACTAATGGGGGAATTATTGTAACAAAAGCTCCAGCCATTACCAAATTCCATTGAATTGAATCTCCAGCACTTTGGATTGCATTTAGTCCAACTTGAATTACTTGAGCACTATCGTGCTGGATTATTATTCTTGGCCAAATATATTGATCCCAAATATATACAAATTGAATTAGTGTAAGAGCTCCGATTGTGTGGATGCTCATAGGAACTAATATTCTAAATAAAAATTGGAAAGAATTTACACCATCCATTTTAGCTGCGTCACAAATACTTATAGGAATTGAAAGGAATTGTTGTCTAAACAAAAAGACTCCTGTAGCTGAAGCTAAAAAAGGTATTATTATTGCAATTTTTGTATCACCTATTCCAAATCCATATTTAGTAGGTGCAAATAATAATTCCATAGGATTTAAAATCCAAAGAATGAATTCACTGAAACTAGAAGCTGGGGCATTACTTACAACTTCAAATAATCCTAGTATAAGGATTTCAATTGGAAACATTAGTGTTATGATAATAAATGCAAAAATGAATTTCTTAAATCTAAATTGATAAAATACTAAAGCATTTGCTGCAAATAATGATAAAACTACTTTGCCCAGGGTTATTATAAAGGCATATGAGAGGGAGTTTAACATATAGGTGTGCATATGATAATCAATCCAAATATGTTTTATATTTGAAAAAAACGAAGTTCCAATTTTTAGAGAAGGCGTTGTTACTTCAACTAATGATTGTGTACTTTTAATTATTGTAAATACTAAAGGAAAGCACACTAAAAATACTGAAATAATTAAAATTATATGAATCCAAATTGGATCTTTTTGTTTTTTGATTTTATTTTTATTAAACATCATAATTTACCTTCTTTCCCACAATTCCAAATTGGAACATTGTAATTATCATTACAATAATCATTAATATAAATGTTTCAGCTGCAGCAAATCCCATATTTGAAGAGCCTCCAAACCCATCTAAAAATATTTTATACATTAATGTTGTTGTCATTCCAACGTTATCCATAAATGGTGGTTGGCCCATAGGTCCACCTTTGGTTAATACATCTATAATTGCAAATGAATCAAATAGACTGTATGTGATATTTGTAAATAATAAGAAAAAAGATGTTGGACTTAAGAGTGGGAAGATAATGTGGATAAATTTAGAAAATCTTGATGCTCCATCAATCTCTGCTGCTTCAAGTGGGTCTTTTGATATATTTTGAAAAGCTGCTATGTAAAATACTATGTTATAACCTAGGTTTTTCCATACTGCTGCAAATACTGCAACGAAGAAAGCTAGATACGGGTTTGTAAGCCAACCTGGCTTTATATTAAATACTGCTTGTAAAATTGTATTTACAAGACCGACTTCTGGATTAAATAGGAATGAAAAAACTGTTGAGGCTACTGCGGGAGATAGGGCAAAGGGCCAAATTAAAAGAAGGCGATAATATTTTGCACCTTTTATTTTTTCACTTGTTAAAACAGCAAGAAGCATTGAAATGCTTAATCCTAGTATTACAACAAAAAAAGCAAATGCTAAGGTTTGAAAACACGTTTGTATAAAGCCTGGGGCTAGGGCACCAGTAAAAAGATTTTTAAAATTCTCTAATCCAATAAATTTTCTTGTTCCTAATATAAAATTGCTTCTATAAAATGCTAATACAAAAGTTTTTAATGCCGGATAATATATAAATATAATTAGTACTAAAGATGTAGGTAATAAATAAAGGTAAGGAATTACCTTAGCCTTAAATATTGCATTTTTATTTTGATTCATTTTTGTTCCTTATATAAAAAACAATCAGGCAAATTATTAAATAATTCACCTGAGTGTTGATTATTAGTTTATTTAGAAGTTTGCATTGTATTCTTTGATTTTTGCATTAGTTAGAACTATTGCTTCATTCATTGCAGTTTCAACGTCTTCTCCATTAATAATTTTAACTAAAGCTTCTTCAATATATGTTCTATGATCATATACTGTTCCACCTAGAGCACCAGCTGTAGCTTTGTTTGGAATTGTATCTAACAATTGATTAAAAGCAACTGTTTGTAGAGAGTCAGAACCAAACCAGCCTTCGCTATCTAATTTTTCTACTGAAGATTTTCTTACAGGGTAGTAACCTGATAATTTATGCCATGATACCATGTTATCTGTGTTTGTCATGTATAAGATAAAGTCTCTAGCACCTTCCATTTCTTCTTGAGTGTGACCTTTTGTTAACCAAATTGAACCACCACCAATTACAGTACCGTTTCTCTTTGTTCCACTAGCAATTGGAAGCATTCCTACATTTAAATCAAATTTACCTTTAGCACCTTCACTGATTACATTAATATCACCTGTTGAAGTCATATGGTACATAGCTTTTTCATTTGTGAAGATGTTGTCAGATCCACCCCAGTCTTCTACTTTACCAGTCCAAGCTAATAGTCCTTTATCTGATAAATCTTTGTAGAACTGAGCTACTCTTAATCCAGCTTCTCCACCTAAAAGAGCTTCTGTAGCTCTGCTATCACGACCATTACCGTTGTTATACATATAGCCACCTTGTTCTGCTACTAATTCTTCGAAGAACCAAGCGTGTATTCCATCAGTATATTTTGCATCAGTAATTCCTGCAGCTTGAGCTTTTTCTAAAGATTCAATTACATCACTAAATGTATTTGGAGTCCAATCTCTATCATATCCTGCTTGAACTAACATATCTGTATTGATATATAAAACTGGAGAAGAACTGTTAAAAGGAATTGAGTTTACTTTGCCGTTGATTGTGTAGTAATTTAAAACAGGTTCAATATAATCAGATGTATCAAAAGCTCCTATTTCACTTATTGGTTTAAAGATCCCTGAATCATAGGCAACTTGAGATCCAGCTTCTGCAATATGAACTAAAGTTGGAGCAGATCCTTGTCTATAAGCTAAAAGAGAAGCTTGAAGGGTGTCTCTGTAACTGCCTTTATTTTCTTGTGTTACATGATACTTATCTTGCATGTTATTAAATTCTTGAACTCTGTCTTCAATCCATTGTCCTCTTGCATCTCCGAAAATGTGCCAAAATGTTATTTCAATTGGTGTATTTTCTTGAACTGTGGATTTAGTAGTCTCACTAGAACCTTGAGCAAATATTGCCGTAAAGCTTAAAGAAAGCATTAATAATGCTATAACAATCTTTTTCATATTATAAATCTCCTATAATTTAAGTTATATTTGATTTATAAATTACTCTTGTTTACTTATTATTATGATTAAGTTAGGAAAGTATTAATTGCTTTAAAATTGGTTAGTGAAAATATTATAAATGTTTATTTGTTAATAATATGATGTTAATTATTGTTAAAGTTTAATTAAAATTTGCTATTTTAAAAAAGAAATCTTTAACTTCAATGCGTTTCTTAATCAATTATAAATATAGTAGGGTATTTATATTAATAATTTAACACATCAAAATTAAAGATATTGTTATTTTTAAATTAAATTTTTAATGATTTGTATTTTCTCTTATTTTGTTTTTAAAACTAAATCTTTTTTGAATAGATTAATTTATCATCATTAAAATCATAATAATCCTTAATCAAGGCTTCTTTTTTATAACCATTTTTTTCATAAAACAATCTAGTAGGTTCATAAAGGGAGGTAGAAGATGTTTCTATATAGATATTTTTACCTCTTTTACTCCTAATTAAACTTTCTGTTTTTTTTAAAAGTTGAGTGCCATAACCTTCTCTTTCAAATATTGGATCAACTGCTATCCAATAGAGATCGTAACTGCTACTTGTTCCTTGTATAAATCCGTAACAAGAATAACCTATAAGGGTATTATCTTTTTCAATAAATACAAATTCATAGCTACTTTCAAGAATATCTTCTAATTTTTCTTGTAGAAGTGAAATTGCTAACTCTATCTCACTTTCGCTAAAAAATTCTGTATCACACAGTATGTTATTTACACTAATTAAATCAGAATATGTGGGTTCATATCTGAAACTGTAATCACTCATCTCTTTCCTCTTTTATTATATATTTTATTAAATTATCGAAGTTAATACCTCTTTGATTAGCTGCAGCAACAAATCCGCTATCAATATTTATGCAAGGATTCATATTAATCTCTAAGACATAAGGAATATCATTTTTATCAACACGGAAATCTACTCTTAAATATCCTTTGGAACCTAATTTTTTAAAACATTTTTTGCTAATATCTTCCAGTTTTTTTACAAGGGTTGAGCTTTCAGGTGTTAAATCAAAACTTCTTTTTGTATGTTGATATTCAAAGGATGCTTCATCCCATTTTGATTTATAATTTAATATCTTAGGTTTATTATCTGAAAAATCAATAAAATCCATTCTTGCAATCGGGAGAGTAGTTGGCTTTGAATTAATATTTAATACTGATACACTAAATTCCTTCCCATCAATGAACTCTTCAACAAACATATCTTTATCGTTATTGATAAAAGTGGATATGTCCTTTTGTGTTTCAAATTTAGTAACTGAATTATCATCAATACCACAAGATGCTTCCTCACATCTTTTTTTAACAATTACAGTTCTATTGATTAAACTAGGATCTATAGATTTTATATCTGTATGATAGTATTTAGGTGTTTTAATTTTAAGTTTATTTAATAATAGCTTTGTATATACTTTATCTCCTGTTAAAAAGAGTGCCTTACTATTTCCACCTGTATATTTTATTTTATACTTTTCAAAAAGAAGTGGGGCTAGATGAAGTGTATCACTTCCTTCTAGAGTTTCTACAAGATTGAAAATTAAATCAGGGTTTATTTTTTTTATAATATTTAGATTCTCTTCTAAATTAAGTGAAAATGTTTTAGTTAAAACATTGTGCCCTAATTTAATTAGAGCTATATTAACATTTTCAGCTTCTTCTAATGTATCTCTCTCATCCTTTGTAGGATTTGAAGATAGTTTGTCAACAAAGATTAAGATTTTCATACAATCCTTTTGTTATTGATAAATCTATTTGAAAGACGCAAAGTAGCTTCATCCATAATTGATTCAATTAAATTTTGGTAACTTATATTGTTGAGTGAACAAAGAATTGGTAGATCTGAATCTATTGGATGCAAGCCAGCTAGGGGGTTAACTTCAAGAAAATAAACATTACCTTTATCATCCATTTTTAAATCTACTCTTCCTCCATCCCTACAACCTAAGGCTATCCAAGAAGATAGAGCAACTTCTTCAACATTTTTTCTTATTTTTTCATCAACTAATCTATATTTAACATAGTTTAAATATTCACTTTTACTTTTATAAGAATATATTCCATCATCACATTTTTTATCTATTAATATTTCCATAGAACCTATTGCTTTAGAAGAAATGCCTTCTCCAATAATACCTACAGTAAATTCTCTTCCAGATAAAAAGGTTTCAACAAGAATTGGTTGGTTATATAAATTTAATTGTCTTTCTACTTCTCTTTGTAATTGTTTGTAATTATTAACTATTGATTTATTGCTAATACCAATTCCTGTTCCTCCATAAAGAGGTTTAACAAAAAGAGGATAGTTTAGATTTACATTTTCTATGTCTTCTTCAGTATTTATAACTGTAAATTTAGGTGTTAAAACTCCTTTAGATTTAACTATAGTTTTTGCAATAGATTTATTTAATGTTATTGTTAAAACCAAAGCTGAGGAGAATACACAATCAATTGAATAAGCTTCTAAGAGACTTGGTACTTGAGCTTCTCTTGAGGGGCCATTTAATCCCTCGCAAATATTAAATACTAAATCTACTTTTTTACCTGAGTTTAAGAATTTAACTAGGTTGAAAATATTTCCAATTCTTATTGTTTGATATCCATAGTTTTGTAAGGCTTCATCGATAGCATTGATTGTTTCAATGCTATCAAGTTCTGCAACAGTTTCACTATCATATCCTTTTTTTATATAATCATCTTTTAGATCATATGTTAGGCCAATTATTTTTTTCATTAAAATTTTTCCTTAATATCAGGATATGAATATTCTTTTCCTTGGAAGTTGTATAAATAAAGATTGTCTTTATCTCTTCCCTTGTAGTAGTTTGGCAAAATTGGTATTTTACCTCCACCTCTTGGTGCATCAATTACATATTGAGGTACAGCATAGCCACTGGTAAATCCTCTTAAACTATGTATAATATCTTGTCCTTTAGAAACCGTTGTTCTAAAGTGTTTAGATCCAATAATTGGATCACATTGAAATAAATAATAAGGTTTAATTCTGACTTTTAATAATTTGTGCATGAGATTTCCCATAATTGTTGAATCATCATTTACACCTTTAAGCAATACTGTTTGAGATCCCATTACAACACCGCTATCTGCTATAGCATTTATAGCTCTGCTTGATTCAACTGTTATCTCATCAGGGTGTGTGCAGTGAACACTTAGATATAGAGGTTTATGAGATCTGAAAATTCTAAGTAAATTAGGTGTTATTCTTTGAGGTAGTACCATTGGCACTTTAGTCCCAATTCTAACCATTTCTATGTGTTCTATACTAAATAAACTATCTAATAAAAATTCAATATCGTCATCACTTAAGGTTAGGGGATCTCCTCCTGAGATAATTACATCTCTGACTTCTTGATGGTTTTTAATATAATCAATTCCTGTTTGCCAATGTTGTTTTAATGATTGAGTATGGCCATCTACCATATGTGATCTTGTACAGTATCTACAATAACAAGAACAAAATGCTGTTGTTAAAAACAATACTCTATCAGGATATCTGTGGACAATGCTTTCTACAGGAGATGTGTGCTCTTCCCAAAGTGGGTCTTCACTTTCTCCTTTGCTTACTATTAACTCGTTTGTTGTTGGAATCATAGTTTTTCTTAAAGCAGAATTTTGATCTTCTAAATCAATTAAGCTTAAATAATATGGTGTTATAGCAAAAGGGCAGTGTGTGCCTTGTTTTTCCATAGCTTTTTTTTCTTCGACTTTTAAATCTAGGAATTTAGAAATTTCTTCATAAGTGGAAATTCTATTAGCTATTTGCCATTTCCAATCGTTCCATTTTTCATCACTTACCGTTTGATAAAAATGTTCTCGAAAGAATTTTGTTTTATCTCCTTCAAGATTGTTTTGAAGGGATAGTGCGGGATACTCAGAATCTAAATCATTTAATTTTTTTTCTTGTTCTGAATTGTGGGGGCTAGATGTGCCCTGAAGAGTATTTATGCTACATTCCATAACATTTAACCTTCTTTGAAGTAAGAGCCTTTATAGGTAGGAGGCACTCACAACAAGTGCTTAAGCTACCTCAACTCTAGATGCTTGCAATATAGTCTTGAAATTGAAAAAAAGCAATGTTTTTTTTTATCCATTTTGATGAATTTTTTCACTTTTTTTTTAATGTTATTTTTTATTATTTTTTAAGGATTTTTTTAAGAAATAATAGGAAGTTTTTTCTTTATTTTTAACTTAGAATTTAAAGAAGTTAACTTTATAAAAACATCATTGCAACGCCTATAACAGATATAATTGTTCCACCTATTTCTAATAATTTCACATGTTTTTTAATAAAAATTAGTTCATAGATTAATATAAATATTGGACTTATTTGAACTAGAGCTGTTACTAGTCCAACAGGAGCATAATTAAAAGATGTTAGTAAGAGAGACATCCCAATTACAGGCCCACTTATTGTTGCAATTAAAAGTAGTGAAAAGTGTTTTTTATCCTTAAAAGAAGTAAAATCTTTTTTAAACTCTTTTCTAAAAAATAGGGCAAATATTGCAGCAGCTATTAATCCACCAATCATTCTTATTGCATTTGTACTAATTGGTCCAAGATCTGTTAGGGCAGTTTTTGCTAAGATATTTGATGAAGCTTGGAAAATTGCTGCAAGAAGTGCAAAGATTGCACCTTTTGTTTTATTTTTCTTCTTAATTACATCAATTTCTTTTTCTTGATTTAGTATTAAAATAATAATTCCTGAAAGTGTTATTAATATCGAAAACATTTGTATTATTGTTAATATTTCTCTAAAGAAAAAATATGATAATACACTATTAAATATTGGATTTAGTGTCATAATGACCATAGCTTCTCTAGGTCCGATATTTGTAAAAGCCCAAAACGAAAATGAATCACAGAAAAAATATCCTAGAACACCCGATATTAATAATATTATCCAATTTGATAAGCTAGCCTGAAAAAGGAAATTCCCTTCTCCAATTAAGGCCATTAATACTATAACTGGAACAGCTATCCAAAGTCTTACATGGACTGTAGCTCTAGTTGAAACTTCTTTTCCAAGGTAAGAATAAATTATTGAATTTTCTGCGTATGTAAGCGCTGCAATAATTGCAAGTATTTGACCGATAAGTAGGGGTGGAAGCATTTAAAAAATCCTTATTATTAACATCATTTATTTCTCTTAGCTTAAACTTTTAAAAATATGATTTCAATAACTTAAGTGTTAACTTTATTTGAGTTTTATTTTTTTTGAGCAACTATGAGAAATCTATGTTCATTAGCACAAATATATCCTGTTGTATTAATAAGTTTTTCTATTTTTTTTAATTCTTTAATATTTTTCTTTACTGAAAAATTTGGGAATTCCCATTCAATTATCTTTGCAAAATATATAAAAGCTTCAGTATCAAAAAATTTAATTGGATTAAATTCTTCTTTTGCTAGTAAAATTCTAAATTCATTTTTTTTGAGTTCTTTACTTATAGTATTTAAGTTGTTATCCAAATAAGGAGGAACATAATTTGGATTTATTAATTTTGAAAAAGAATAATCGTTTAATCCGCCCACTTGTTGGGTAATAAAAATTCCATTGGGTTTTAGTATTCTTTTAACCTCTTTAATAGAGAATGCTTCATGCCGGTTAATGATAGTGTCAAATTTTTGATCAGGATAGGGAATAGTTGTATCCTCTTCAATAAATTTAACACATATTCCTAAGGGATTTAATTTATTTATACATAATTCATAATTTGGCACATATCCTTCTGTTATGTAAGTTTTATCATATGGATGATCTAATGTTAGTAGAAATTCCCCACCCCCAGTTCCCATATCTAATAATTCCATTTCAGATGTTAAATAATGTTCAATTATTTTTTTGTAATCCCAAGAAGTGGGGATAGTTTCCATCCTTCCTTTTAGATAAGAAAAATCCCAACCTATAATAGGTTTTTGTTCTTCTTTCAGCCAATTTAAAATTTTAATGTCCATTTTTTCTTTGTTCATAATCAATCTTTAATTTATTTATATTTTGATATTGTTGTTTAATAGTATGATTTATAGGTATAAAAAAAGCAACTCTTAAAGAGTTGCTTTAGAGCGAAAGACGGGACTTGAACCCGCGACATCCACCTTGGCAAGGTGGAGCTCTACCACTGAGCTACTTTCGCAAATAATTATATAATTGCACTAGGCAATTTGTAGTGCGAGAGGGGGGACTTGAACCCCCACACCTTACGGCACTAGAACCTAAATCTAGCGTGTCTGCCAATTTCACCACTCTCGCATATATCAATTTCTTGAGCCGCAAAGGGTTCGAACCTTTGACCCACAGATTAAGAGTCTGTTGCTCTACCAGCTGAGCTAGCGGCCCATACATACATCAAGTATTGCGCTCGGAAGGATTCGAACCTTCGACCTGCGGATTCGAAGTCCGACGCTCTATCCAGCTGAGCTACGAACGCCAGAATATCAACTTTCTTAATCGTTGCAAATCAATTCTAACTTAACGACAAGAGTGAAACTATCACATTTTAGGATAAGTGTCAATAAATAAAAAAAAGATTTTTGTGCTATTGTTTATAAATAATTTAGAGACAAAAATGAGACATTATTAAAGTATTTTAATGTTTTCATTTAATTTGCTATATAGTAAATAATTAAATGTTGTGGTAATTCAAATGTTTACATTTTTTCTATATATTCCTAAATCAAATAATTGTATTTGTGCATTTAAAAAATGCAAATATTAGATATGGAATATGTTAAATTGAGTAAGAAAAGTTTAAGATCCATAAAGTGGATAATTACTAATTTTAATTAATATTTAGTAAAAAAGGATTAGAAAGGCTCCTGTCGGAAGCACCCAATATGTTCGGGGGGTTGTTTAATTTAGTTTTGTATTTATTATGATTATAAGAACAATTTTTATAGAGTTTTATATAAATGAAAAAAATTATCCCTCAGTTTATATTTGCTTCATATGAACAGATTTTGACAATTAATTCTTTCTAATTAGTTTTAGAAGGCTTGTAACAAGTATTACAAGACATTTAAATAAATTTAAATTATAAATGTTAATTAATACGTTGTTTTTTTATTATTAATCCGTAGAAATAAAAAAATCGTAGTTATTAAAACTACGATTAATTAAAGGGTGGATGACGGGACTTGAACCCGCAACAACCAGAACCACAATCTAGCGCTCTACCATTGAACTACATCCACCATGAAGCCTAAAGTCAAATAACTAAGCGGCTCAACGAGGCATACAATGCCATATTTTAGAGGTTTTTGTCAATATAGATTGTTAAAATAATTTAAAAAAAAAGAATTTGGCAAAATTATGAGGTTAATTAAAAAAAACTCTTAAGTTTAGGCTCATCTAAAGAGTAACTTAAGAGTTTTATTCTTATTGAAATTTAGTTTATTCAATTAAACCTGTTTCTTGGCTGAATACTAGAGAGGCAGGAACAACATACATATTTAATATATCATCTTTTGTTAAAGGTACCCCACCAGCTTCTAGGTTAGAAATAAATTCTTTAGCTTCGCTTTTATCTTTAATATGAGAGAAAATAATTAACTTTTCGTCTTTGTGAGGATCTCCACCACTAAAAAATCCACTAAATACACTAAATTCACTTTCTAAACTACGATTTAAGTTTTGGGCATCCCAAACTGATGCAGTTTGAATACCAGCACTTTGAAGTGCTAGTAAAACATCTTCTTTATAATCCAAATCTAATAATGAAATAATTAATAAATTCATATCCTAAATCTCCTTTTAATCGCTTGTGGATACTTGAACTTCGCCGGCTTTTTTGAGGGCAAAACGTGTTAGTAATGGTCCTACAATTTCTGTAATAATAGTAGTAAATAATAATACGTTAATTACAATTGTAGCCATTGTAGCGCCTGCACTACCATATTTTGGTAATGTGAATTCTTTATTTATAGCTAAAGCGAGTGCTAGTGCAACTCCAACTTGGGGAAGAAGAGCAAATCCAACAAAACTTTTTACAGCTTTCGGAGCTTTTCCAATTCTTGCACCAATAGAGGCACCACCGGTTTTACCAATACTTCTTGCAAAGAAGTAGAATAATCCAAGTACTCCAATTTGCTTAATTAATGAAATATTTAAATTAGCACCACCTAAAATAAAGAAGGCAGTAATAAAGATTGGGGATAAACTTGTAACAATGTTTGAACTTTTCTTACTAAGAACCGGAGAAGTGTTAACAATAACAGCTCCAAATGCCATGGTTGCAAGAAGTTCAGAAACCCCTAAGTATTCAGAAATACCGATTAAACCTAGTAGAAAAGCTACTAATAATAGCATTATTTGCTCATTATTCTTAACCTTTTTTAAGATTAGTACATAAAGAATAGCTGACACTATACCTATTCCAAAGGCTTCAAGTATTGCAATTAAAGCACTAAGTAACATAGTAGGTACAGCAACGTGTGTTCCTAGTAATCTAGAACTTACAAAGCCTTCAACAAATACATAAATGATTAAAGCTGCAGCATCGTCTAAGCCTACAACAGCTAATATAGTAGAGGTTAGAGGGCCTTTTGCTTTATATTGCTTAATAACTGCAACTGTTGCAGCAGGAGCTGTTGCACTAGCTACTGCTCCAAGAAGTAGGGCTGTATTTAATTCTGCATGGTATAAATATCTTAGAATTAAGAATACGACTACAAAAGTACCAAGACTTTCAAATAATACTATTGAAAATATACTTTTACCTAAGCTTTTAATGACATCGACTTTTAATTCAATACCGATAGTAAAGGCAATCATACCTAATGCTATTGTAGATATTGGACTAAATTTGTTTAGAATTTCAGGTGTTAATAAATTAACAACTGAAACACCAAGAATAACCCCTAGTAAAACAAAACCTGTTACCTCGGGGACCTTGATTTTATTAACACCAACTTTTGTAGCATAAGCTGCTAAAAAGATTGCTGCTAAATATAGAAAAACATGACCTTCCATTTAATTAATACCTTCTATAAATCTGAAAATTGCGCTAAGACTTCTTCTGCACTAGTTGCAGCTAATAAGGCTTTTCGTCGCTCAGGATTTCTTACTACTAAAGAAACTTTAGATAAGATCTGAAGATATTGTTTTTGGTCATTAGCCGGACCACCAATTAAAAATACTAATTTAACACTTTGATTGTTACCGGCTTTCCAGTCGGTGTCATTTTTTAATACAGCAGGTATAACAAAGAATTTTGAAATAGTTTTAAGCTTTGCATGTGGTATAGCAACTTGCCAACCAACATCAGTACTCATTATTGATTCTCTTTCGAAGAGGGCATCTTCGAATTCTTTTTTATCAGAAATCAAACCTTTTGATTCAGCTTCACTGACCATTTTAGTAAGAATTTCTTTTTTGTCATTGTTGTTTAAAAACAGCACCGAATTTTTTGAAAAATAATCTATTACTCGCATTGTTTTCTCCAATGGGCATATTTTAGGTATTTAAGATTTTTTTGTAAAGCTATTTTGAATACTTTCACATATAAATGATTTTTATTTCATATAATTTACTCTTTACTAAATTAAGTTGTATTAATTTAGTTAAACATATTAGATTTGTAATATAAAGGCTTTGTTTTTTACTTTATAAAACTAATTAATTACTTTAGATAAAAATAATCTAATTGAGTCTATTGTTCTCTAGGTTGTAAAGATATTTCATATTATATATTTTTAAAAAGTAAAGATAACTTATCATTAAAATAAAGTAGAGGTTAGAAAAGTGAAATTTGCCCTAGAATGTACTAATTGTATAATAAATCAAGTAAATCAGATATCAAATATGAAGAATCTAGGGGAAGAGAAATTCCTTTTGCTTAAAAAAGTATTATCCTCACTTGAAAAACAAGATTATAGTAAAACATCTCCTGAAATATATGGAAATGTCTACAAACAAATTGTTGAGTATTTTAAAGGTGAAGACATTTATAAAGAAATAAGAGAAGATTATAATAAAAAGTTTATGGCTTTATCCTTTGAGATAGAAAAAGCGATAGATAAATCAGCTAATCCTCTTAAAATGGCTTTAGCTACAGCAATTGAAGGAAACTTGTTAGATCTTGCCATCTTAAAAAATTTTTCAATTAATGATTTAATTTCTTCAATCGAGGAAATCGAAAATACCAAATTTAAAGTAGATGACTCTAATCTATTATTAGATAAAATTAGTAAAAGCACTAGTATTTTATACATTGGAGATAATTGCGGTGAAATTGTATTTGATAAGCTTTTTATAAAAACTATAAAAAAATTTTATCCAAACATAAATATATACTTTGTAGTTAGGGGTGAGAGTGCTGTAAATGATGTTCTTATAAGTGATGCTCTTCATGTAAAAATGGATTCAGTTGCAACTATTGTTGAAAATGGGGATTCATCCCTTGGCACTGTTATCAACAGATGCTCAAAAGAACTTGTCGATTTATATAATAGTGTAGATTTAGTAATCGCAAAAGGACAGGGAAATTTTGAAAGTTTAAGTGAAACTCCAAGAGATGATTTGTATTATCTGCTTCTAACAAAATGCCATTTAATCGCTGAAGAATTTAATGTAGATACAATGAGTGTTGTCTGTGCTAAGGCTAAATATTGAAGATTTTTAATATCATTTTTTATTATTTAAAACATATATATTTATAATTAATTTAAAAATTTTCATTTATTGTTTTTAAAAGTAAATATTATAAGTTTGTATTGATATCTTTTTTTGCTTTTAATTTGAAACAATTTACTAGTAATTTGTTGTTAAAATGACAAAATATTACCTATTTTTACTCATCAAACGTTAAGATAATATTCTTTTTTTGCATATTTTTTGTATATTTTTACTTTTTTCATTGACAGAAATAAGTATGTATCCATATAATTCAGTGAATGAAATAAGTAGCAGTCTAGGAGGATTGTATATGAAAAAAATTTTAGCTTTAGTAATGGTTAGCTTAATTGCAGTTACTAGTTTTTTTGCATCAGGTGCAAATGAAAGCAAAAGTGATGACGGTACAATAACTTTAACAGGTTATATGCAAATTGACCCAGCAAACCCAGCTTATGCAGGTCATAATGCAGTTGTAGAAGCCTTTGAAGAAGCATATCCTAATATTAAATTAGATATTGAGTATGCAACAGGCGAAGCATTTCACCAAAAGTTCCAAGCTATGGCTGCATCAAGAAAAATACCAGATATTTTTACTTGTTATGGTGGAGCTAGAACAGCTTATATCCAAGATCCAGGATTAGTTTTAGATTTAAGTGATACAGACTATTTAACTGATGAATTTAAATCACAATTTAAACCTGTAACTTTTAAAGCTCAAGGTGAAAACGGTGAATTATGGATGATTCCACCAACGCTTGCTGTTTGTCATGTTGTATTTGCCAACAGAGCTATCTTAGATGAATTAGGTTTAGATTATCCAAAAACATTTGAAGAAATGATTGCTCAAGTTCCAACAATTAGAGCCGCTGGTTATTATCCAATTTCAATGGGTAACAAAGACCAATGGGTTGTAAACTCGTGGTTACTATCTTTATTAGTTGATAGAACTGGTGGCCCACAATGGTTTATGGATGCAGCAAAAGGTGAAAATGGTGCTAAATTCACAGATCCAGCTTTTGTAAAAACTTTAGAAATTATTCAAACAATGTGTGAAGAAGATTTATTCTCTCCTGGTGTAAACCAAATGGGTAATGGAGAAGCAGACCAAGAATTCTATCAAGGTAAATCAGTCTATTTAATTGATGCTGGTTGGAGAAGTGGAGGAATGGATTCTCAACTTCCAACTGAATTTACTGAAAATATTGAAATGCATGTATTCCCAGCAATTGAAGGGGAGGTTAGAAGTAATACTTCAACTGCAGTAACAGGAGAGGGTTTCGGTATTGCAAGTGCAATAAAAGACACTGAAAAAGCTGATGCTGCTTGGAAATTTATCTCTTTCTATACAGGTGAAGAAGGTTCAAAAATCTTTGCTCAATATGGTGATATTCCAACATGTAATATTGATTTTTCTGAAATTGAAATGGGTATTATGCAAAAGAAATATGCTCAATTCCAAGAAGAACATGAAATGGGTTATGTATTCGATTCTGTTATGAATGGAGAAGGGGTTTCTCTATTGAATGCTAATATCCAAGCAATGATGATGGGAAATGGTGATCCTAGTGAAATAGCTGCTCAATATGAAGCTTGGGTTGCTCAAAATGATACCAACAGAGAGTAGGTGATTTTGACATGTCGCTAGTTTTACTAGCGACATTATTAACTAGGGGAGAGAAATGATAACAGATCGAAATAAGAAATT
Organism: Pleomorphochaeta sp.; assembly: GCA_028532815.1. GTDB lineage: Bacteria > Spirochaetota > Spirochaetia > Sphaerochaetales > Sphaerochaetaceae > Pleomorphochaeta. The sequence continues at coordinate 88,637 of JAQQAS010000047.1, forward strand.
AAGCTATTTAAGTTTATTATTGCCAGCTTTTATAATTTATATAGCAATAATAATTTTTCCTGTAGTGGTTAGTTTTGGTTTATCTTTTACTAAATGGAGACATTTCCAGTTAAAAGGTTTTGTTGGAATCGAAAATTATATAAATATAATTAAGGACCCAATTTTCCAAATAGCAGTTAAAAATAATGTAAAAATAATGTTGATTTCAGTTCTAGGACAGATACCATTAGGAGTAATTTTAGCCTATTTGCTATTTAGAAAATGGGTTCGTGGAAGTCAATTTTTTGAAATGATGATTTTCTTACCAATTACTATATCATCAATTGTTGTGGCTTTACTTTGGAATAGAGTGTTTTCACCTGTTGGTATTTATACATCTTTTGTAAGAACAATTACAGATAATCCAGATTATGTTGTTAAGATTTTTGAAAATGAAAAACATGCAATTGTTCCTGTTTTGTTTGTATTATTGTGGCAACATACAAGTTTGTATATGATCATATTTTTAGCAAATTTACAAAGAATTCCAAAATCAGTATTTGAAGCTGCAACTATAGATGGGGCTAGTGAATGGACAATTATTAGAAAAATAGTATTGCCAGCATTAACAGCTGTTATATATACTTGCTCAGTTCTTGCAATTTCAGGAAGTTTAAAAAGCTTTGATTTAGTTTTCGCAATGACAGGGGGTGGTCCTGTTCATTATACCTATGTAATGGCGCTATATCTCTATCAACAGACATTTACATTTAATAATTATGGATATGGTAGTGCTGTATCAATTATTATTGTAGTTCTAAGTGTTGGTTTGATTACATTCTGTCAAAGAATCTTTGCCAAGATTAGTAATAAATACAACTAGAGGAGAAAACTTATGAAAAGCAATTTGAGAGAGAGAAAAATTTCCCTTCATGCAATTTTTTTCTCATATACATTTTTAATTTTATTTACAATAATTACTTTGTTTCCAATAATATGGATGACATACTCATCTTTTAAAAGTATGGGTGAAATAATGCTCCATCCTCTAGGGTTACCAAAAGATTTTACTTTGTCTAATTATCAAAAGTGTTTTGAGTTTGGTAATATGGATTTTGCCTTTTTAAATAGTGTTATTTATAGTACTACTTCTACCTTATTAGTTGTTTTATTATCACTTCAAGCAGGTTTTGCATTAACTAAATTTCCCTACAAAAGTAGATTTGTTTATTCTGCACTGTTTACAACAGGTTTATTAATTACTGTTAACTCTGTTATTACACCATTGTTTATAATGGAAACAAATACAGGTCTTTACAACACATATTTAGGAGTAATACTTCCATATGTAGCCTTTGGACTTCCTATGGCAGTGCTAATTGCAACCTCTTATATTAGAGGTATTCCAGATGCTTTAATTGAAGCAGCTATCATTGATGGCGCAACTTATCAACAAATTTTTTGGAAAATTATTTTAATTGTTTCAACTCCAGTAATAGCTACTATCTCAGTATTAACTTTTTTAGGCAATTGGAATGAATTTTTGATGGTTTTCACCCTAACTAGTGGTGAGAATATGAGAAGTTTACCAGTTACAATAAATTCCTTTGCTGGTCGATTGAATCAAGATTATGGCTTACAATTTGCTGCTTTAGTTATAGGAACAATTCCTATGTTTATATTTTACTTAGTTGCCCATAATGCCTTGGTAGAAGGCTTTGGCGAAGGAGCTTTAAAAGAATGATAAAACCAAAAATAGAGATATGTTTAGAGAATATAGAATCAATTATAGCTGCCCAAGAAGGCGGTGCAGATAGAGTTGAATTCTGTAGTGACCTTTTTGAAGGTGGTTTAACTCCTTCTTTAGGAATGTTTAGAACTGCTAGAAAGAAAGTTTCAATAGATATGAATGTTATGATAAGACCTCGAGGTGGAGATTTTTGTTACTCGGATCTTGAATTTGAAACTATGTTAGAAAATACAAAGATTTTCAAAGAAGAAGGTGCAAATGCCATTGTTTTTGGAATATTGAATCCCGATGGAACTATAGATAGTGAAAGAAGTGCTAAACTTATTGAAGCTGCAAGACCATTAGAGGTAACTTTCCATAGAGCAATTGATATGAGTAATAATGCACTTGAGTCGCTTCAAACATTGATAGATTTAAAAGTAGATAGAGTTTTAACAAGTGGTTTAGAAGCATCAGTTATGGAAGGACTCATTACATTAAAAAAAATGATTGCTTATGCTAAAGATGATATTATTGTTATGCCAGGTTGTGGAATTAGTGAAAGAAATTTTGAATTTATTAAAAAAGAGTTACAAGCTAAAGAATATCATGTATATTTACCTATGGAGCAACAATCTAAAATGCTTTATACCCCCAACCATATTTTTATGGGAGGAGAACTAAGGCAAGCTGAATTTGTTATAACTAATACTGATAATAGAAGAGTTAAAACGATAAAAGGACTAACATAAATGGCTAATGGTAAATTTCAAAAAGAGACTAATAATTTTTTAATACTACAAAAACTTAGGCAAGGTTTTCTTTCAAGAAGACAACTTGCTGATGATTTATACCTTCAACCTTCAACTGTAACTTATGCGATTGGTAGATTAATCGAATTAGGTTTAGTTGAAGAAAAAGGTGAAGATACCAGTATTAAAATGGGGAGAAGAAGAACTCTCGTTGGATTAAATCCAAATTATGGCTGTGTTTTTGGAATTGAATTATTGGTTGATCATTATAATGCTAATATCACAGACTTTAGTGGAAATGTAATTTATAATTTAACACAAGAATATGATGAGGCTATTATTCCTTATCCTAAAGGTAGTGTTAAAAGATTTGAATTTATTGTTGATTATGTATTACAAAAACTTGAAAAAAAATGTCCTAATAAAATACTTGGAGCTTGTATAGCAATTGCTGGTATAGTTGAGCAGAAAGGTGAAAAAATAATGTTTAGTTGGACTCAAGGTCTAAATAACTATTACACCAATGAATTAACAAAAAAATATCCATATAATATTTTCTTTGAAAATGATGCAAACTGTGCCGCATTCAATCATGTAGGTCAAGATAGTGATACTTTTATCTATGCTTTAGTTCAAATGTATAAAACATCTGAAGTTCCAGAAGGTGTACCCCCAATTGGAATTGGTATGGGAGTTGTAATTGATGGAAGACTTAGACGAGGATATACATCTCATGCAGGTGAATTTAAAAGTGTGTTATATCGTGGAAAAGACTTTAATCAACAACTTTCTATATCAAATGAAGATTTAGCAAATATTGAAAATGATGAATCTATACAAAAGGCCTTTTTAACTGAACTTGTAAATAACTTAAGGTTTGCTCATAGCCTAATTGATCCAAGAGTTATATATATTGGTGGCCATTTAATAAAATGGGAACCTTTATTGATGGATATAGTTATTAACAATCAAATAGAACATGAGAGCGATAGCTTTGCAATAGCTAGCTCACATGAAGAAGATATCTGCGAAGGAGCTAGTAAATTAGTTTTAGAGCATTTATTCAATTTGCCAACTGTTACATCAAGACTTAAAGGTTGGGATACTAAGAATTCTCCAATTTGTATTGATGAGTAGAGGAATAAAAAGATTAATGAAAAAGAAAATATTAGTAGGTGGATTACACCATGAATCTGATACTTTTAATCCAATTATTACAAATAAAGATGATATTTGGGTTAAGAGAGGAAATCAGTTAATTAATGAGATAGGGCAAGATTCTTGTTCTGGAATTGTTAAAACTCTTTTAGATAATGATTTTGAAGTTGTCTCAACTCTAATAGCTAGAGCTGTTCCTAATGGTGTTTGGGATAAAAATTATTATTTAGAATTAAAAGATGAATTAATTTCAAAGGTAAGAGAAGAAAAAAATCTCTCTGCTATTTGTTTATCTTTGCATGGTTCTATGAGAGTTGAAGGTATTGGAGAAGCTGAAGGTGATATATTAGAAAGTATTAGAGAAATTTATCCAGATATTTTAATAGTATCTTCTTTAGATATGCACGCAACAGTAACTGATAAAATGATTAAGTATTGTGATGCTTTTGTAGGTTATAAATGTGCTCCTCATACTGATACTTTTGAAACAGGAGTCCATGCAGCAAATATTGTAATTGAGTCTTTACAAAAAGGTGTTAAACCTACAATGAGTGCTGTGCATATTCCTTTTTTAGTTGCAGGAGAACAGAGTGAAACTTCAGTTGAGCCTATGAAAAGTTTAATTGATAATCTTAGAGAAGAAGAAAAAAATAATGATGATATTTTTGCCTTATCTTATTTATTAGGTTTCCCTTGGGCCGATACTAAAGAAAATGGTGTAACTTCCCTAGTTGTAACTAAAGCTGATGAGAGAAAAGCTCGTGATAAGGCCATGGAGTTAGCTAATATATTTTGGAATAGGAGAGAAGATTTTTGTTTTTATAATGAGACAAGAATGCCTAAAGATGCTTTAGAAAAATCTCTTGAAAGTGTTAATAATGGAATATATCCAGTTGTTATTTCAGACTCTGGAGACAATCCTACTGCAGGATCTTCCTCTGATGTTACAAACTTTCTTAAATTAATATTAGAAAATGATGAAATAAAAAAAATGAAACCTTCTTTAATTTATCAATCTTTTTATGATAAAGAAGTTGTGAATTTATTTATTAATAAACCTATTTCAACTGCTTTAAATATAAAACTTGGAGCTAAGTACGATAGATTTAAAAGTGAGAGCTTAAATGTAAGTGCTAAATTATTAAGTAAGGTAAAAAACTTTCAAGATGCTGAAAATACTAATTTAATACTGTTAGATATTGAAGGTGTTAATGTAATTGTATCAGATAAACATATAGGTTGTTATGATCCAAATATAATTAGAGCTTTAGGTGTAGAAGTTGAAAAAAGAAAAATTATAGTTGTAAAATTAGGATATTTAGAGCCTGAAATTCGAAGTATTGCTAAAAGAAGTATGATGGCATTAACAACAGGATCTTCTGATGAATTATTTGAAAGACTTCCTTATAAGAAACTAAAACGACCAATTTATCCTCTTGATAAGGATTTTGAACCTGATCTTTATTATATTTAATATTATAATTTTATAGTAAATCTCTTGTATTATATGCAAGAGTTTTTTTTATTACGTTGACAGATGTATCGTTAAGTGATATATTGTTTAACGTAATATTAAATGGAGATAAAAATGATTAAAGAAATAGCTCTAACGGAGACAACTTTTTACATATTGCTCGCTTTAAGACATCCCAATCATGGGTATGGGATTATACAAGAAGTCGAAAAGTTAACTTCTAACAGAGTGGTCTTAGGTGCTGGAACACTTTATGGTGCTTTAAATTCTTTGATGAAGAAAAACTGGATCGAATTGTATAGTGAAGAAATATCATCAAGAAAAAAGAAACAATATATTATTACAGATCTTGGTAGACAAGCTTTTGAGAGAGAAGTAATAAGATTAAAAGAATTAATAAATTGTTCAAAACTTATGGAGGATTTAAATGATTAAGCTCAAATTTTTTTTAGACAAAGATGAAGAGGTTAAATGGTTGAATGATCAATCTAGAAAAGGGCTTGCTCTGAAAAAGTATATTCTTGGCTTCTATATCTTTGATAAATGTGAAGAAGATGAATACGTTTATGAGATAGATTTTTTAAATTCTGTAAGTGAATATGCATCTTTCAAAGAATTTATGAATGAAAATAATATACATGTTGTATCAAGATGGTATCGCTGGGTCTATTTAAGGAAGGTAAATGATTATAAAGGGTTTGAATTATATAGTGACCTAGATTCTAAAATTGAACACTATCAGAAAATTAAAACGATGTTTAAAATTGCTTTTATTATTGAATTAGCCTGTCTTTTTATTGAAATTATAGTTCCTTTAATTACATCTCAAATGAGGTTAATTAATTTTATCTTTATATCAATCATTGTCTTTTTTTCAATAGTTATTTTTGGTGCATATTCAAAGATAGATGAAAAAATTAATAATTACATCATTCAAAAAGAGGCATAAGAATCTTAAAGTTTTATTTCTAACTTATTTAGATTATATTTTTATATATCAACCCTCTTAGTTATTATTTATTGTAAATTGTTTAAATACAATGAATAGTAATTAATGGGTAATATTTAATTCATTAAACCCTGAAATTAACGTTAAAAAAATAAAATATTTGTTTGACATGGCATAATAATCACGTTATTCTAGTTATGTTAAGAAAAATTAACATAAGGAGATTGTTATGAAAAAAACACTTATCATTGCTTTATCTATTGTTTTATTATCACTTCCAGTATTTGCAGGTGGAAGCAAAGAAGAAGCAACTCAAGAAACTGTTAAAGTTGAAGAAAAAATAATGACTCATGATGAGTTAGTTGCCGCTGCTAAAGAAGAAGGTAAAGTTGTTGTATATGCTACAACAAGTAGAATTGCAAATGCAGCAGAAGCTTTTGAAGCAAAATATGGTATTAAAACTGAAACTTCAAATCTCAAAGATTTTGAGTTAATTGAAAAAATATCAAAAGAAGCTACTAGTGGTGTATTAGGAGCAGACTTTGTTATCGCTCAAGATGGTGGAAGAGTTATGGGTGAATTAATTAATCTAGGTTATTTATATTCTTATGTACCAGAAAGCTTAAAGAATGTTATTCCAGCTCAATATCAAGACCCTCTAGTATTTTCAGTAATTAATAAATTATTTATTTTCAATAATGAAGATTCAACCGAAGAACCATTTGATAACATTTGGGCATTAACTACAGAAGAGTGGAGAGGAAAATTCCAATTTAAAAACCCCTTCCAAGAAAGTGTAAATGCTAACTTCTTAACTATGGTTACAAAACCTGAAATAGCAGATCAAATTGCAGTAGCATATAAAGATTATTTTGGTAAAGATATTGAACTAACCACAGAAAATGCTGGTTATGAATGGATTAAAGCTCTTTATGAAAATGATCTAATTGTTACAACTTCTGATACTAAAACAGCAGAAAGTGTTGGTGTTAAAGGTCAACACAAGAGCGAAAATGCTGGTCTATTTGTATTCTCTAAATTACGCTATGTTGAAAGTAAGAACTTAGCATTACAACCAATTTTAAATGCACAACCTTTCAATGGTTTCTACTATCCATTATATGCTCTAATGGTAAGTGAAGCTAAACATCCAGCTGCTGCTAAACTATTTATTGAATTCTTATTAACAGAAGAAGGATTTTCACCATGGAGTAGTAATATGGGAACTTATTCATCTAATCCTAATGTTCAAATTCAAGAAGGTGATTACCCTGTAAGTTACTGGGAAAATATTTTAGTTGCTGAAGATCCAGTTTGGTGTTTCGAAAACAGAGCCCAAGTTGAAGAATTCTTAAACGAATATTTATATTAATTAAAAATATGTGGGGTTGTTAAACAACCCCATAACTTTAAAAAGGATTAAAAATGACTTACAGAAATAGATTAAAAATGTATTTCAAAAAGCCCCATAATGTAATCTTAACTTTATTATTTGTAATTTTGATTTATTTAACTGTGGTACCGATGATAACAATTATTATTGATACATTTACAGTACACCAATCTGAATTAATGAGAATTAAAGGTTCTAAAGTTGGATCATTTACTCTTTACCATTGGACTAAGGTTCTTTTTTCATCAATAAGTGAGAAAATGTTTTATCAACCATTGTTTAATACAATTATTGTTGCCCTAGGTACTTGTCTAGTAGCTATTTTAATTGGGGGAACAGTAGCTTGGTTGATAACTAGAACAGATATGAAATATAAATCTGTTATTTCAACATTATTCATCTTCCCATATATAATGCCATCTTGGACATTAGCTATGGCATGGTTAAACTTTTTCAAGAATCCATTGGTAGGTGGAGCTCCTGGCTTATTTACTGTATTAACAGGAGTTGAAACTGCTAACTGGTTTGCATATGGTCAATTTCCAATAATTATGGTATTAGGACTTCACTATGCACCTTTTGCATATATCTTGATTGGTGGAATTTTAAGAAATATGGATGCTAACTTAGAAGAAGCTGCTTTATTGATGAAAGCTAGTAGAGCAAGAATTATGAGAAAGATTACAATTCCAATTGTATTACCTGCTCTTCTTTCAACCTTCCTCTTAGTTTTCTCAAGTGCAATGAGTGCTTTTGCAGTACCCGCATTTTTAGGAACTCCTGTAAGATATCAAGTTTTAACAACTCAGATGTACAGAACTCTTAATGGTTTGAATCCTGGATATGGGTATATTATGGCGCTCATAATGATTATTATTGGTATATTAATCTTATCTATGAACCAAAGAATTATTGGTAAGAGAAAAACCTTTACAACAATAACAGGAAAATCATCTAATATTGCTTTAATTAAACTTAGAAATGGAAGATTGCTTGTTTCATTATTAGTTCTTATTTCAACTTTATTAGTCTGTATCGTTCCATTAATTTCATTTGCAGTTGAGTCATTTATTGTAGAACCCGGTAATTATGCATTATCTAATTTCTCATCTATTTTCTGGATTGGAAGTGGATCCCCTGAAATAGCAAATGGTGAACCTGGTATTTTAAGAAACCCTTCAATTCTTCTAGGTTTAATTAATAGTGTAAAATTAGCTGTTGTTGTTTCACTTGTTGCTGGAACTGTAGGTATCTTAACAGGATATTCTATTTCAAAAGCAAGAGGTACCAAGTTAGCTTCAATTGTTAATAATTTAGCATTCTTTCCTTATCTAATGCCTAGTATGGCTTTTGGTGCTATATACCTATCAATGTTTGCTGTAAGAAGAGGTTTTATACCTCCAATGTATGGAACTTTTGCACTCCTTGTAATAGTTGGATCTGTAAAATACCTACCATTTGCATCTAGAGCTAGTATTGGAGCTATGCACCAATTAAGCGGAGAAATTGAAGAAGCTGCTAGTATTCAAGGTATTCCTTGGATTAAGCGAATGGTTAAAATTATTGTACCAATCCAAAAAGCAAGTTTCATTTCAGGATATTTGTTGCCATTTATTTCATGTATGAGAGAGTTATCTTTATTTATCTTATTAGTAACTCCAGCAACAAGAATATTAACAACAATGTTATTCCAATATAATGAAAAAGGTTGGAGTCAATACGCTAATGCAATTAACCTATTAATAGTGTTCTTTGTAGTAGGAAGTAATCTACTTGTAAATAGAGTGACAGGTGCCTCAATTGATAAAGGTATCGGAGGAAATTAGAAATGCCAGAAATTAGATTAGAAAATATAACAAAAAGATTTGGTAAATCAGTAGCTGTTGATAATTTAACAATGACTATTAACGATGGTGAATTTATATCTTTATTAGGACCTAGTGGTTGTGGTAAAACAACAACACTTAGAATGATTGCAGGTTTAGAAACACCTACTGAAGGGGAAATATATATAGACAATGTTTGTGTATTTTCTTCCCAAAAGGGTATTGATATTTCTCCTGATAAAAGAAATGTTGGTTTCTTATTCCAAAACTATGCACTTTGGCCTCATATGACAGTTTATAAAAATATATCATTCGGTCTTGAAAATATGAAATGGGATAAAGAGAAAATTCATGAAAGAGTAATTGAACTTGTAAAAATGCTAAAGATTGAAGAATATATTGAACGTTATCCATCTGAATTATCAGGTGGCCAACAACAGAGAGTTGCTATTGCAAGAACTTTATCTACTGGGCCTAAAATTTTATTTATGGATGAACCATTAAGTAATTTAGATGCTAAGTTAAGAATGGAAATGAGAACTGAGTTAAAAAGATTGCATTTAGAAACTAAGTCTACTTTTGTATATGTTACTCATGACCAATTAGAAGCAATGACATTATCAACAAAGATTTGTTTGTTGAAAGAAGGTCTTTTACAACAATACCAACCACCATTGGAAGTATATAGAAACCCAGCTAACTTTTTCGTTGCTGACTTTGTAGGATCTCCAAATATTAATATAGTTGAAATGATAGGTAATATTGTAAATGTGGATGATGTAAAACTAACAAATCCTTCATTAAATTTAATATTTACCCCAACTTCAAAAGTTGTTTCAATTAGTGAAAACCAAGAGCTATTATTAGGTATTAGACCAGAAGATATTATAATAGGAGAAGAAGGTTCTTTTGATGCAGAAGTCTATTCAACACTACCATCAGGTATGGAAACAATAGTTAAAGTTAAAATTAACGATATAATTTTAACCTGTGTTGTATTTGGTGATGTTGATTTTAAAGTCGGAAGGCAAATTAAGATTTCATTTGAAAGCTCAAAATATGTTTTATTTGATAAACAATCAGAAATTCAATTATCAAGTGGTAAATTATCTTAATATAACCTTTTTATATTGCCCCGTATTCTTATACGGGGTAATATATTTTATAACAAGGTGATGAGGTAGTTAATGAAAAAGGTATTAGTAGTAGATGATGAAAAAGCTATAGTCCAAATGCTTAGCATTAATTTAAAGAGTTTTGGGTACGAAGTATTAAGTGCTTATGATGGTTATGAGGCTCTTGATATAATACAAAATGAGAAAATAGATATTGTTCTCTTAGATATAATGATGCCACAAATGAGTGGAATTGAAGTCTGTAATAAAATTAAGCAAAATCCAATAACTCAAGCTATTCCTGTTATTTTAGTAAGTGCAAAAACTCAAGTTGAAGATAAGATAGATGGTTTAAATAATGGTGCGGATGACTATGTTTCTAAACCATTTGATTTATTGGAGCTTAAATCACGAATTGAGGCGGCTTTAAGACAAGTTGAAGTAATAGAAAATCATAATAAAATTTTACAGAAAGGAAATCTCATTGTTGATTTATATGCATTATGTGCATCCTGTGATAACAAGCAATTAGATCTAACATTAACCGAATTTAAAATATTATGTGAACTTGTTAAAAATTCACAAGGTATTAAGAAAGATGATTTAACCAAATTAATTTATTCGGAGTGTGTTTTTCAAAATAAGAGAATATTAGATGTTCACATGAGAAATTTGAGAAAAAAATTAGAATGTGTTGAATGTAATTGTAAGATAATTACATTGAGAGGAATTGGATATAAAATTGAAGTCCAAGAATAATATTAGCTTAATTATCATTTTAACTTTAATTGTATTTTCTTTACTTGTATCACTTTATTTTATTTCTTTTAGAATTGTTGTGAGTCAAATTTTAAATCGTGCTGATTCTGATACTAATAATTTGATATCCCTTATTGAAAAGTATGATTCAACTGAATTAGCTATTGATAATTTTAATAGTTCAAGAGATTTAGAAATTGTAATCGTTGATGAAAATTACCAAGTTTTAGAAAGTTCTCGTGATATTTTTCGAAGTAGTTTTTTTTCAACAAATATAACAGGAGCTAAATCAGAAGGAGTTGCTTATTCGTTTATCAAAACAGATATAGGGAAGAAATTAGCTTTAATTTATTCTAAAAAAGGCTTTTATAAGGGCGATTTAATTATTGTAAGTATTGAATATCCTTTCATATCATATTTAGAATTAAAAAATATATTTGTTCTATTTCTTTTACTTTCATTCTTAATTATAGCTTTCGATACCTATTTTATTACTGTGATGTATATAAATTCTTATATTTTAAATTTAAATAGATTTGTAAAAACAAATCAAATTTATAACGATTTGAATAATGACGATTTAAAATTACCTTTAAATAGTGAAAATAAAGAGGTTTTAAGACTGATTGAAACTTTAAACAGTTATAAAGCTAAATATGATGCAATTTTAGAAAATGATAAAAATCGTTTTTCCAAAATAAATTCCTTTTTATCAAATATACCGACAGGAATATTAGTAATAGATAATGATGGAAAAATCTCTTTGATGAATGAAAAGGTTCACTTCTTTTTATCTTTATCAAAGCGACAAATATTAGAACCAGCAAATACAAAAGGGTTAGAGCAAATTTTTGAAATTTGGGAGAAAGTAGTTGAAGATCAAAAAATAAGAATTAATGATATTGAAATAAATAACAAAATACTTGAGATTGAATCACATCCAATGATAGATAAATATAGTCCTTATGAATTTATAGGTGTATTATTTCTTATACGAGATGTAACTAAGATTCGTGAACTTGATAATATGAAAAATGATTTTGTATCAAACGTTTCCCACGAATTAAGAACTCCTTTAACAATCATAAGTGGTTTTGCTCAGACTTTAAAAAATGAAAATATTGATAATGAGGATAGAGAACTTTGTATTGATTCTATTAATAGCGAAGTTGAGAAATTAACGACGCTCATTTCTGAGTTATTAAAGCTATCAAAAATAGATAAAGCTTTTAAAAATGTAAAACACACCTTTTTTAATCCTACTGAGATTATTAAAGAACAAGTAGCTCTTTTTTTTACAAAAGCTAATGAAAAAAATATAAACATTCAATTTGAATTAGAAAATAAGATGGAATGTGTATTACTATCAAATGAATTATATTATAGACAGATTTTTAATAACTTGCTTGATAATGCTATCAAATACTCTAAAGATGATTCTTCAATAATAATTAGAGAAGCTATAGATAATGAGTTTTATAGTTTTTCAATAGAAGATCATGGGATAGGTATAAGTAATGATGAAATAGATAAAATATTTGACAGATTTTATAGAATTGAAAAATCCCGAAATAGCGAAATTGCTGGAAGTGGCTTAGGCCTTTCTATTGTAAAACAATTTGTAAATGCACTAGCGGGGGAGATAGAGGTTTCTAGTAAATTAGGGTTAGGCTCTACTTTTACAATAAAAATAAAAAGGAATAATGATGTATAAAATAAATAAAGAAATTTTTAAGGCTTGTGATATTAGGGGTGTTTACAATGAGACTCTCTTTGATGATGATTTTTATCACATAGCAAGAGCTTTTTCAAAAATATTGATTGAAGAAAATAAGAAAAATTGTGTATTAGGTTATGATTGTAGGGTTTCTTCTTTTTCTTTATTTGAAAAATTTAAACAAGGGTTACTAGATAGTGGAATTAAAGTTTATTGTTTTGAGCATTTTGTAAGTACTCCTGCACTTTATTTTGCTACAAATATTTTGCAAGCAGATAGTGCAGTTATGATTACAGCATCTCATAATCCTCACTTTTACAATGGGTGTAAATTTGTTATAAACGATAGAATATTTCATCAAGAAGATATTTCTAAATTAAATATGTTAATTTTAAATGAGAATTATATTACTAATCGAATTGAAGAAGTTGAAACATTTGAAATTAAAAAACCCTATATTGATTATCTTCTTTCCAAAATGAATTTCAAAAATATGGAAAATTTAAAGATCGTTTGGGATTGTGCTAATGGTGCTGCAACATTTTTCATCAAAGAATTTGTAGAAAAGTTACCATCAAATAATGTTCTAATATTTGAAGAACCTGATGGAACTTTCCCAAATCATAAAGCCGATCCAAGTAAGGAAGAAAATTTAGAACTATTAAAAGAGAAGGTTCTAGCTGAGAAAGCTGATATTGGAATCTCCTTTGATGGAGATGGGGACAGGGTAGGTTTTGTTGATAATAAGGGAAGATATGTTGAAGGCAATCAATTGCTTATTATATTAGCTAAAAACTTTTTACTAGAAAATCCGGGTGAAAAAGTTATGAGTGAAGTAAAAGCTAGTAAAGCCTTATATGATTCAATAAGTCAATTTGGTGGAAAGCCTATAATGTGGAAGGTTGGACATACAAATCAAAAAGCAAAGATGATAAGTGATAATATAAAGTTTGCTGGAGAAACAAGTGGACATATATTTTATGCAGAAAATAACTATTTTGATGATGGGATGTTTGCAGCAATAAAGTTGTTAAATTATTTATTACAAATAGGTAAAAAACTTGATTTTGTAATAGATGAATTACCTCTAATAGTTAATTCAGGTGAAATAAGATTGAAAATGAATGAGGAAGAAAGAGAAGAATTTTTAAATGTAATCTCGGATCAACTACAAAAAGATTCTAGATCTTTTATTGATATTGATGGTATGAGAGTGAGTACTAAAGATGGTTTTTGGTTACTAAGAAAATCAAATACTGAACCACATATCACACTTTATTGTGAGTCAAATTCTAACCTTGGATATAATAATGTTATAAAAGATTTGAAATATTATATTTCTAAAACTCAATATAATTTTACTCAATTGTAATAAAATAATTATATTTATAGATCAAAAAAAACTGGAAGAAATTATTACTCTTCCAGTTTTTTAATATTTATTAAATCTTAATTAGCATCTCTAACTAATAATGCATAGTTATATATTACAATATAATCTGCTGCATTTTCGCTATTGCTTAAATCAAATTCAGTTACAGTATTATTTTCATCGAAATCATATGGATAGTCTTCTCCATATAATTTTTCCCAGAATGTTCTAGATAGCTTAGGAGCTTGCGTGACAATATAATTAGTATCTTTGTAATCAGTTCTCATACATCCAGGACCATGAACGTCTACAAAATCATCAGCTGTTACATCAACTGTAGCATTACTTGAAGCTGTATCAGGGGCTTGCATATGTTCTGGTGGTGGTCCCATAGGTTTTCCATCTTTCATAGGAGGCATATCATTTTCTCCCATCATTGGCATTGCACTTTGTTGTTCTGTATCTGCTACTAAATCAATTCCATAGCCACGTCCAAATGCTATGTAATCAGCCATTTCAGGGAAATCTCCTGCAGTTGTACTAGTCCAAACGAAGCAGCCAGGACGACTTAAATCAAAGAATTCTGGATCTGTCGCAGGTAGTTCTGTCTTTTCATATTGAACAATTCTTTGTAATTCTTTTACATTAGGTAATCTCCAATCACTATAACCGAGATATTCAATCTCATTCATTTTTTCAACCCATGCTAAAGTATCTACCCAAGTTCTACCATAACCAAAGTTTTCATCATCTTCATTTCTAATAGTACCATCATCATTTACAGCTCCACTATCTTGTTGACTCCACATTAAGCCAGTAGCATTATCGGTGATAGTACCATCATTATTATCAACAAAATCATTTACACCATAAACGTTTTCTTCACCTCTAACAGCTCTAACTCCAGCTGGAATTGAAAATCCTGTTGAAGATCTATCAATATTATAGCCGTCTCCATATGATTTTAAGTGGCCATCTGCCCAGTTGAAACCATAATTTTTTTCCATTTCTTCATAATCGTTATTTGCTGGAATTTTACAGACAGTACTTGTCCAATATGACCCTGTATAAGATTTAGCTTCGTCATAGAAAAAATCAAAGTAATCAGTATCGATATAAGGTAGAGCTAGAGAAGTGTCGTCTGGATTTAATTTACCTTCTAGCATAGCAATAGAAAAGGCTTCCTTAATAGTTGGTAGTCTCCAGTCTGTATATCCACCCAATTCTAAATTTTCTACATATTCTACAGCTTCATCATAGCTCATCTTATCTGTAGGTGGGGTTTGTTGCCACATTAAACCGGTATTATTGTCTGTTACAGTTCCGTCCCCATTATCTGTATATGAAGGCATAATACCTTGATATTGGCATCTTGACCGTAGTATAATTCACCTTTTTCTGGAGCTTCAATTGTATTTCCTTTATTATCATAAAAAGAAGTTTGCATTGTATCTGTGACTACAAATTAAACTGAAGGTGTATTGTTAGTGACTTCTTCTAGAATGCTTGAAGTGCTACATCCGATAAATGAGAGAGAAACTAATGTTAAAAAAAGTCCTGTGAACTTTAATTGTTTAGCATTCATAAATTAAATCCTTTGCATAAATTTATTATGCAAAATATAATATTTTGTTCTAACTAATAGTATGTTAGTTTATCTTATAATTAAATGACTTAATCCATTTTTTTCATTACCATCTAATTGGAAAAAATCATTGTTGAGTAGTTGACTAAAAGATAAGGAATATCTTATCAATATTAGTAGATATGTCAACTAATATTAAATTTATTAATATTTAGTAGATGTGTCAACTATAAGGAGAGAAACTTATGAAAACTTATCCAATTGATCAACTGATTGATGATATTTATAGAGAAAAAAATAAGGTTTTATCATTATTTTTAGATAAATATTCTCTAGGTAATGGGCAATTTCAGATTTTAAATGAAATAGCTTGGCATGATGGTATTTCACAAGAGGGTATTGCATCAATTAGAAAAACAGATAAATCGGCTATCGCTAAATCAATAAAAGGATTAATTGATAAAGGTTATATTTTCAAAGAAAGAAATTTAGAAGATAAGAGAGCCTATTGCCTTCATTGTACCGAAAAAGGAAGATTAATGATTCCAAAGATACAAAATATTGTAGAATCTGTTGATAAAATTCTTTTAAAAGATTTCTCTAAAGAGGACGCTTCTCAAATTAGAAGTCTATGTTTGAAACTAAAAGCGAATATAGCAACTGCTTTAGAGTAAAAAGATAAATTTATATTAAGTCTCACTGCTAAAAGGTAAAATGATATATCTAATTTTATTTTAATTATTTTCCAAATAAGTGGACGAAATGATGTATAATATTAGAACAAAAGAATGGGTAAGGAGTTTAAAATGAAATTACAAGGTTTTGGAATTTTTGTTAATGATATGGCGACAATGATTCGCTTTTATAGAGATGTTCTTGGTTTTGAAATAAAAGATGAAGAAAATACTTCTAATGTTTATTTAGAAAAAGATGGGGTTTTATTTCTTTTATACAGAAGAAGTGACTTTGAAGATATGACAAAATATCATTTTAATTATGCCTCTGGTGTTAGTGGTCATTTTGAGATAGCTTTATTGGTTGATAACTATGAGATGGTTGATAAAACTTTTGATGAAGTTGTATTAAAAGGTGCTAAACCTATCCTAAAACCAACTACTGAACCTTGGGGCCAAAGAACTTGCTACATTTCAGATCCTGAAGGTAATTTAATTGAAATAGGATCTTTTAACAAAGAATAATACAATATAAATTGTAGATTTAAATTTAAGAAGAAAAAATGGAATATTTAAACAGATTTAGAAAAAATCAAAATGAAATACAAGAGATTTTAATTTCATTATATGGAGAACAAAATCTTTTGGGTCAGTTAGATAAAATAATGTTAGCACGTTATAATCAACGTAGTGTCTCTTTAAAGGATTTAGATAAAAAAAGGCTAGAAAAGCCTCTTTGGTATATGGATAAAGATATGCTTGGTATTACTATGTATACCGATTTGTTTGCTGGTTCCTTAAGTGGAATAATTGGAAAGATCCCATATCTAAAAGAAATTGGTATAACATATTTACATTTAATGCCTATATTAAAAATGCCAATAGATCAAAATGATGGAGGATATGCTGTTGATAGCTTTAGTGAAATTGACCCACGTTTTGGAACTAATAAAGATTTAGAGCGTTTATCCAATGCATTAAGAAAAGAAAATATAAGTCTTTGTCTTGATTTTGTTCTAAATCACACATCTTCAACTCATCCTTGGGCACTTAAAGCAAAAGAGGGGGATCAAGAAGCAATGGATAGGTATTTCTTTTATCCAAATAGAGATATTCCTGATCAGTATGACCAATTAGTTCCTGATGTTTTTCCTTCAACAGCCCCAGGTAACTTCACTTATGTTGAAGAACTAGATCAATGGGTATTAACATCTTTTTATCCCTTTCAATGGGATTTAAATTATTCCAATCCTAATGTTTTATTTGATATTATCGATAGCATGTTAAGTTTAGCAAATTTGGGTAATGAAATTTTTAGACTTGATGCAGTACCATATATTTGGAAACAGTTAGGTACAAATTGTAGAAACTTAAAACAAGTCCATTTGATCGTAAGATTAATCAGAATAGTTATGGAAATTGTAGCTCCTGCGATTGTGTTGAAGGGGGAAGTTGTAATGGCTCCAAAAGAGCTAGCAGCTTACTTTGGAACAGAAGAAAAACCCGAATGTCATTTATTATATAATGCAGCTTTAATGGCAAATTTATGGGATAGTTTAGCCTCTCAAGATACGAAACTACTTATTGAGCAAGTAAATAGTATTTTATCATTACCATCTCATTGTCATTTCGTAAATTATATTAGGTGTCATGATGATATTGGTTGGGCTCTTGATGCTGAATCTCAATACAATATGGGTCAAGATCCTATTGAGCATAAAAAGTTTTTATATAATTTTTATAGTGGTAATTTCCCTTTTTCATATAGCCGAGGTGAACTTTATAATTTTGATCCTATCACTCAAGACGCTAGAAGTTGTGGAACTGCAGCAAGCTTTTGTGGAATAGAATCTGCTTTAGAAAATAATAATATGGATGATATGAATAAGGCTATAGAAAGAGATTTATTAATGCATTCTCTTATCTATTCTCTTCAAGGTTTTGCCTTATTATCTAGTGGGGATGAGATTGGTCAATTGAATGACTATTCTTATAAAAAGGATCCTTTGAAAGTCAAAGATCAAAGAAATGTTCATCGTTCTAATTTCGATTGGGAAAAAACTAAACTTAAAAATAAAAAAGGGACTTATCAAAATAGAATATTTAGTGAACTTAAAAAAATGGGTGAAATAAGATCTATTGATAATTGTTTTAATAGTGAGGCCTTTGTTAGCACTTGGGATTCCCATAATTCTAAAGTTTTCATAATTAGAAGAACCTATCGAGATGAAGAACTCTTATGTATTTTTTCATTTAGTGATTTTGAAGAAACTTTTTATACAAATAATCTTGTAGGAGATTATGTTGATTTTTTTAGTAAAGAGAGACTTACACCTGGATGGGGATATAAAATAAAACCCCATCAATATATTTGGGCAAAGAAAGTTAAATAGAGTAAAAAACAACTAAAAAATATGTTTATATATTTTGGTTTCATATTAAGGCACTATTTATTTCTATGCTCTTTTGCAATTAATAAAATACAATTTATTAGTTTAATTGTAGTATTATTTAATTTAAAAAATTTTGTAAAAACGATTTGTAATAATCAAACGTAATATAATTTGGAGCTAAATATGTGTGCTGAGAAAAGTAAAAAAACTTATCTTGTCTTGATAATAGAGATATTTTTAGAAAGCTCCTATATTTGTTGCAATGAGGAAGCTTACAATTCCCTCTGTAGCTAGTATGTTAATAATAATATTCTATAATATGGTAGATATTTTTTATGTAGGGCAACTTGGAGACCTTAATAAGGTTGCTGCAATTTCAGTTGCAACTCCAATCATTCTTATTTTAATGGTATTTAGAAATATGTTCGGAATTGCTTTTGCACAACCAATTAGTGATATCTCTTCAGCTATTATAGGGTTTATAATTTTAAGATATATGGGAAAAAAGACAAAGAAAAAAAATATTAATTTGAATTAATTTTTATTTTGTATGAGAGTAGAGCTAATTGAGTTCTATCTCTCATTTCAAAGCTTGCTAGGATATTTGTCATATAATTTTTAATAGTCCCTTCACTTAAATTTAATGAGCTAGCTATTTCTTTGTTAGTCATTCCTTCTCCTAGTAAGTTGAATATATTCTTTTCCTTTTCTGATAAATTTAAAAAACATTGCTTTATATTTTCAATGTCAGCGGATTCATCATTCTGCTTTTTATTTCTTAAATGTGTTGATAATCTAGAAATTACAGAATTTGTTGCTTGAAAAGTTCCATTCATAGCTTGTTCTAATGCTCTAAGCAAATCATCAATTGGAATATCTTTTAATAGATACCCTTGAGCACCCACTTGGAGAGATTTGATAATATAATCATCATCATCAAATGTGGTTAGCATTATAATTTTAATAGTCGGGTTTATTTCTTTAATCTTGTTTAATGCAGCTAATCCATCCATAACTGGCATTCTTATATCCATTAATATAATATCTGGTGAAAGTTCTTTAGCTAATTTTACTGCTTCTTCACCATTTTTTGCAGTTGCTAAAATTTCAACTTCTTTTTTTATACTAAGTAAAGATGCAAGCCCATCTCTAATTAAGGTTTGATCATCAGCAATAATTATTTTAATTGTTTCCATATCTAGTTTTCCCCAATAATTTTTACAGGATTTTTTGGAGCAGTCGCAATTATTATTGTTCCTTTACCACACTCACTATTAATTTTAAAGCTGCCTCTAATTAGTTCAAATCTTTCTGCTAAACCAACTAAGCCAAGTCCCTTTTTATCTTTTGTTTCATAATATTTTTCACTATCAAATCCAATTCCATTGTCTTCAATTATTAAGTGAGCTTCTTCTTTTGTATAGTTTAATTTAATTGATACTTTATTGGCATTAGAGTGTTTTATAATATTTGTGCTCCCTTCTTGGATAACTCTAAAGAGAGCAATTAGGGTTGCATAATTACAACTGCTATCTTCTTTTTCTATACTCTCTTCAACCTCTATTCCACTTTGTTTTAGTGTAGAGATTATAGGTTTAATTTTCTTTTCCATAGAGAATTTAGTATCAGATTGTGTTAAGTCATTTAACACAGCTCTTGTGTCTTGAAGACTAGAAGTTGCCACTTCAATTGCTGCATTAATAGCGGTTTTGCTTTCATTTGAATCGATATCAAAAAAAGCTTGTGCTTTTCTAAGTTGAATTTGTAAGGCCGTTAGTGAATGACCAATATTATCGTGCATGTCTCTAGCAATTCTAGTTCTTTCTTCTAATACAGATGTTTTGGCAATTTCACTAGCATATTTTCTTAGTTCAATTTGTGATTTGTTCAATTGGTTAAGTAATATTTCTTTTTCCAAGCTATTGTTTCTATCAATTTGCCAAAAGTTTGAAAACAGATAAAAAATTACAACTATAAAAATTCTTTGGAGAATTATCATAAACATGTAGTAAAATTCAATATCAAGTTTTCTGAAGTTGAAACTATCAAGTAAAATATTTATTAGGCATAGAAAAATTATGAAAACAATACTTTTTTTTGAAGACATTATAAAAGAAGTATAAAATGCCAACAATGGTATCAAATTGATATAGAAGGGTTCAATCTCACCACTTTCTTGGTATTCATATGCAAAAATAAGTACAAGACTTAGTAATCTTATGCAAAAGAATATATTCAGCATTAACGTTTTTTTTGTTGAATAGTTGTTATAAAAATCTATTAACTCTGTAATTATAAATATGGCTAATAATAGACTTTTCAAAATGGTTTCAGATAATAAAGATTTTCCAGGTGGTCTCTGTGAGAATTGGAGAGGAATCAAAAATAATATATAGATTATTACAATAAATAATCTTATTAGTTTCTTTGTATTATTATTATTTGTTATCATTTTATATATTTTTACATAAGTTTATTTTTTTTACTATGACTATAGTCATTTTTAAAAATTACATTTTTCCTATTATTTTAAAATTATATAAATTTAGAAATAGTTTAATAAACAGGAATTGTAATGGTAAAAGATATAGTATTTTTTATTTCATCAACACTAGCCGTTATTTTCCACCCATGGCTAGCAACAATAGATTGAACTGTGGCAAGACCTAATCCAAAACCTAAACCTTTTCTACTATTATCGCCTCGATAAAATGGTTCAAATATATGATTTAAAGAGTCCCCAGTTATGTCAATTTTGTTTGAATTAATTATTGAAATGGATAAACCATTATAGTCTTGTGTTGAGTTAATGATTATTGGTTTAGAACAATCTCCATATTTAACAGAGTTATCAATTAAATTTTCTAGAGCTCTTGTTAATAAAACTGAATCAAATTGTGTCTCATATTCTTTATTAAAATTAATATAAGATTCAAAGTTTATTTCTTTAAAATCTAATTCTTGTTTAACATCTTTGCAAAAATTTTCTAAAAATGGATATAGTTTTCTAGATTTTAAAGTAGTTTTAAAACCTTGATCGGTTATTCTAATATAATTTATTAATGAGGAAATTCGCTCTACTAGTATTTCACTTTTATCGTGGATAATATTTAAATATTTTGTTTGAGTTTCTTTATCCTCAGCCATTCCATCCCTTAATGCTTCGGTATATCCAATTATTGAAGATAATGGAGTTTTTAAATCGTGTGATACTCCTGCAAAAAATCTTGCGAGTTGATGTCTATCTTCTTTAATTTGAATTCTCATATTTTCAAGTGAATTATCTAGGAATATAAAGCTGTCTTTTTTTTCTATATTTATAGGAGTATCATAGTCCCCAGAAGCAATATTTGATGTTGCTTTTTCTAATTTTTTCAAATGCTTTCTCATTCTATTTATTCCAATAAAGGATAAAATACAAATAGTTATTAAAATATATCTAAATATTAAACCTATAAATAGCATTCTTTTTGTTACTAGGCCATATGAAAAATATAATGTATATTCACTACCATCGTTGAGAGTAATAAGTTTCTTTGTAGTATTTGTAGGAGCATTTTCTATTTCTATTAGATTATATACGGGTAGATTGTCTTTTAATAATACAATGTTTTTATCTGATGTTATTGAATCTAATTTTAAAATAAGTTGTTCTTCAGTTTCTACTGCATCTAAAGATTCTAAGACTTCAAAAGCGTCTTTATTTAACATTTCAGGGATTGAAAAGAAATTGTGATCATTTGAAAATATGTCGCTAGAGTAGGTTACTAAAGGGACTATTACTAGAATTAAAAATGAAAGGATTATTGGAGGTAATAATAGATAAAAAAAACTATTATTAGATGTGCATTTTTTAGTTTTGTTTTTTCTCATCTAATCGTTCCTTTTCAAAATAATAACCTTTTCCTCTTACAGTTTTTATATATCTAGGTTCATGGTAATCTTGTTCTATTTTTTTTCTTAATCTTTGAATATAAACAGTTACGGCTGAAATGTCTCCATATTCTTGTTCCCAAATTTTGTCATATATTTCTTGGGTTGAATATGTTTTTCCGGCATTTTTGACTAGAAAAGATAAAATTTCAAATTCTTTAATAGGAATAGAGATTATACTTCCAGCTTTCTTTAAACAGTAGCTATCGTCTATTAATTCAAAATCATCAAATTTTATTGAGGAGACATTATTCTCTTGATTTTTTGCATTTTCTCTTCTAATGATTGCTCTCACTCTAGCAACTAAGACTTTTGGTGCAAAGGGTTTGATTACAAACTCATCTGCACCGATTCCTAAGCCCATGATAATATCTTCATCAGCTTCTCTAGCTGAAACAATTATTACCGGAGTTTGGGAAATTTGTCTAAATTTAGTTAAGAATTCAAAACCATCGATTCCAGGTAGGTTAATATCAAGAAGAACAAGATCAAAAGTGTTTTCTTTTAATAGGGCTAATCCTTCTTCAGCATAGATAACATGTTTTGTTTCAATGCCTTCTTTATTAAGGTATAAGCTTTCAAGTTGGGCTAGTTCAATTTCGTCTTCTATAATTAACACTTTTGCTCTCATTAGAAGTCTCCTTCTCCTATTGTAAATGATATATATGGTTGAATGTCATATTGAATATAATCTATTCCATAATAATAATACGAACCTAAGGTAATTGAAATATCATCATTCATGCTATATGAAAAATTAGCTGAATTAATACTACTAGATTGTGATAAATTATTAACAGAGAGAAGTGAAAAGCTTAAATCATTAGGAAGAGATATTGATAACAACCCTGCTAATTGATGTGTAGTATCGTATGGAACTGAAAAATTATTAATAGTAATACTGTTTGAAGATCCATTTTGATTATAATAGTATTGAGCTAAGAATGTTACTGATGTATCAACTAACTCAGAGATCTCTTTTAATACTTGTATACCGACTGTTCCTTCAAAATTAAATTCACTTCCATCGTAAGATTCTACTACCTCAGTAAATACATCTATATCTGTCAAAAGTGATGTTGAAGAGGTAAATGCTAATTTTGTTGGATTATTACTTTGATCATAATTATAATAACCACTTAAAGTATATTCTCCATTATTAATTACTTTTTCAATTCTTGCAGCTAATCCTATTTCACTTGGGTCGTAATCTTCTGTATTAGGGAAGGTTAGATACCCATATAGATTATCATTTCCTATTGGTTTGTTAACTTTTATAGCAAGGGGACCTTCTTGTTCATCATCTGCATTTAATGGATCTATGGTTGAAATATTTAATAGATTTGCAGGACTGTAGAAATACCCAACTCCCATATTTAATGTTTGTTTTCCAACTCTTACAAAGTAGCTATCATCGAGTAAAAAGTCATAGAATAATTCATCTATGCTAAAGAAATTGTATTCTTCATCTACATATGTACTATCATCATCTTCTGTATTAAAAAAGGGATATGCAATTGTTGCTTTTGTATAAAATCTAGTATCTGTAGTTGGTCTAGCACTTAGAATTAATTCTGTTGAAATATCAGATGAAGAATAATAATCTAGAGAACTTGAATCATCAAAATCGTATTTCAGTCCTGTTGTAAAATTAAAGGAATATGATCCCGAAATAGAGACTTCTTCACTTAATAAGTCATCAGATAGGATTAGTTTTGAGCTTGAAGTACTATTTTCGCTCTCAAATAAATCGTCATTTCCAAAGAGGCTGTCGTCAGAGAATAGATCATCATCCATAAATAAACTACTTTCATCTTCAATAATATCAGTGTCGTTGAACAGATTGTCTAAATCATCACCAAATGCTGAAGTTGATACAATCGTTGCTATTAATAATAAACTAAATATTTTTTTCATTGTCTTTTCCTTAATTATTTACTCTTTCGATATAAGATTTGGTGAAAACTGAATCAGGAATATCATCTGTTGAAATATTACTAATCTGAATTGTAGTTTTTTTACCTTCGATTAATTCGTCTTGGAAAATCATATATGTTGCAACATAATTGCCATCAACTAATTTATATTTTGTGTAATAACTAGTTCTAAGTAATGTACCACTTTTGCTAAATTCTTCTTTCTTTAGTGTTACAGTTCCTTGTTTAGAGACATAAATCTCTTGAAAAGGGTAAGTAACTTCATTATTTGTAGCTTCAAGCGATAGAATATTTACATCGTAACTACCTAGTTTTCCTTCTTCAACTGCCACTACATTGTAATCTTCAAGTAATGAAGAAGAGGTAAAGTCAGAATTATTTGCATCTGAGTCATTAAATTGCTCTTTCATTGAAGTGTGAGAGAATTTTCTACTATCTGGGTCATAGAACCAAAGGTTATCATCAATTAATAAATATCCTTGGCCTTTGTTAATTGTAGGTTCTTTTATTAATAACAGAAATTTATCATCATCATCATCTCTAAATTGGTAAACTACAGTTTTTTCAATACCATCTTCTGGATCTTCACTGATCATTGAAAGTGTTGCACTAAAATCTGATCCTTCAAAGTTTGACTGAGAATCTATTATTTTCAAAATTTCAGTTCCTTCTTCTATTGTTGTTGCAAATGCTGAGTTAAAAGTTACTGCAGCTATAAATATTATTGTTATTATTTTTTTCATTATTGTCTCCTAGCGTAGTTCGTCTGCTACTGATTTTTTCAATGCACTATTTACTGGTCTTGAAACGGCAAATAAACTTATAAGTGATACTAATACTGCAACAAATAGGATGAATCCTATATTAATTGGGAAGTATAGATGGTTTTCTTTTAATATGAGAGATATAGCACCTTGGTCCGGATTTATTTTGATTAATGATGCTATTCGTGTAATAACTAGTTCAGCAAATAGTCCAAGAGGAACACCTTTTACTGCAATTAAAATTCCTTCAAGATTAAATAGTTTCTTTACAGATTTCTTTTGCATTCCCATAGCTCTCATTGTTCCAATTTCTAATACCCTTTCATTCATAATTAATCTAAAGGTGTTTATTAAACCAACCATTGTTATTAATAACATGATAAAGAATATTGCATAGGCTATGGCGTTAATCACATTCAATGCTGTAATTGCTGCTTCGGTAAAATCAGTAAGGTTAGATAGTGTAAATCTAGTTCCTTCCCACTCTTGATTAATATCTGTTGCAAACATGCTCATTCTAGCTGACATAAAGTCATCTTCTTCATCTGTTGGGAGAGGGAGTACTCCTCCATTTTCTTCAATAGAAGTTTCAATTGTAGCCTGTACTTGTGCTATGTTATTTGCATCTTCTAATTCTAATGTGAGTGTCTGATATTGATTTGCATCTAATCCTAAGACACTATTCAATCCTTCAATTGAAACATAACTAGAAGAATCTCCTATCAAACTATTGCTTTGGGCTACCCCTATTACACTGTAGCTAGCAACATTTTCTTGTCCAGAAACTGTTTGGAAACTAAAGACAATATCATCTCTAATATTAATCCCAAGATCTTCAAAAGCTTCTTCGCTTAAAATTATGTTTTCTGGATTGTCAATTCCATCTATTGTTCCTTCAATAATTACTAAGTCATTTCTAAGTTGTTCTTCATTTTCCCAATCAATTCCAACTACAGATCCTGAAGTAGATTGACTGTGGAAAATTAAATTACCATTAGCATTTGATCTTTTGTGGTAGCTTTTAATTAGTGATGGATCAACATCATTAATTGCTGCTTGAAGTATATCAACATCTGATATTTTATTTACTATTTTCCCACTATCTAATTGTTCATCACCACTTATATATATATGTCCACCTAAAGCTGAGGTAATTCCTTTTTCTATATTAATTGTGAAGCCTGATGTTAAACTCTGTATAAGGATAATTACCATGGTTCCAAATGCAATTGCAAAGGTGAGCATATTACTTTTCTTTTTTTGTCTTTTAACGTTTCTATTTGCTATTTTAAAATATTTCATTGTAACTCCTACTTGCTCATTGCTTCTCTAGGTGAGATTCTAAGTGCCACTGAGACAGGGTATAAGCTTGATACTACAGATACGATTGTGATGCTTATAATTGATAACAATATGGAAGAGCCACTAATTCTAGGGATAAAAACATCTCCGCCTAGTAATATTTTTGTAAAAGTTCCTGTTGCTTGAATTCCTATTTGCCCTGTAATTCCAAGAATTGAAACTCCAAGTATTATTCCTATTATCCCAAATACGATTGTTATGAAAATTGTTTCCAAACTAATCATATTTTTAATATAGTTTTTCTTAGCCCCTAGAGCTCTCATCGTTCCAATTTCATTCGTTCTCTCAGAGATTGAAACAACTAATGTATTCATTATTACAATTACTACTACAATAGCTATTAGGGCTAAAATACCATAGAAAACTATTGATATCACATCAGCTAATTGGGCTGACATTCCAGCTCCTTTAGTCCATTCATATGCTATAAGATCCCAGCCATTTTCTTCAAACATAGTGTTTAAATTATTAATTACTGACTTTGTATTAGCTGAATCTTCTGTTTTAATTAGCATATAACTAAATGCATCCTCATTTATTGTATTTAGAACATCTCTTTGTGATGTGTCCCCTAGGATATTATAGATATCATCTGTACTAATATCTAAAGTGTCTTCTGTATCTGTTGTAAATAAAGAATCTGATGAATCAGAAAATAAATTATCATCTGAGAAGAGGCTATCACTTTCAGAGGAGAATAGCGCTTCTTCATCAAAGGCACCTAAGTTTGCTTTTTCGTTATCATCTAGATTTAAAGATGTTTCTGTATTTAATAAGATTCCATTTAAGGCTCTAATATTCTCTAAATCTATAAAACAAATTAATGAAATATCAATAGAATCATCATCATATTGGTGGATACCTCTAATTGTAACTTCACGAACTTTTGTTCCAGATGTTTCATTTATGCTTGTTAAAAGGATTTTATCTCCTACTTTTATTTCTTCAGTAGTAGTAGAATTTAGCATATCGTAAACGTATTGAGATAAAACTATTCCTTCTTCACCACTTTTTAAGAAAGATCCATCTGTAATGTTTAGTCCTTCTGGAAATATCTGTTGATAATCAGAAGGGTCTATTCCTCTAAATATACCAAAGCCTGTTCCATTTTCACCTATTGTCATTAAGCCGGCTGCATTAATTTGTCCAGTAGTATCACTAACTCCATTAATTTTAATTACTGCTTCTTCGACTTGTGAATAATTGTCTATAACTGCATTAGCGCCATCACTATCAAAAGAGGGCATAATTAATGAAGGTTCAGCATTATCTGTAGGGGATATAAAGATACTGCCTGTGTATTTGTTTACATAATTTTCTTCAATACCTGTATTAAGAGTATTTAAAATACTAGAGCCTATTACTAAAATAGCAACGTTTAAAGTTATTAGAACCCCTATGATTAGAGTCTTCGATTTATGTAATTTCAAATTTCTATAGGCAAGCTTTGCTGTTGAAAAATTCATAGTTGCTCCTATTGTTGATGTCTTAAATTTGAAACAATTTCACCATCTTTTAATGTGATAACATGGTCAGCAATTTCTACAATTGTTGGATCATGAGTTGAAAAAACAAAGGTCGTTCCAAGATTTTTGTTCATCTTTTTCATTAACTGTATAATCGCTTCACTACTTTTTGAATCAAGGTTTGCTGTTGGTTCATCAGCTAAGACTATTGAGGGTTTTGTAACTAGTGCTCTAGCTACTGCTACTCTCTGTCTCTGTCCACCGGATAGTTCATTGGGTTTGTGCTCTCTCCATTCCTCAAGACCAACTGTTTTGATTAAATAATTAATCCATTCTTTATTTTCTTTTTTTTCCTCTTCAGTTTGTTTCCCAAATAATAAAGGAAATTCAATATTTTCATAAATATTTAAGACTGGAATTAAGTTGAAAGATTGGAAAATAAAACCCAGTGTTTCATGGCGAAGTTTCGTTATCTCCTCTTCTTTTAATCCATTTGTAACTTTTTTATCTATAATTACTGTTCCGGTATCAGAGGTATCAATACAACCAACCATATTCAAAATTGTTGATTTACCAGAGCCTGAAGGACCTGAAAAGGATACAAAGTCTCCTTTCTTCAATGAAAAGGAAACATCTTTTACAGCGTGAACTTTTGTTTTTCCTAATGAATAATATTTGTTGACATTATTAAATTCTATAATACTTGTATCTTCTAAACTCATTTTATGCTCCATGTTAATTTTGTATGCTAATAATAGGAGAAGATAAAATATTAATTAATAGACACAATATAAATAGTTAATAACAATTTGTTATTTTATAATAATGAAATTTAATTTATTTGTATAAAAGAAATTATTTAGAAATAAAAAAAGCTTAGTCCAAGAGAGGGCTAAGCTTAAATATTATATAGTTATTTTAAAGATCATCAACTAGAGCTGAACTTTTAGCATACGCTGTACTTTTTGCTTCAAAGAAATCTGTTTTAATTAGATTTGCATTTGAATATTGGCCTACCCATTTTAGAGTGTCTGGTTCACTATCATGACCTTCATATATTTTTTCAAATCCAAGTTGAGTAGAGCGTAAATTTCCTAAATATTGGATATAATCTGTGACCATTTGTTTATTTAATCCAACTATGTTATCACCAATTACATAATGACCCCAATCAATCTCCATTTCACATCCAACTTTAATCATTTCTCTATAACTATCAATTAATTCAGGAGTAAACATTTCAGGATGTTCTTCTTTCATTTCAAGAAGGATTGATCTAAATAGCCAAAGGTGAGTGTTTTCATCCCTGTTAATATATCTAATTTCTTGAACGGATCCTGGCATTTTATGGTTTCTCCCTAAATTGTAGAAGAACATAAATCCTGAATAGAAGTAAACACCTTCTAGTATGTAGTTAGCAATCATTGTTTTAACTAAGCTTTTTAAGTTTGGATTTTCTTGGAATTGATTATATAAATCTCCAATAAATTTGTTTCTCTCTAGAAGGTGTTTATCATCCTTCCATTGATATAATATTTCAGTTCTTTCCTCAGGTGAACAAATTGTATCTAGCATATAGCCATAACTTTGTGAGTGCACAGCTTCTTGGAAAGCTTGAATAGTTAAACAAAGGTTTACTTCATTTGCTGTTATATAGTGGCTTACATTAGGCAAATTTGCTGTTTGAACACTGTCTAGGAAAATTAAGAAACTTAAAACTTTATCATAGGCTGATTTTTCAAATTTGTCTAATAGTCTATAATCTTGAACATCTGTGTTCATGTTTATTTCTTCAGGTACCCAGAAATTGTTCATAGCTTGTCTGTACCAATCACTTGACCAACTATATTTGATATTATTAAAATCATTGAGATTAGTTGTATTTCCACCAACCATTTTTCTTTTATCTAGGGAAATATCTCCATTTTCATTGAACATAGGTCTTCTTACAATTTCATTATCATTCATAAAATACTTCTCCTTTAATTTATGAGCTACATGAGGAACATTCCTCAACTTCAAGGGATTTACTTCTTAAGTAATAGATCGTTTTTACATTATTTTTATACGCTTCTAAATATAAATCTAAAATAGTCCTAAATGTCATTTCATTTGTAATATAGATATTTAAACTCATAGCTTGATCTATATGTCTTTGTTTAACACCAGCTGCTTTAATGCTCCATTTTTGATCAATTAAGTGTGCACTTTTATAATACCAAAATGTATTTTGGCTAAGTTCTGGGGCAACTCTTGGGATAATCATATTCTTTTTTTCCTCTAAAAAGAATTTATTCATTATTGGATCTAAACCAGCAGTTGTTCCAATTAATATGCTTGTGCTACTTGTTGGTGCTATAGCCATAAGATAAGAGTTTCTAATTCCATTTTTTTTGACTTCTTCTTTTAAAGCAAGCCATTTTTCACTATTATAGTTTCTTCTCTCAAAATATTTTCCATTTTGCCATTCACTGTTTTCAAAGTAAGTGTAGCTTCCTTTTTCTTTGCTAATTTCCATACTAGCTTTAACAGCACTATAGTTTATCTTTTCAAATACTTTATCAACATATTCTAAATGAGCTTCACTTTCCCAACTTATTTGATTTTTTGCTAGCATATGATGATATCCACTAACGCCAAGCCCAATTGCTCTATATTTGTGATTGGTTACTTTTGCGTAGGGCACTGGATACATATTTAAATCAATTACATTATCAAGGGCTCTAACAACACTATGTACTGTATTTTCAATTTCAGTTTCATTATTTGTATCAATATTGCCTAAAGCTAAAGAAGCTAAGTTACAAACAACAAAGTCTCCAGGTTTAGTTTTTTCAACAATAATAGTATCACCATCTTCTGTTTCAATTTTGTTGCTTATAAGTTCAATTTCTTTCATGTTTTGAGCTATTTCAGTACATAGATTTGAACAATAAATTATTCCTTCATGTTTGTTTGGGTTAGCTTCATTTACAATATCTCGGTTAAATGTAAATGGAGTTCCAGTTTCAATAGCTGATTTTAAAATTAATCGAACTAAATCTTTTACAACGATAGTTCTTTTAGAAATCTTAGAATCTTTTATACAGCTATAATATTTTTCTTCCCATTCTTTTCCATAATAGTCTTCCAGGTGATAACCTTTTGCTTTATAAATTTCATATGGGCACATCATGTACCAAGTACCATTGATATCTTTTTCTACCATTTCCCAAAAAAGATTAGGGTAACAAACAGCTGGAAAAACATCATGAGCTTTCATTCTATCATCACCATTGTTTGTTCTAAGTTGTAAAAATTCAGGTAAGTCTTTATGCCATGCATCAAGGTAGACTGCAACAGCTCCTTGTCTTACCCCTAGTTGATCTACAGCAACAGCTGTATTATTAGCTAATTTTATCCATCTAATAATTCCTCCTGCAATTCCTTTGAAATCTCTAATAGCAGAACCAACTGCTCTAACTTTTCCAAAATATAATCCCATACCTCCACCAAATTTGCTAACCTTAGCAAAATTATCTAGAGATCTATATATTCCATCTAGTGAATCTGGAACTGTATCAATGAAACACGAAGATAGTTGATGATATGGTTTTCTAGCATTGCTAAGAGTAGGGGTTGCCATAGTTACTTTTTGTTCACTTAGCATATCATAGAATTTTTTAACCCAAATTAATCTATCACTTTTCTCTTTCATTGCAAGATGAAGTGCAATTCCAAGATACATTTCTTGAGGTGTTTCTAATAGCTTGTTATCATGTGTTTTAATTACATATCTTCGAAGCATCAAATCTAAACCACTGAAGGTAAAAAGTTTATTTCTTTCTTCTCTAATAAAGGTTTCTGCTTCGTCAATTTCGCTTTTCGAATAAGAGTCTAATATATATTTCCCATACAATCCATTTTCGCTCATATAGCTAATTTTGTCATATAAGCCATTAAATCCAAATTGGACTTTATATTTTTTTAGATTTCCTAGGAATTGAAGATTTAGTAATCTTCCAGCGATAAATTCCCAGTCAGGGGCTTCAATTGTAGTTAGTTCAACACTAGCTTTCAATAGGGCATTTAATTTATCTTCTTTTGTCATTTGAGGTTTAGTAAATGCTAGATATTTGCTATATAAAAGGCCCAAACTGTATTGAGGCGCATTAAAGTCTTTTTGAATTTCTCTAAGAACATCATTTAAATTTGGAAGATCTAAATCATTTGATATTAATCTTCTATCTTCTCTTTTTTGTGTTTGGTTTGATCTATATAATATATAACATTTTGCAACATCATAATATTTATGATTCATTAATGTTTGTTCAACTAAATCTTGAATTCTTTCAACTTCAACTTCTTTATTTTTTTCTTCAATAAGTGTTGTTTCTATTTCTTTTACTAATATATTTAAAGTTTTTTTATTACAAGCTACTTCTTTTGCAATAAATGCACTTTGGATAGCTTGTGCAATCTTGTTTTTCTGGTAACTTTCAAGATTTCCATTTCGTTTAACAATTTTTGTTAATTTCATGTATTCTCCTCTAGAGTTGTATTTTTAATACTATAACATTTAGTGAAAAATATTATAAGCAAATGATAAGCTATAATAGAGAATAGTGAAAAGAGTTAAATTAAATAAATTAGGAATTTAACTTGTTTTTTTTGTTTGAAAAATCAATATAATTATTTAAGCAATATTTTATAAATATCATATGACAGTAATAATGATTTTAGGTTATACTCTCTATATACAAAATGAGGAAATATATGAAAAACAAAAACTATATTGGGTTTTTATGGCATGCAATTTTCTTGTCATTAACTACAACCTTTACTGAAGTCAATACTGTTATTCCAGCTCTAATCTTAAGCCTTGGTGGATCATCTTTCCATGTGGGTGTTGTTTCTGCCATAGTTATTGGACTGCCTGTTGTAACTAAATTATTTTTTTCTAGTTTTCTTTCATCAAAAAATAAAAAAAAGCCATATCTTCTTCTTGGTATAAATTTAAGAGTTTTAGCTTTAATTAGTATTGCCGTAACTTTGATTTATTATAAGAGTTTTTCTTTTATTGTTATTCTTTTGCTTCTATATTTTGAATTATTAGTTTTTTCAGTTGGTGGAGCGTTTGCAAGTTTGCCCTATGTTTATCTGCTAGGTAGTTTATCTAAGGACCTTAGAATTAACTTTTTTACAAGACGACAAATGATTTCTAGTGTAGGTATGCTTTTATCTGTTATTATTGCTAGATATATTTTATCTACATGGCAATATCCCACCCAATATGTTATTCTTTTTTCAATTTCAGCAACTTCTTTATTTATTGCTTCCATGGGTTTTTGGCAAGTTAAAGAGTCTTCAGCAAATGTAAGTGAAAGAGTTTATTTAAAAGATATTTTAAAAAACCTTCCTTCTTTATTAAAACATGATAAAAATTTTGCTTTATTTTTAATTTATTCTAATATAATGGGTGCTGCTTTAGCCTTAACACCTTTTTATATTGGTTATGCTAAGAATAATTTTACTCTTGATGGTAAACTGCTCAGTTCATTATTGTTGATACAAATTAGTGGTATGTTTGTGGCTTCTTTTCTTTATCCTAAAATAATAAATAAGAAAGGTTTTAAGGGCGTTTTAAAATTTAGAATCTATATTCATTTTTTTCTTCCTCTTATAGCGGTATATATAGCAAATAAAGGATCACTTATAGCTTATTTATTTGTGTTCTTTTTTATAGGGGTAATAATTAGTGCTAGAGCAGTTAGTGAAGATGCAGCTTTAATTGAATTGAGTAATGAGTCAAATAGGGTTATCTATTCGGCTTTAAGCGGAACTTTAAATATTGCAATAATTGTTGTCCCTTTAATACTAGGCTCATTAATTTCTGTATTTTCTTATGAAATCATATTTATAATATCCTCTCTATTTACTCTATTAGCTTTTCCAATCTTAAGTAAAATTACTTGCCCAATTGACTTAGAGACAAATTGATTTTTGAAACAAAATAATATATTTTTTAATTAGTAAATTTAATAAAGATTGTGTGATAAATTTTGCAAATATAATTTTTGTTTATAATTCTAGATTCAGATTATAATAAATGTTAATTTTATCTTATCTAATATTTAAAAAGCTAAATTAAACTTGAATTATGTGTAAGATCTGAATTATAAATTAGGAACCCGTTTTGAGTTTAAAAATAAAATATGAAGATCTTGAAAACTTAAAGATTTTAATTCAAAAAAGTAAGAATACATTAGTTTTTTTATCCGAAGAAATTTCACATATTAGTGGAGTTCCTAACTATAAAATGCCTCATGGCTTAGTTGATTCTCCCTGGCAAGGTATTGATAACTCTAGGCTATTAAGCTTTGATTTCCTTTTGGTGCATCCACAAATCTTTTATTCTTGGTCAAAAGAAGTCTGGTATGATTTAGATAAATATAAAGAAAATCAAGTACATAAATTAATTGCTGAGCTACAAAAAGAATCTTTAATAACTAAAGTTTATACTGAATCTATTGATATGCTCTGTCAAAAGGCTATAATTCAAGATGTTGTAGAAATAAATGGCAACCCTAGTGCATTTTGCTTAAAATGTGGTAAGTATTTTTCTTATGATAAGGTTTCTAAGTTCGTGCACCAAAATGAAGTCCCGTATTGTGATATGTGTGGTACTTTACTTAAATCACAAGTAAGACTTGATGAGCAAGTGATATCAAAACAAGAATTACTAAAATGGAAATCTGACTTTATAAGATGTAATTTATGCATTCTCTTTGGCACTCCATCCTCTAGAGATGAAATTATATCTCTTTTTAACTTGTTGGATTTTGAAAAATTAATTGTTATAAGTGATAAGGCAACTCCTTTTGATAGTAAATCTTACTTGAAATTTAATAATATTGATAAAGTTGTTTCCTTCCTCGAAGATTCTTTTATTTAAAATTACTTCATTTTCAAAAACTTAAAAAAATAAAAATTTAATTTATCATTAGTTTTATATTATTTTCTTTGTTATTAATTCAATTGAGTATATTGTTTCATTTTCTAATTTTTTTGTATAAAAAATATTTGTAAAATGTAGACAGATATATTATTTTGGTATACCTTATTATGTATTGATGACATGACTTGTATGATATATTTTTTTAATCCTACGTATTTATATTTTTAAGATATTAATTATTAAGATATAGTAATGCTATTAAGTCATTTCTTATTATAATTTTATTGAGGAGGGCGGTATGAATTTATTTATTGCACTTGCAAGTTCAGCAAATAATAATATTTTACAGTCATTGCAGTTTTGGAATTCTGATGGATTTTCAGTTTTTATTAATCATTTAATATATGCTATTGTTGTTTTGTTGATTGGATGGATAGTTTTAAAAATAATATTAAACACATTAAAAAAAGTTTTAGAGAGAAGTAAAAAACTAAGTGATTTGCTTCAAGATTATTTTTTAAAAATTGTTTCAATTTTAGGGTGGGTGATTGTTATTGTTACAACCTTAGCTCAACTTGGTATTGACATGGCACCTATGATAGCTGGGCTTGGTATTACTGGTGTTGTTTTAGGCTTAGCACTAAAAGATTCGATTTCCAATTTCTTCGCAGGCTTTATGATTATTTTAAATAATCTGTTTAGAAAAGGAGATTTTGTTCAATTAGGATCTTTATCTGGTACTGTGAAAAGTATGGATTTAATGAGTGTTAAATTGGCAACTCCTGATAACAAAAATGTCACTATTAGTAATAATATAGTTTGGGGTGCTCCTGTTATAAACTTTTCTGATATTGATAAGAGACGTGTTGATATGAGTGTTGGGGTTCCTTACGATTGTGATCTCAAGGTTGCAAAACAAGTTTTCGTAGATCTTATTTCTTCTTATCCAGAAGTGCTTAAGGATATGGCGGTGACTGTAGAAATAGCTGAGTTAGCTGACTCTTCAATTAACTTTGTAATTAGACCTTGGGTTTTACCTGCAGATTATTGGACTGTTTACTTTAGATTCAATAGTGAAATTACTCCAAAGTTAGCTGAGAAGGGCATTTATTTACCTTTCCCACAATTAGATGTTCACTTAGATAAAAATTAAATTTAATTTAGTTAATTAAAAATACGGAATTAGGGATGAACTTTTTCCGTATTTATATATATGAAAATTCTATTTGGAGGTTAAAAATAAATTATTTATATATGTATAAAATTAATTAATAATTAACTCCAAAAAAAAGGTAACCAACGAGTGGTTACCTAAGAGCGAAAGACGGGACTTGAACCCGCGACATCCACCTTGGCAAGGTGGAGCTCTACCACTGAGCTACTTTCGCAATATTGTTTTTGTTAAGTCTCTTAACTCGCATTAATATGCCAAAAAAGAAAAATTTTGTCTAGAGGTTTTTAAAAAAAATTTTTATTACTTTATTTTTTTGTGAATTTCCTTCCATTCTTTTTCACCTTTATTTTCTTTTTTTAGCTTAGTTTTAGGTTCTGTTTTTGATAATTTTATTATTGCAACTTTATGATACCAATTTATGCTCTTGTTTCCAAGTTCTGCAGTTAGAGTTTTTATAATATTGTCCTTATCAAAGGGAATGTGTAATTTTTCTAGTGTTGGACTATATGTTCTATCTATCCATCTATTTATATCAGTTGGATTAATAAACCTTAATTCTTTTTGACTTAAAATTGTAGAATCTATGATAAAATTCTTTTTATTTAATAACTCAATTAAATCTTCATTGTCCCAACCACAAAGACCTTTTTTATTATGTTTATAAATAGTTTGTTCACATTTGAAGATTAGATTTTTAATTTCAGGATTGATTATAAAAGATGATAATCTAGAACCTTCTCTAGGTATTGTTTGAGCTATTATAATATCCCCATCTTTTGATCTTTTTGACTCAATTAAATTAAATAAGTAATCAACATTTGAAAAATTAGAAAATTGGTTTCTAATTATTACGTGCTCAAATTTAAGATCATTATCTAAGTTTTTGATGTAGTTTTCTATTGAATCTCTTTTTATATAAGGTTTATTAAGTTCATCCAATTTTGATGCATAATGGTTTATATAATCATATTGCTCTTTATTATCAACTTGAGCACAGACGTATCCTTCAGGAGTTTCTCTAAATGCTTGCCATAATAACAGTCCATGTCCAGCTCCTAGTATCAAAACTCTATCGGATCTCTTTAATACTAATTTATCATATAGTGTATTTTTAATTTTTTCTAATAAAATTCCTCTTTCACTTGTTGTTCTCTTTAGCCACTTTTCTCTAGCTTTGTCATTAGGCGAATAAGTTAAATTTTCAACAAATGCATCTTCTAAACTTGCTTCAAGTTGAGCTTCTCTTCTGCTTAGGACTTTGTTCTTTATTTTATTTTCATAACCTAATTCACCTGGATTGTAAAAAATTTTTCCTTGTAATGTTGTAGGAAGGTATTGTTGTGCTACAAAATGGTCTTTGTAAGCGTGAGGATATAGATATCCTTCTCCATGTCCAAAGCCATCACTATCTCTTGAGGCATCTCTTAGATGGTTTGGAACTTCACTATCTTGTTTCTCTTTTTCAACAGTTTTTAAAGCATCAAAAAAGGATAGGGTACTGTTACTTTTTTCACAAGTTGATAGATAAAGTGCTGCGTGAGTTAGATGAAATCTTCCTTCTGGCAATCCTATTCTATCGAATGCTGTAGCATCAGAGCTTACAACTGCAACAGCTTGAGGGTCTGCAAGTCCTATATCTTCGGCGGCACTAATTAACATTCTTCTAAAAATGAATCTTGGATCTTCTCCAGCACTTACCATTTTTGCAAGCCAATAAAGGGTTGCATCAGGGTCGCTTCCTCTTATACTTTTTATAAAAGCTGAGATTACATCGTAGTGATAATC
This sequence comes from Pleomorphochaeta sp., assembly GCA_028532815.1. GTDB lineage: Bacteria > Spirochaetota > Spirochaetia > Sphaerochaetales > Sphaerochaetaceae > Pleomorphochaeta. Next base: position 126,870 of record JAQQAS010000047.1, read on the forward strand.
TCCTTCCTTATCATATAATACAGCTTTTTGTTGTATGCTCTCTTCAGCAGCTTCTTTTGTAATTAATATTTTACTGTTTATAGGAGGTGGAAATTTATCTACTGAGGTTTCAACAGCTAATTGTAAGGCATTAAGTAAACTTCTTGCATCTCCTTTAGCTACATCAATTAAATGTTCTAGTGCCCCTTCTTCAAATGATATTTGAAAATCCCCATAGCCTCTTTCTTTATCTTTTAAAGCTTGCCATGCTATTTTATATAAATCTTCATCTTTAAGGGTTTTGAGTTGGAATATTCTAGATCTGCTTACTAAAGCTGCATTTACTTCAAAAAAAGGATTTTCTGTTGTTGCTCCAATTAATATAAAGGTACCATTTTCAACCCAAGGAAGAAGTGCATCTTGTTGACTTTTATTCCATCTATGTACTTCATCTATAAAAAGTATGGTTTTTACTTGGTAGAAATCTCTTCTATCTTTTGCTCTCTCAATCTCTTCTCTAAGTTCCTTTACCCCTGATAATACTGCATTTAAGGTTGTAAAATGACTTTTTGTTGTATTTGCTATAACTCGAGCAAGTGTTGTTTTCCCAGTTCCTGGAGGACCGTAAAAGATTACTGAGGATAATTGGTCAGCTTGTATTGCTCTTCTTAGAAGTCTACCTTTCCCTACTATATGATCTTGTCCTATGTATTCTTCTAAATTCCTAGGTCTCATTCTCGCAGCTAAAGGTTGACTGTGTGTATCATCGTTTGTAAATAGTGAATTTTCTTGCATTGTTAATCCCTTTAGTTAATTGTAATATCATTTGGATCTATAGAAATGTAAAGTAAGTTTAAAACTTCTTCATTTTTTGATAATTGTGAAAGTAATTCTTTAATAAAGACTGTTTTCATCCTAGGTAAAATGTTGGTTGAAATTGTAGGTGGACTCTGTCTGTTTAAATTTTCTAATGCATTGCAGTAGATATTATATTCAGTTGCCATTTGAGTATATAGTTTTGAAACATAATCTAGTTCCTCATCTAAAACGTTATCCATTTCTAGATAAATTTCATCTCTAAACTGATCAAATAAAACAGATGTGCTTTTTTCATTAATTATGTATCTATTATTTACATCAGGGTAGAGTAATGGATATTCTATATCATCACTATAATTAATTAGTATTTGTTGAACTTTAAATAGTGAATTTAAATATGCTAGGTGTACTTTCTTATCAAAGTCTTTAAGGTTTGAGTTTAAATATGGAATTTGGTTTTTTTGTAAATCGAGATTTGGATATGCATCTCCAATAATTTCGAATAAGCTTAAATTTGTAAAATCTGTTGTTTCTAAATTAAATATGCTTTGGATTAGTAAATAATTTCTTATATCAGAAACTTTTGTTTGTTTTTCTGATATTGAAATTACCTCAACACTTTGACAAGATAGTGTTGTAATGCATGTTAAAAATATTAAAATATATCCAAATTTTTTCATATTAATTAATTATACCATTGAAGAGAGTTTTTTTAAACTAATGTTGTATATTATTTTTAATTATCTAATTTAATATTCATATAAAATACATATTATATATTTCTTTGTTCTATAATTATTTACAATAGTTTTATATGGTGTGAAATTAGTTTAAAGGTTTTTACAACTTGACGATTTTAAATAAACGATTTACTTTATATGTATAGATATTAGAGGAGGCCATAATGGCAAATAATATTAATTATGCTTCAACAAGTGATGTAAAGATTAGAGAAAGAAGTATTATAAAAAACGTTTATGCATGGATGAGTGCTGGTTTAGGTTTAACAGCATTAACAGCCTATGGAGTAGCAGCAAACCAACAATTGATGACGATGTTACTTTCAAATCGTTTCTCCTTTATGATGTTATTTATTGTTCAAATAGGTTTAGTAATGTATTTATCAAGTAAAATTCAAGATTTAAGTAAGAACGCTTCAACAATTGCTTTCTTAGCTTATGCTTTTGTAACTGGTGTAACTTTTAGTACCATATTTTATGCATTCCAAATTCAAACAATCTTTTTAGCATTTTTAACGGCAGCATTGATGTTTGGTGGAATGGCCGCTTATGCTCAGTTTACTAAGAAAGATTTATCTGGAATAGGATATTATTCTAGAATGGCTGTATGGGGAATTATTGTAACAATGCTGTTAAATTTCTTCTTTAGATCTGCAGCATTAGATTACTTTATTTCTTTAATTGGTGTAGCGGCTTTCTTAGGTTTAACTGCATGGGATGTTCAAAAGATAAAGAGAACCAACGAACAATTTGTTTCAAGTATGAGTGAAATTGATTATCATAGAGCTAGTATCTATGGTGCTTTAACTTTGTATCTTGATTTTATCAACTTATTCTTATTCTTACTAAGAATATTTGGTGGTCGTGATAACTAGAAATTATTTAATTAGATTGAAAGAACCTTTTTTTGATAAGTGTCAAAAGAAGGTTCTTTTATTTTTTATAAGATACTTTTCCATCAATTAGCCCTTTTTTTAGGCCTTCGTAGGAAATTTCATCTACTTCAAGATAACAAAACCTTCTTCCAATATGTTCTAAATAATGGGCATCAGATCCTTGAATTACTGTTTTATTATGTGTTTCTTTAATATCTTGTGGTCTAATAGCTTCTAATGCTGAATAATCTAAATCTGGCAAAAAGCCTAAGTTTGCTAATATACTATTAGCTTTTTTATCAATATGAGCTGGGATTACTAAACCATCTCTAGATAGAGTTTCACTTACCACATCTTCAAGTGTTATTCCACAAGTTGTTAGAAGTGATTTTTCAAAAGTAGATATAATATTTCCTTCGATATCTACTATATTTTGATTTCCAAATAATCTTGGATCATTTTTTATATTTGGTAATAAACTTTCAATATAAAAGCCAAATTCTTGAGCATCATTTAGACTTTTAAATAAGGAGAGGACATGAACATCTTCTATAGTATTTATTTCCATTCCAAAGATAGGTAAAATTTGGCAAAGCTCACAAGCTTCTTGAAAGGGCTCAAGATTCCTACTGCAGTTATGATCTGTTAGAGCTAGTATATCAATTCCTTTCTCCATAGCTTCAAAAGCTAAAAGGGAAGGTAACATATCATCACTACCGCAGGGGGATAAACAACTATGATTGTGTAAATCAAGTTTTATTTTCATATTTTTATTATAGATTTAATGCTTTTGCAATTTTAACGCTAGCAAGAAATTGTGTGTCGTCTGTTTCAAATATAGAGATATCATTTTCTTTTGCAGCTTTAATCATATCGTCTGGACAACTTCTTCCATTGCAAATTACTATTGCGGGCATTGATGAGAGAGAACAAACTGCAATTGTGTTTTTATGTGCTTGTACTGTAATTAAAACGCTATCATCACCAACGTTTGCAATTACATCACTTAGTAAATCACCGGTGTAAGCACTTGAAACTTCTAGGCTTCCATCACTTAATATTATCGTGTTAAATCCATCAATTTTAGCTAAATCATTTACTGTCATCTTTGTTTTCCTCATCCTTTTTTTGTAAATTTATAGTACAAGTAACACTTGTACCTTTAGGGCTACTTTCAATAGAAAAATCATCACTAACATTTTTAACATTTGGTAGACCCATTCCAGCACCAAAGCCTAAGGATCTTATCCAGTCGTTTGCAGTTGACCAACCAGGGGTTAAGGCTTTCTCAATATCTTTAATTCCAGGTCCTCTATCTTGAGCACAGATAATAACTTTATTAGGAGTATAGGTTGCACTAAGTTGTCCACCATTTGAATGGACTACTATATTCATTTCCATCTCATAAGAGGCAATTGCTGCTCTTCTTATTATTTGTGTAGCAACCCCGCCTTTTTTAAGTTTTTTCTTTATCTGTGTACTAGCATAACCTGCATTTTCAAAATCGTGTTTAATAATGTTATAACTGTGAATTTCTCCATTAATATTATTAGGGTTTGTTGGTTGGTTACTTGCTTGAGACTTTTCAAGAATTTCCATTTCTCTGTTGATTTCAACAAGTAATGTTGCAGAGATATCTCTAGATGTAATCATACCAACTAGTTCTTTTTCTTTATTTAAAACCGGAAATCTATGAAAAGAGAACTTATCAAAATAGTTAATTGCAAATGATATTGGCATATCATCTTCTAAAACAATGATGTTTCTACTCATATAAGCTTTACACGGTTCTTCAATATATCCTTTATCTAGGGCTTGAATTATATCATCCATAGATACAAGACCAATTAGTCTTTTTCCTTGAACTATTGGTACTCCAGTTATTTTTTCTTTTTTCATAAGATGTTGTATTTCTCTAAGTGTTGAACTCATAGTTGCACAAGTTAAATCTTTATACATAACATCTTTAACTTTTAATCTGTATATCAAATCAAGGATTACAGTTGGAGATGAATAGGTGTTTATAGGTATTTCTTGCATATTTTGATTATACTACAGAATGTTTAATTTGTGGAAAGAAAATTATGTAGGAGGGTGAAAATTATTATTAAATATATGATGTGAAGTTAATAATAAGTTAAATTAATCTTGTGGATTAACAAATGTTGTTCTATAATAACAAGAGTAATTTTATAAAGGTATTTTTATAGTGGAATATAATTTAATTAAAAATATAATATTTGAAGATGACAATATAATTGTTGTAAATAAGGTTTCAAATTTACCAACTGTGCCTTTAAAAAATAATGATGGAAAATTAACTTTGCTAGATATGGTTGAACAATATTGCCCACAGGTTAGAACCTTTGTTGGTTATAGTGCTCATGAAGGTGGAGTGTTACATAGACTAGATACACCAACTAGTGGTTTAGTCTTGATAGCTAAAAATAAAAACTCTTTTGATTTTTTGAGAGAAAAACAAAAAGAAAATTTATTTACTAAAAGATATAACGTAAAGAGTGTAAAACAAGATAAGTTTTTAGATGGCTTTAAAGTTTTTCCATACGAAAATGTAGTAAATAGAAAAGAAGTAACCATTACTTCATTATTTAGACATTATGGTAAAGGTAGAAAAAGTGTGAGACCTGTTTTGGAAGATTATCCAAAACAAATAGTATCAAAATCTAGTAGTACTTTATACAGTACTCGTGTTAGATATATTAAAGATGAAGATGGAATTTACTATTTTAATTGTTCTTTAACTAATGGATTTAGGCATCAAATTAGAGTCCATTTAGCTTGGAGTGGTTATCCTTTATTAGGAGATGAATTATATGGAGCAAAGAAGAGCAGTCAGTTTGGGTTGAATTGTTATTCTATTTCATTCGTTGATCCTGCATCTCAAGTGGAGAAAACAGTAAATTTGAAGGAAGATGTTATATGAATATTTTAATTTCTCGTTGCTTATTAGGTTTTCCTTGCAGATATGATGGGAAAGCTTTCAAAAAAGAGTCCTTAAATGAGTTAATTAATACTTACAAAAATGTTCATAATTTCATAGCAGTTTGCCCTGAAGTTGAATCTGGAATGGAAGTGCCACGTCTTCCGTGTGAAATTGTAAATGATAAAGTTTTAAATACGGCTGGAGAAGATAAAACTGAATTTTTTAATAAAGGTGCTAGGATAGCCTGTAATAAAGCAAAGGCTAATAATATAAAATTAGCCATATTAAAAAGTAACTCTCCATCTTGTGGTGTTAATTTTATTTATGACGGTAGCTTTACTAACAAAATTGTTGAAGGAAGTGGTATTACAGTTAGAGAATTAACTAAATTAGGTGTTCTTGTAGTTACTGAAAATGATCTTGATTTAATTCATGATTTTTTAAAAAGTGATTTAACTATTGAATAAAAAACTCCTATAACAGATCTGCTATAGGAGCTATATACTATTAGTGTTTTGCATTAAAAACGATTGTTCTATTTTTGTAAATTAATATTCTAGATTCAAGATGAGCTTGTACAGCTTTAGCCAGTGCTCTTGTTTCAGCATCTCGTCCTACTTCTTTTAAGCCTTTAGGCGTTAATTCATGACCAACTCTAACAACTTCTTGTTCGATAATTGGACCTTGATCTAAATCTTTACTTGCATAGTGAGCTGTAGCTCCAATCATTTTAACACCTCTCTCATATGCTTTTTGATAAGGGTTAGCACCTTGGAAAGCTGGTAAAAATGCATGGTGTATGTTAATAATCTTTCCTTCCCACTCATTTGTAAAATCTGAACTTAAAATTTGCATGTAGCGAGCTAAGACAACTAAATCTATATCATATTGCTTTAATAGTTTTCTGATTTTCATCTCTTGCTCTGGTTTTGTTTCTTTTGTAACTGGTAGATAATGATAAGGAATTCTAAAACTATTAGCAATTTTTTCTAAATTAGGGTGGTTGGAAATTATTAATGGAACTTCACAATTAATTTGACCTTGATTTCTGCGTGCTAGTAAATCATAAAGACAATGGCTAGTTTTGCTAACTAAAATTGCAACTCTTGGTGTATAGTCACTATAATGAGCTGACCAATTTAGATTATTTTCATTTGCAAAAATACTAAATTCATTTTCTAATTCTTTTCTACTTGTTTTTAAATCTGATAAATCTAGTTCGAGTCTCATGAAATACATATTTTCATAACTGTCTGTATGTTGTTGACAGTGCACGATATTAAAGTCTTTATCTGTAAAAAAGTTAACACATTTTTGCATAATACCTTTTTTATCTTCACACTGTATTAAAAAGCTAATAGTTTTAGTTTCATCTTTTTTTAACATTAAAAATCTCCAAACTCTTCTGTTTCAATTTCACTTTCATCTTGAATTTTTACAATTTCAATCCTTCTCTTTGCATTATCAAGACTTTTTTCTAATTCTTTAGAAAGTAGCATACCTTCTTCATATAATTCAATACTTTTTTCTAAAGGAGTTTCATTATTTCTAAGAGCTTGAGCTATTTCTTCCATACGATTTAATTTTTTTTCAAAATCCATTATTTTCCTACCTTTGCACTAATGTCGCCATCAATAAATGTAATGGTAATATCATCATCACATTTGACTCTTTTTTTACTGTTTATTATTTTATTATCTTTATTTCTAACAATTGAATAACCTTTTTTCAAAATCGATTTAGGATTTAAGGAATCAATTTCTAGTTTTGCAAGTTTATATCTATTTGTAAAATTAGTTAATTTATTATTCTGAGCTAATTCAATGTCATTTGTTGCATTTACACTTCTATAATAAATACTCTCAATTTTAGATAGAATAAGAGAGTTTAGGTTTTTTAAATCATATTTATTAACCTTTTCTTGTAAATAACTAACTTTACTAGATAGTGCATTATTTAAATCCTTTTCTAAATCTTCTCTTTTTGAAATTAATTGATTATAACCACTACTAGCTAATTCTGCAGCTGCTGATGGTGTTGGAGCTCTTAAATCAGATACAAAATCAGATAGAGCAAAATCTATTTCATGTCCAACACCACTAATTATTGGAATGTCACTATCTAAAATAGCTTTTAAAACAACTTCTTCACTAAAGGGAAGTAAATCTTCTATTGATCCACCACCTCTACTTACAATTAATTGATCACAAATGTCAAATGTATTTGCAACTTCAATTGCTTTTGCAATAGAAGGAGCTGCATTTTCCCCTTGCACAACACAAGGAATTATAACTACATCTAAAAAAGGAGCTCTTCTGCTTAAAACTTGTAAAATATCTTGTAGGGCTGCAGTGGTTGGGCTTGTTACAACTCCGATTTTAGTTGGATATTTACAAATAGGCTTTTTTAAACTTTCATCAAACCATCCAGCTTCTTTATATGCTTGTTTTCTCTTTTCAAGATTTGCTAGTATATCCCCAGTTCCTATAAAACTTATTTTGTCACATTTTATTGAATATGTTCCTCTTGGGGCATAAACATCTAATGTTCCAAATATTTGAATTTTATCCCCTTCTTTTAAAAGTCTGTCAACTTTCCAAGTATTATTTTTAAACATAACAACAGATATAGAAGCATTGTTATCTTTAAGTGAAAAATACCAATGCCCTGTAGAAGACGGTCTAAAGTTTGAGACTTCTCCTAATATGTTTAAATATGGGAAGTTTTGATTAAATGTGTCTTTTATTAAGGAAGTTAAAGCACTTACACTTAATGCTGGTATATTATTTGAATCCACAAAATACTCCTAAATTGGTTTTAATAATATAAGGTAGTTAGAATTTTGTCATTAGCACAAGCTTGTATCAAAAGAGAAATGTTGTAACCTATTAAGTAAACATATGCTAACAATATAGTATAGAATACGGTAAATTTTGAATAAATAGTTTCATTTGTTTTTTTAGAAAATTAATT
>JAQQAS010000048.1 GCA_028532815.1 Pleomorphochaeta sp.
ACTAATTTGTTAAAATTTAAATTAATTGTTTGTAATATAAGGAATTAATATGTAAGTTAAAAAAAATATTTTTGTAAAAAAAATGTAGCATATGATATAAGATTGCGATTTTTAATTAATTATTCAAATATTTTATTCTCAAAATTTGAATAAAATGGGTGTTTTTATATAATTAGGTTTTTAACTATAATTATTGATAGTCAATAATTTTTATTTTTATATCATTTAAAAAGAAAGATTCTTTTTAAATATTTGATCAGAAATTATTTATTTAAAAAAATTAATAGGTACGGTTGCATTAGATAATTCAAGTGATATTAGATAATTCAATTGAAAAAATAAAATAAATTTGTTGACAGATAAAAAAAAGGGGCTTACTATAAATTATGTGAGAACGGTTCCACAATATTTAGAAATAAAGGATAATGCCATGGATTTTACAATAATTGATATAGCTAACAAGGCAAAAGTTTCTAAATCAACTGTATCTAGAGTTTTGAATAATTCAGGATATGTAAGCGAAAAAGCTAGAGAGAAAGTAAATAAAGCAGTTAAGGAATTAAATTACGTCCCATCTGCAATGGCCCAAGGTTTATCTAAAAAGACTTCAAATACAGTAGGAGTATTAATACCGGAATTACAAAACTATTTTTTTACTGAATTACTACAAGGCTTAAGTGAAGTTGTAGATAACAAAGGTATGACTCTTATTTTTAGTGATACCGCAAATGACCCTATAAAACAAGAGAAAGCACTTTTAATGATAAAAGGACAAAGAGTAAAAGGCTTAATACTAACACCTGCTAACGAATATTCTTCTAAAAAGCAAAATCTTGAGTTAATAAAAAGTCTTAAAGCTTTACATTTACCAATTGTAATTGTAGATAGAGAGATTCCTGATTCTCCTTGGGATACTGTTCTTTTTGAGAATTTTAATGCAGGTTATTTAGCTACGAAAGCTTTAATTAAAGGTGGTAATAAGACTATTGGGATTATTACCGGAGACATGAATTTGAAAATAGCAAGAGAAAGATACGACGGTTATTTGTGTGCTATGAAAGAGCATAACATTGAGATAGATAAAAAATATATTTTCAATGGTGATTTTACTGCAAATACAGCTTATGAAATTACAAAAAATCTATTTGAAAATTCAAGTAACGTCCCTGATGGATTTGTAACTTGTAACAACCAATCCTCAATTGGGTTTTTGAGAGCCACTTTAGAGAAAAACTTAAAAGCTGGAAAAGACTTTGCAGTTGTTGGTATTGATAAAATAAATTTAATTAAGGAGTTTAATATTCCTTTTAGCTATATTAATAGAGATACTTATTTAATGGGAAAGAAGGCTATGGAGATTTTAATTGATAGATCAGAAAATCCTACTAAAGAAAAAATGGAATGTATTATGCCAGCAAAATTTGTATCTTTAGGTACGGAGAAAAAGAAATAGAATTTTTTTAATAAAATGTGGGAACGTTTCCATACTATAATATTGGAGTTTTTATGAAATATAAAAAAGTAAAAAAGATAGCTGAAGATATATCAGTTATTGGCTTAGGATGTTGGGCATTTGCCGGAGAAAAGTGGTGGAATAATTCAGATGATGAGAATTCAATTAGAGTTATAAGATCTGCTTTAGATAATGGTGTAAATTTATTAGATGTAGCAGCTTGTTATGGACAAGGTCATTCTGAAGAAGTTGTTGGAAAAGCTATAAAGGGTTATGACAGATCAAAAATCTTAATTAATAGTAAATGTGGTTTGTTGTGGGACGAAAATGGAAGAGAATATAACTGTTTAAAAAAAGAAAGCATTTTAAAGGAAATTGATGATTCTTTAAAAAGATTAGATACAGATTATATTGATATTTATCAACTTCATTGGCCAGATCCTGAAACGCCTTTAGAAGAAACTTTAGAAGCACTTCAAATAATTAAGGATGCAGGAAAAATTAAATATGTTGGAGTAACTAATTATGGTATTGATGATATCAATAAAATAATGGAAACAATCGATATAGCCTCCCAACAAGGTCTTTATAATATGTTAGAAAGAAATCCTAGAACATATCATGCTATCAATTTAGTTTATAGGACTGAAAGGGAAATACTCCCTTATGTAGAAGAACAAGGTCAAGCTTTTTTCCCATATTCTCCACTTTTTCAAGGACTACTTGGTGGTAGATGGGATAAAGATATTAAATTTTCTGAAAATGATGTTAGAAGATTTAATCCAAAATTAACAGATAAAAGATTTCCAATGTATTTTGATGCAATGACACAATTAAAGCAAATTGCTGAGTCTCATGGACATAAAATGAATGAACTAGCATTAAATTGGCTGATCGACAAAAAAGCAATTACAAGTGTAATTGGTAGTTGTAGAACTGTAGAACAAGTTGAAACAAATTTAGAAGCTTTGAAATGGGAAATTTCTGATGAAATGTATTCACAGATTAATCCCATTGTAGATAAGTTTGAAAATATTTAATTCATATAACAAAAGGAGAAAAATATGAAAAAAATTATGTTAATTGCCGTAGTTGCAATTCTATCTTGTGGGTTTGCATTTGCAAGCGGTGAAAATGAAAAAAGTTCAACAAAGGAACCTTTAACAATTGGGGTTAGTATGAGATCAACATCTAGTGAATACCATATGCAATATGTTGCTGGTGCTCAAGCATTTGTTGATACATTACCTGAAGGAACAGCAGTGGTTCAGATGCTTCCTTGTGAATCAAGTGATGATAAACAAATAAATGACATTAAAGCTTTAATCGCTAGTAAAGGAGATAATGTTATTTTATTTGTTGATCCAAATAATGCACCTAATATCACAGCAATTGCTGAAATTTGTGAAGATGCAGGTGTTTATTGGTCAAGTGTTTGGAATACTCCTGAAGGTATTACCCCTTTAAATTATGAGTATTGGGTAGCTCACCAATCATGTGATGGTGTTAAACAAGGCTATGATATAGCTGTAAATATGTTTGAGAATTTTGAAACTCCAGGTGTTGGAAAAATTCTTGTTATGGAAGGTATGCTTGCAAATACTGCAAATGTTAATCGTATGATTGGTTTAAGACAAGCTCTTGAAGAATATCCTCAAATTGAAGTTTTAGATGATCAAGCAGCTGATTGGTCTACTAAAAAAGCTTTAGCAGTAACAGAGACTTGGTTAAGTAAGTTCGATGAAATTGATGGGATTTGGTGTGCTTGTGACGATATGGCTTTGGGTGTTGTTCAAGCTTTAAGAGCTAAAGGTTTAGATAAAAAAGTTTTAGTTACAGGTGTTGATGGCGTAGCTGATGCAATCGAAGGTGTTGATAATGGAGATTTAATTTGTACTATCGCAAATAATGGATGGTTACAAGGTGGTTACGGTGTAGCTTATGCATATGCTGCAAAAACTGGAAAAATTAAACCAACAGAAATGAGTGCAGGCGAGAGAATGTTCTATACAAACGGATATTTAATTACTAAAGATACTTATTCAGATTATAAAGCAAACTTTATTGATTCTACTCCTATTTATGATTATAACGATCTTTCATTCCCTGTTGCAAAACCAATGGAATAGTAAAAACCATTTAACAATATTGATCGTCTGATTTTTTTAGACGATCAATTCTATTAAAGGAGACAAAAATGAATACTCAAAATGGAAAATCTCAAATAGCACTTGAGTTTTCACAGGAAATGGAAAGAATAAATAGAAAAACAAGACTTATAAATACAATGCCACTAATTATTTTATTTGTCCTTGTATTTATTATGTCGGTTGTAGCAGAAGGCTTTTTCTCTCTATATAATTTTCAAACAATTTTAAGTCAACTTTCAATAATGTTAGTTATGTCTATGGGATTAACTTTTGTTATATTGATTGGTTCTATTGATTTATCAGGTGAAGGATTAGGTGGCTTTGCTGGAGCTGTTACTAGTTTGTTAGTACTTAATGGCAAAAATACAAATAATTTTGGTATTTGGGGAATATTATTTGTAATTGTAGCAGTTACCTTAATTGGAATATTATCAGGTGTTATTCATGTTAAAGGTAAAATGCCTTCGTTCATGGTAACCTATTCTATCTCTAGTATTATGGCGGGATTTGCAGTTTTAAGTTATAAAGGACAACCTGCAATGATTAAATATCCCTTTTTTACACAACTTTCTCAAGGCACATTTATTGGTATACCAATATTAACTTGGATATCAATAATTGTATTTTGCATTGCATATATATTACAAACGAGGACGAAGTTTGGTACCTATTTATTTGCAATAGGCGATAATGAAAATATTGTTAGAAATACTGGTATAAACATTGATTTAGTGAAAGTTAAAGTTTTTGCTTGGTCCGCATTTTGTATTGGGTTAGCAGGAGTTATGGGAGCTGTTAGAATTGGTAGAGGTGTTGTTGATATTGGTGTTGGTATAGTATTCCCTGCTATAACAGCAGTTGTTGTTGGAGGCACTTCTCTCTCTGGTGGTAAGGGTGGTGTAGTAAATTCATTAATTGGTGCCTTGATTGTAACAATTATAAACAATGGACTAATCTTATTAGGAGTTAGTACCTACATACAAGCTGCAGTTCAAGGAATAATTATAATTGCTGCAGTTGCACTTTCTGTTGAACATGATAGAAAAGGAATCTGTAAATAGGAGAATTCAAATGCAGAAAGAAAATATACTTACAATTAATGGTTTAACAAAACAATATCCTGGAACACTTGCTTTAAGCGATGTTTCAATTAATATAAATAAAGGTGAAATTATTGGCTTAGTTGGTGAAAATGGTGCAGGTAAAAGTACTTTATTAAAACTAATAATGGGACTTGAGCAACCAACTAAAGGTGATATGCAGATTTATGGTAAAAAATATAATCCTAAAACACCTCTTGAAGCTAATAAGAACGGAATTGGAATGGTTTTTCAAGAACAATCCTTAATTCAAAATTTAAGTGTCTCTGAAAATATATTTTTTGGAAGAGAAGATAGTTATTCAAAATTTGGATTTGTTAATAAAAATAAAATGAATAAAGACGCTGAAGAGGTATTGTCTCAAGTAAATGTGTCTGGAATAAAGACTAGTAAAAAAGTTTTTAATTATGATTTTGCGACAAGACAAATGATTGAAATTGCTAAAGTATTTTATGTCTCTCAAAGAGAAGATGAGAAAAATAGCATTATTTTATTAGATGAACCAACTTCAGTATTAAGTGAAGACGAAGTAAAATTACTATTTAAAAATATTAAGAAATTTGTTGCTAAAGGGGACTCTGTTATTTTTGTATCTCACAGATTAGATGAAGTTTTAGAAATATCAGATCGAATATATGTATTTAAAGATGGCCAAAATGTTTGTGAACTAAATAAAGAAAATGCCAATGAAAATATATTATATGAGAAGATGGTCGGTAAAACTGCATCAGGTGAATATTATAAATTAAATAGACAAGTTACTCCTTCAAAAAAAGAATTAATGAAAATTGAAAAACTTGGATTAAAAGGTTATTTTAATGATATTTCTTTTTCTTTACACGAAGGTGAAGTTATAGGAATCTGTGGTGTTATTGGTTCAGGAAAAGAAGAATTATGTGAAGTTATTTGTGGTGATAAAATACCAACTTCAGGTACTATAAAAATCCATGGAGAAGAAAAAGTTTCAAAAGAACCTTACCAAAGTTTAAGAAATGGGATCCTTTCTATACCTAAAGAAAGAAGAGAAGAAGCTATTATTCCAGATAACACCATTTCAGAGAATATTAGTATGTCTAATTATTCTAAAATTAAATTAAATGGTTTTATTTCTAAGAAAAAAGAAGATGAGCAAGCTCAAACCTTTATGGAAGAATTAAATATTAAAGCTCCTTCAATATTTCAAAAAGTTAGCAATCTATCAGGTGGAAATGCGCAAAAGGTTGTTTTTGCAAGAATTTTAGCAAGTGATGCACCAATTTTACTTTTAAACCATCCAACTAGAGGTGTTGATATTGGAGCAAAGGAAGAAATCTATTCATTAATTCGTGATCTTAGTGAACAAAATAAAGGAATTATTGTAATTGGAGATACTTTAGATGAATCAATTGGTTTGTCGTCTAAAATATTGGTAATGAAAGATGGAACATTAACCCATGAATTCGATGCTCCAAGTGATAATAAACCTGAACAATTAGATATTGTTAAATATATGATGTAGGGAGATTATATATGTCAAATAATAAAAGAAATTTAAAAGGGGTTAAAACTCTTTTTACCAAAATAAATAAAAATGATATTAGTACTATTTTGACAGTAGTTTCCTTAATATTAATTGTTATCATTTTTACAAGTATTAATCCAAGATTTTTAAGTTTATATAATATTAAAAATATATTATTAGATTGTGCTCCATTATTGCTTATGACTATAGGGGTATCCTGTGTTCTGTTTTTAGGATCAATTGACCTTTCAAATGGAGCTGTAGCTTCTTGTTCAGCTGTAATGCTTACTATAATGTTACCTAAATTTGGAGCGGTTTCATTTGTTTATGTATTTTTTTATGGTGCAATAGCAGGTTTAATCAATGGAGTACTGCATACTAAATTAAAGGTTCCGTCCTTTATTGCTACTTTATGTACTCAATCGATTTGGCAAAGTATTGCTTTGTTAATTGCTGGAGGGCAACCTCTTTCAATGACTCCTGACGTTTGGCCATTATTAAAATGGGGTAAATTTTCCATAGGTCCAATTCCTTTTATGTTTATTATTTCAATAATATTTATGGGAATATTCGCGGTTATACAATTTAAAACTCCAACAGGTCGAACTTTTTTAGCTATTGGTTGTAATGAAAGGGCTGCAAGATTAATTGGACTTAAAATTTCTTTCTCTAAAATTACTGCTTTTACATTATCAGGAATTGGTGCTGGAGTTGCTGGAATATTTTTTGCAGTCAAACTTAAGAGTGGAATTCCAACTGTAGGTGAACAGTATAATCTAATGTCTATAGCTGCTGCAGTTCTAAGTGGCGTCTTACTAACAGGAGGTAAAGGAAATATTTTATTAACTTTTGTTGGTGTAGCATTAATTACTGCTATTCAAAATGGAATGAATGTTATTGCTGTTGATGGGTTTTGGCAAAAAATAGTATTTGGTTTGATTGTTGTTGTTGCAATATATATTAATTCTGATAGAAAAAATTTCAAATTGATTGTTAAATAAATAGGTTGGACTATATGAAATATATAATATCACATGATTTAGGGACTTCAGGTAATAAAGCAACCTTATTTAATGAAAATGGAACTTTAATAAAAAGTGTAGTATCAAGTTATGAAACTGATTTTTTTAATGGTAATTGTGCTGAACAAAATCCATCCGATTGGTTTGATTCTGTAAAAGAAACAACAGTGAGTCTTTTACAGGATGTTAAAAAAGAAGATATCGTAGCTATATCCTTTAGTGGACAAATGATGGCTTGTGTTGTTGTTGATGAAAAGGGTGTTCCTATAAGAAATGCACTTATTTGGGCAGATACTAGAGCTGTAGAGGAAGAAAAATATCTTAAGAGAAAAATAGATGAAAATAAATTTTATAATATCACAGGACATAGAATTAGTTCTACATATAGTTTAGCAAAATTAATGTGGATTAAAAACAATGAACCAGATAATTATAAAAAAATTAAATTTATGTTAAATCCCAAAGATTATATTGTTTATAAGCTTACCGGTAAATACTTTACAGATTATAGTGATGCTTCAGGAACAAATTGTTTTGATTTAAATAACAATACATGGTCAAAAGAAATTCTTGAAGCTGCAAATATTTCAGAAGATATTTTACCTAGTGTAAAACCTTCAACAACTATCGCAGGAAATGTGTTAGCTGATGTTGCAAATCAATTACATTTAAGTGATTCAACCCTTGTTGTTATAGGTGGTGGAGATGGTGTTTGTGCAGCTGTTGGAGCTGGATCTGTTGATCAAAAGTTAGCTTATAATTATTTAGGCTCATCTTCTTGGATCGGAATAACTAGGGATAATCCATATTTTGATCCGGAAATGAGAACTTTTACTTGGGCTCATATGGTGCCAGGCCAATATGCTCCAACTGGAACAATGAACGCTGCTGGAAATTCCTATAGTTTTTTAAGAGATGAATTTTGCAAAGATTTAGTATTACAAGCAAAAAAAGAAAGTACTAGTGTCTATAAATTAATGGACGAAGAAGCTTTTCAATCTACATTAGGAGCAAATGGTTTGATATATTTGCCGTATTTATTAGGAGAGAGAAGTCCTCGCTGGAATAGCTTAGCTAGAGGCTGTTTTATTGGTTTAAAAAAAGAACATACTAGATCTGATATATTGAGAGCTGGATTAGAGGGTATTATTTTTAATTTAGGCATAATTAATGATATTTTCAGTAATGTAGCTAATATAGAATATATGAATATTACAGGTGGCTTAGCTAAAAATGTTAAAGTTGCTCAATTAATAAGTGACATTTATGGAATACCAATTAATATTGTTAAAAATTCAGAACAAGCTACGAGTATCGGTGCTGCAATATGTGCAGGTGTTGGTATTGGGTTATTTAAGGATTTTAACGTTATTAATGATTTTATAGAAATTGAATGTAGGTTAGTCCCAAATATGGAAAATTACAAAAAATATCAAGTTTATAGGAAAGTTTTTGAAAATGCTTATATAGCCATGCTGCCTATATACAAACAATTAGATAAATTAAATTAGGAGAGACATCATGAAAAAAATTACACCAGAAGAATTAGCAAAATATATTGATCAAACATTACTAAAACCATTTTGTACTTTAGAAGAATTAAAGCAACACTGTATCAGTGCAGCAAAATATAATTTTAAAACAGTAGCAATAAATAATGCACCTGTAAGTTTCTGTAGGGATATATTAGATTCATTGAATAGTGATGTTATTTGCGATGCAGCTATAAGTTTTCCTCTAGGTCAAAGTACGATTGAAACAAAAGTATTTGAAACTATTGATATTATTAATAAAGGCGCTAGAGAAGTAGACTATGTGATTAATATATCACAACTAAAAAGTGGTAATTTTGATTACATAAGACAAGAAATGATTCAAATTGTTACTGCCGCTCATGCTTATAATGTTCCTTGTAAAGTAATTTTTGAAAACTGTTATTTAGAAAATGATGAAATCGTAAAACTCTGCAATATCGCTCTAGAAGTTAAACCTGATTTTATTAAAACCTCAACAGGCTTTGGTACAGGTGGAGCAACTCTTGAAGATGTTAAATTAATGAAAAGCATTGTTGGAGATAATATTAAAATTAAAGCTGCCGGCGGTATTCGAAGTGTTGAAGATGCTTTAAATTTTATTGATGCTGGAGCTTCAAGACTTGGAACAAGTGCTGGTATTAAGATAATCGAAGACTATAAAAAACTATATTAAGTTATTTCGATAGGTGAGTTTTATAGATTAATTACAAAATTTTGGAGAGTTTTTTAAAGAATATATTTTATTTTTTATTTGACTCTCCATTAATATTATCTAGAAAATTTAAAAATTGAATTAGTGAACTATTTACTTTGATAATACGCCTTTTCAATCATTATTCAATAGTTTTGTATTCTTAAGTTTTTTTTACTAGAAATTTTAATTCTTTATAATAAGGTTTTACATTTGATTTTCTACATAGATTCTCAATACTTGTTATCTCTTTCATCCAATTTTAGAAAATTCTCTAATTGCTTTTCTTTCGCAAAAAATATTTATACTCATATTCTTTCTCTATAACAAGATTAGAGATATAATAAAGAAGATATAAATTATATAGTTAATATTTTAAATATTTTTATATAAATGCTAAATTTTAATAGTTT
>JAQQAS010000049.1 GCA_028532815.1 Pleomorphochaeta sp.
TATTACATTATTTTATGTATATTAATTAAATATTTTATACATATACTATTTTTATGCAATCAAATATATTATAGTAAGAATTTTTGTACTTACTTTATATAAGTAAGAACATTTTTTATATTGAATTTCATAAATTTATTATAAGTCACCTATTTAGGCGATTTAAGTTATATATTTAATTTTTGATTTTCCTTTACATATTGAGCAATTGAGCATATAATTGAGCAAAAGCATATAAAATTTAATAGGAAGGATAGAAGTGAACACGGCGCCATTTACACTATGTAGAATCAAAAACAAGGAAAGAATGAGCTTTTATGTAATGTACAGAGATCCAGTAACTGGAAAACGTGGAACTAAAAAAAGCATAGATAAATTAAAGATTAAATTAAATTTTGGATTTGAGCATGTAACTAGACTAGAGGAAGCAATAAACATAGCTCAAAGAGCACTTGATCAAGGACTTATTTTCAATACTAAAAAGGAAATAACATTAAAAAAATATTTACTAATTTTTTTTGATTTTGATAAAAGCCCCTATTTTACTCGTAAAATACTTTTAGATAAGGATGCTATTTCACCAGATTATGTTTCTACACGTAGAAATGCTATTAATAAACATATTTTACCTTTAATTAATGACTCATTCTTAGTAAGTGATGTAGACATTAAATTTTTAGAAAACCTTCAAACAAAACTGATATTAAAGAAAAATCTAAGTTCTACTACAATTAATCAGATAATGAATTCACTTTCTCAAGCTTTAGAATATTCTAAAAAAGATAATTTACTTCCATATAGCCAATCAACAAAAGTTGAGGCCATTAGGAAAAATATAAAAGTCAGAGGAATTTTAAGTAATGAGGAAACTCAAAACCTTATGAATTATTTAAAAAATTGTAACGATAAAAAAACATATTTAGCCATATCTTTGGCTTTAGTTACAGGAATGCGTAGCGGTGAGCTTAGAGCATTAACAACTGATCAAATTAAAGATGGTACAATTTTAGTTGATAGAGCATATGCAAATATAGCAAAAACAAAAATTCCGAAGGGTAAAAAAAGCAGATTAATTCCTTGTCCTATTTATCTATGTTCACAATTAAAAGAATTAGCACTTTTAAATCCAAATTTAGAAGATAAACTAGTTTTTTGGAGTAAGAAAAAAGGAAAAGTTATATCATCCCATTATTTTAATACAAAATTTACAAAAGCATTAATTGATTCTAAAACCTTAACTAAAGAAGAAATACAAAACAGAAATATATCTTTCCACTCACTAAGGCATATGGCAAACACACTCCTTAGAGGGAGTGTAGATGAATATATCTTAAGATTAACAATTGGCCACTCTAGCGAACAACTTTCTAATATTTACTCTCATATTGAAGACTCCGCATTAGAAAGTATCAGAAAAGCCCAAGAAAAAAACATATTACCATTTTTGTCTTAGATTTTATTGAGATTGCTTTTTCTTGTTTAAAATAAGCATAAAAATATATTTATTAATTATTTTACTTAATTTTTATTATTTAATATGATATTTTGACCATATGGAAAATTTAATAACAATTGAACATGCAAATGTTAGACGCAATAATAAGCTTATATTAAAAGATGTTGATTTTAGCATTAATCAAGGGGAACATACAGCAATTCTTGGCCCAAATGGAGCTGGTAAATCAACACTACTAAATATTTGCTCAATGGAAATACATCCACTTTGGAGAGAAGATTTATTAATCAAGAGATTTAACTCAAATATAATCAGCAAAGAAGAATTAAGAAAACATATAGGAGTTGTATCGCAATTAATATTTGATATGTGTAATACAACCTATTTAGTTAAGGAAGTTGTTGCTAGTGGTATTTTTTCATCCGTTGGTTTTGATTTTCACCATCATGTAACACAAGAACATTGGCAATTAACAGATGAAGTACTAAAAGATAATTATTGCCTTCATTTAGCAGATAAAACCATGAATTCACTCTCTACAGGCGAATCACAAAGGGTTCTTTTAGCTAGAGCATTAGTTCATAACCCTAATTTACTTTTATTAGATGAGGCTGCAAGTGGACTTGATTTTCCATCTAGAAGCCATTACAGAAAGGCACTAACAAATGCAATTAATAAAGGTAAAACTATAGTTATGATTACTCATGAATTATCTCAAATATTACCTGAAATAAATAGAATTATTTTAATGAAAGATGGAATGATTTACAAAATAGGAAATAAAGAAGAATTACTAAACGAAGAGATATTATCACAACTGTATGGACAAAAAGTGTATATAGCTAAGAAAAATGGTATTTATTCAGCTTGGTGTTAATATGCTTTTACTAAATAATTATTCATAATTTATACAATTTCTTTTATGGTGTATTGTTTAAACTACATCAATTATGTTATTTTAAACTAATCTTTTCAATTTGGAGGAAATTTTGAAAATTAACACTAAATGTATCCAAAGTGGTTATTCACCAAAAAACGGTGAATCTAGACAATTACCGATTTATCAAAGTACAACTTATAAATATGATAGTTCAGAAGAACTAGCTCAATTATTTGATCTAAGTAAACCAGGGCATATGTATACTAGAATTTCTAACCCTACAGTTGAGGCCGTTGAAGCTAAAATTGCAGATCTTGAAGGCGGAATTGGAGCAATGTGTACTTCCTCCGGTCAAGCAGCTTCATTAATTTCAGTTCTTAATATTGCAGAAGCTGGAGATAATATAATATCCCTTGCAACCATTTATGGTGGTACAACTAATTTATTCTCAGTTACTTTAAAAAAAATGGGGATAGAAACACGATATGTAACCTTAGATATGAGTGATGATGAAATAGATAGTTTAATAGATGATAAAACAAAATTATTCTTTGCTGAAACTATTGCAAATCCAGCTCTTTATGTATTAGACATTGAGCGATACGCCACAGTTGCGCACAAAAATAATATTCCCTTAATCGTTGATAATACATTTGCAACGCCTATACTTTGCAGACCCTTTGAATTTGGTGCAGATATTGTTATTCACTCTACAACAAAATACATGGATGGTCATGCTACTGTAGTTGGTGGAGTTATTGTTGACTCAGGTAAATTTGATTGGACAGTCGATAATAAATTTCCACAATTAACAACCCCAGATGAATCTTACCATGGAGTTATTTATACTGAAAACTTTAAAGAAGCTGCATATATAGTAAAAGCTAGAACTCAATTAATGAGGGATTTAGGTTCAACACCTCAGCCAATGACTGCTTTTTTACTAAACCTTGGTTTAGAAACTTTACCACTAAGAATTGAAAGACATAGCCAAAATGCATTAGCTGTAGCTAGGTTCCTCCAAGATAATGATTTAATTGAATATGTAAATTATCCAGGATTAGAAAATGATGACTCTTATGAAAGAGCTCAAAAATATCTTTATAAAGGATATTCAAGTGGTGTTGTTTCTTTTGGAATTAAAGGGGGAAGAAAAAAAGCTCAAGAATTTATGGATAATCTTAAGCTTGCTAAAATTGTTGTACACGTTGCTGATGCAAGAACTTGTGTATTACATCCAGCATCAACAACCCATAGACAATTAACTGATACTCAGCTTGAAAATTGTGGCATTAAAGCTAATTTTATTAGACTTAGTGTAGGTATTGAAGATATTGATGATATCATTGAAGATATTGAACAAGCTCTAAAAAAGGTGAACTAATGCCAATACGTATTCCCAACAATCTACCAGCAAGAACAGTTTTAGAAAAAGAAAATATCTTTATAATGGATGAAAATAGAGCATATACTCAAGATATTCGTCCATTGAAGATAGCTTTAGTAAATTTGATGCCTACTAAAATTAATACTGAAACACAGCTTTCAAGATTACTTGGGAATACCCCATTACAAGTTGAATTAGACCTAATTCAAATGTCATCCCATAATTCAAAAAACACATCCTTAAATCATATGCTATCATTTTATCAAACTTTTCCTTCAATAAAGAATAATTATTATGATGGAATGATAATTACAGGGGCCCCTGTTGAAAACTTACCTTTCAATGAAGTTAACTATTGGGAAGAACTTTGTGAAATAATGGAGTGGTCAAAAAAACATGTCCACTCTACTTTCCACATCTGTTGGGGTGCTCAAGCTGGATTATACTATCATTATGGTATTGATAAAAAACCTCTAGATAAAAAATTGTTTGGAATATATCATCACAAAGTTGTATACAAGCACCCTATTCTATTGAGAGGCTTCGATGAAGTTTTTTGTGCACCACATAGTAGACATACAACTGTTGATGTAGCAGATATTAAAAAATGTAAAGATCTAAAAATTTTAGCAGCGTCTAAAGAAGCTGGAATTTATGCTGTTTCGAGTGATAAAGGAAAACATATTTTTATCACAGGACATAGTGAATATGATAGAGATACATTAAAAGACGAATATCTCAGAGACAAAAAAAAGGGACTTGATATCCAAGTTCCAGTAAATTACTTCCCCAATGATGATCCGACTAAAACACCTATTGTAAGTTGGAGATCACATGCAAACTTATTGTTTAGCAATTGGCTAAATTATTTTGTATATCAAACAACTCCATTCAAATTAGAAGAGATTGAAAAAGATTATTAACCTATAAGGTATCCACAATCAACAACTATACAAGTTCCATCTATTGCTTGATTTGATGCTAAAAATAGCACGGTATTTGATACATCTTCAACTTTAACAGTCTTTTTTAACACAGCTCGCTCTACAAACATATCCAAAACAGGATTGTTTTTGTCATGTAAGTATTCGGATTCTATTAATCCTGGAGCTATAGAATTAACTCTAATTTTTTTAGGGGCTAATTCAGCTGCAAGAGACTTTGTATAAGATACAACAAATCCTTTTGATGCATCATAGTGAGCTGTTTGTCCAAATCCTGGATGGAAAGCGTTCATACTAGCAATGGTAACAATTGAAGAGTTTTCTCTCATAGAATTTACACAATGTTTAGCACATAAAAATGTGCCTTTAATATTAATGTCAATTAAATTAGTAAATTCACTTAATTCTAAATCTTGTTGATATGATAGAGAAAATATTCCTGAAACTAAAACAAGTAAATCAAGATTCACAACCTTGTTAAAAAGACTTTCAACTTGATCTTGCTTTCTAATATCTACTTTATAACAAGAGCAATTAGTTTCTTTTGATAGAAGATGTGCCTTCTCATCATTATTAGTATATGTAAAATCTACATTATAACCATTATTTAATAAATCTTTTACAACAGCCTGACCAATATTACTTGTGCCACCTACAACTAATGCTCTCATATATTATACCTTTAATTTAATAAATAAATTTTTTTACATCACAAAAGTTAGTTAACTTCTCTAATATCAAATCATCATATGTTTTAAAATCATTTTCTCCAAAACCAGGAATAACTGTAGTAGCTACTAAAGCCCAAGATCCGCCATCTTTTAGTTTTGTTGCTTGCCAAACATCCTTTTTTACTAAGGAAATAGCTTTAAAATCATCGCTTACCTTTCCAACTTCAATTTCATTATAGCAATTAGACTCTTCACAAAATTGAATTTGAATTAAAGGATCCCCTTCTAAAAAATACCAAATTTCATCTTTTAATACCTTATGCAAAGATGAAAAAGAAGTTTCAGTAATTAGATAATATATACAACTACCAAGTTGAATATTATCATTGTCTTTTAAAGTAATTATCTTATTAAAATAACCACCTTCAACCGATAAGGGTTGAAGGTTTAATTTTTTTATAATTTGGTTATAATCTACCATTTTTTAACAATTGCCTTAACCAAAGTTGTAAATTTATTTTTTACCATTTTACCAGTTTCTAAAACTTCTTCATGATTTAGAGGTTGGTCTAAAATACCAGCTGCCATGTTTGTTAAACAGCTAATACCTAGAGTTTTCATTCCCATATGAGAAGCGGCGATAGCTTCAGGTACAGTTGACATACCAACAGCATCAGCTCCTAAAAGTCTAGCTAATTTTACTTCTGTTGGAGTTTCGAATGAAGGACCTGTAAACAATTGGTAAACACCTTCTTTTAAGTCAAGGTTTTGTTCTTTAGCTACACTTCTAGCTAAGTTACAAAGGTCTTTATCATAAGCATTAGACATATCAAAAAATCTAGGACCTAATTCTTCAAAATTAATTCCTCTTAAAGGATTATCAGCAACAAGTTTGATATGATCAGTTATTAACATTAAATCACCAGGTTTCCAATTTTCATTTACACAACCTGCTGCATTAGTTAATAATAAGTTTTCAATACCTAATCTTTTCATAACTTGAATAGGAAATACAACTACATCCATATCATAACCTTCATAGTAATGAAAACGTCCTTGCATACAAAGAACACGTTTATTAAGTAATTCTCCTATTACAAGTCTGCCAGCATGACCGGGAACAGTTGATTTTGGAAAAGATGGAATGTCCTTATAATCTATAATAACAGGATTGCTAATTTCATTAGCTAAATCACCTAAACCACTTCCTAATACCATAGCTACTTCAATTGGATCATTGCCAACTTTATTTTTTATATATGATGCAGCTAGATCAAGCTTTTGTAATAAATTTTCCATATTTTAAACTCCGTGAATTAAATTTTGATGTTCAAATTTTAACAGATATATACAAATAAATAAACAATTATAAGAATGTTTATTATATATATATGTAATAATAAGTTAAAAATCAAGATTTAATAAATTCATCCATCCATCTAAAAAGAAATCAGCTACTTGCTTAGAATAAATAATAGCTTCATCTCTATCCATATCTAGTTTAATAATTCTTATCAAGTCATCAATTAAATTTCTTATAACAGATTCAATTAAATGAGAATTTGGTCTATTAAATGATATTTTTTCTTTTTCAAGTAAATCCAAAAATAAGTTGAATGCAGTTATTTCTTTATTAACAATTAATTCTAAATGTGTGTGATAATTTGTACCTTCACCATTAATAATTAATTTCCAAGCAACAAAATCTGCATAAACATAGTCTAAGAACAATTCAATTCCATCATAGTGACTTTGTTTAAGTTTTTTTATCATAGATGTATAATCTACTTTATTAATTTTACTTATTGCATTTAGATATTTGTTGTAATATTCTTTTGGTAGCGGACCAATTGCGGCTTCGTACAATTTTTCTTTATTTATAAAATATCCATAAATTGCACCGGTTGAAACTTCTGCTTCGTTAGCTATATCTCGTATATTTGCCTTTTTATAACCATTTTTTAAAAAGATCTTTCTTGCGACTTCAATAATCAAATCTTTAGTGCTCAAAGTTTTTCCCCTTGTAATTAGTTTTATTATTGTTATACCTTTTCCCAATCATGTCAATAATGTAAGTTAAATTACATTTATTTTTATAAGACAAAATATAATATGTTTATAAAATAAATGTGGAGTTCCTAATATACTAGATTTTATGTTATAATTCAAACACAGAGGATATAAAAATGAAAAAAATTATATTTATTTTAGTATTATGGTTATTTTCAATTCCAATATATGCTCAGGGAGCAAATATTAATAAATCACAAATTAAATCAGTATTGACTAATTATTCAAAAATTAGTCTAAATGGATATTATTCAGGCACCTTACTTGTAAGTTCAACAATTAAACTTCCTATTATATTTGAATTTAAAGATAATAAAGTATTTTTTTCTTCTCCTTCTCAAAATGCAAATGATTTAGAAATACAATATCAAATTACTAATAAATCAGATATTGAAATACAAGCGCCACAATTTGGTTTCTATCTTAAGGGTAAAATTAAGTATAATAAAATAGATGCAATCTTCTACCAAAGTGGATTAGAATTACCTATTACACTAAATTACTTTGATATTAATCCATTTACAAAAATTGTAAGAAAACAAGAACCTAGATCTTTTGATTATAAAAATGATGAAGTTATAATAACAAATAAAAATAATGATAGACAATATTTTGGTACATTAACTATTCCTAACGAAAATAGATACCGTACCGCTATACTATTTATTACTGGCAGTGGCGTTCAAGATAGAAACGAAGAAATTGCAAACCATAAACCTTTTCTAATTATAAGTAATTATTTAACTAAAAATGGCTATTATACTCTACGTTGTGACGATTGGGGCTATCATGGAGAAAATGTAATAGAAGAGACTACGCTAACAATAGCAGAGGATATAAAAGCACAAATAACATATCTTAGACAAAATGAAAATATTGATAAGATTATATTATTAGGCCACAGTGAAGGAGCGCTAGTTGCACAAATGTTAGCGAATTCAGTTGATTCAATAATACTAATGGGATCTCCAAGTGTTAATGGTAGAGAAATCTACAAATTCCAATTACTTAAAGCCTTAAATCAACCAAAAACAAATAAAGAATTAGTTAATAAAATAGATAAAATAACTGAAACTGTTATAAATAACACTTTAACTATTGAGGACAAAAAAGCTATATTAATTCCATTCTTTAAATCTCTCGGGAACGATGATAAATCAGCACTAACTGTTTTTAACACACTTAACTTACCTTGGTATAAAACTTATTTTAAAATCGATCCGAAAGATTATATATCTAAAATTAAAGTTCCAACACTAATTTTGCAAGGGAGCTTAGACACTCAAGTAGATGTAAATTTAAATATACCAGTATTTAAGGAATTCTTAAATTGTAATTATTCAATAAAAATATATGAGAATTATAATCATCTATTTCAGAAATGCAAAACAGGAGAAACTAAGGAATATTTTGAAATTGAAACAACAATTGAAGAGAATGTTTTAAAAGATATTCTTGAATTTATTAATTCCTTAGAAAAAGATTATGAGTAAAATAAAATACAAAAACATTGTCTTATTTTCATTTGTTTCAATGATTATAATTTTTTTATTAATCACTAATTATATAACGAAAAATTTTGATTTCAAACTTGCTGAGACTATGTTTTTTCTAACAGTTCCAAAATTTATTGAAACATCAAAAAATTTCAGACCTGAACATATCCACTCCTATATAATTATGGCAACTAGCATAGATATCATTTGGCCAATATCATATTGTTTATTCTTCTTTATTATTAACGAAAAGTTAATCTTACATAAAAAAAAGAAAAAGCTTGTTAATATTTATATTTTATTTATTTTTTTAATTGATATGAGTGAAAACTATTTAACTGCAAGATACCTAATGACAAATAATAATAAAATGGCCACTTTAAGTGTTTTAGCAACAAATTTAAAATGGCTTTCAATATTTTTTATTATAATTATTTCTATAATAGGCATAGTAAAATATTTTAAAAAGAAATAACTTGAAAAATTTTATTTATGAATAATTGCCAAAGGTATTGGTCTTTCAGCCTCTGTTATAGCATCCTTTTCTCTATCAGCTATCTTTAAATATCTTTTACCCTTATAGATTATTTGTGCAGAACCACCACCATCTAGATTTATCAAATTTTTAATCCCTATAGACTTACAAAAGGATGAAAATTCAAGTAGAGAAGCGCCACAACTCTCCTTAGATTTTATATATCCAAGTTTCCCAGCACCTTCAGCCCAAATTATTATTGGCTTATTATCAAGCTCGCCGATACCAATTCTAGAAGCTCTTCCACAATCAAAATCTAAGGGATAAACAGTTGATGGGTATGGCACTCCTTCTCCAGTATAAAAAGGACAATCCAATTTAGTAATTTGTTTTTCATCTATAACCATAGCCGGACCGACTTGAACACCAAATTTATAATTATTTGATTCCCCAATATAACTAACATCTAAACTATTTATAAAGATATGTTCATCGCTTTGAATTACAAAGCCAGCCATAGGTACTACAGCCTGACCTCCTTCTTTTACAGCTACAACTTTATCTTTAATAATAATCAATGCACTTCCTAAACATTTAGGTGTAATTCTAGTTTCTGGTCGATAATAAAAAACTGAATTTTTATTATTTATAAAAAGATTATTATCAATTTTTATTTTCAAATCATCAATTTCTAAATGTTGTATAATAACATTATCATTGTAATCAACTAATAAACATTCTCTGTGATTCAATGGGGGTAATAAAATTTTAGATTGTTTTAACGCTAAACTATGAGGTGTTCCTAATTCATCATAAGGAGAGTCTATATCACTTAATTCCATGAGAAAAAAGTGACTATTTACAGATAGTATTTTTGACTCAATATCACTTAAATATCCCATATCCATAGAAAGTGGAAAAAAAGTTACAGTATCTAAAGTGCCTTCAGCAAACGCAATTAAATTCTTGCTTAATAAAAGATTATAGATATCCTGTAATTTTGGATTTTTAAAAATCAACCTAAATTGGTCTATTTTTACTTCATTATTTCTATGGGCCTTTTCAAAATAATAATTTAGTAAAACTTGATCGTTAAAAATATATCCAATTTCAGTATGCCTATCTAAGTCAATTTTAATATCATTAATATTATAAAAAACTAAAAAACCATAGGCAGATGGGTCTTTTGGTATAATATTTACACGATACAGTCTAGCCATTGCAACTATAACTTTATTATTAAAAGAGGGAGATTTAAAAATTAAATCATCCCATTTAAAATCACTAATTAATTGATATTTTTGTATATTATTATCTTCTAATTTAACTTCTACAATTTTACTTTGCATTAACTACCCTTTTATTCCTGATGAGATTGAACCTTCAATAATATATTTTTGTGCAAAAATGAATACTATCACTAACGGCAAAATAGATAATACGCTACCTGTTAATAATAGATTCCATTTCGCTGAATACTGACTTTGGAATTGTGTTAAGCCAAGTGTTACAGTATATAAGCTTTCTTTAGTTAAATATAACATTGGTCTTAATAAATCATTCCAGTTATTCATAAATGCAATTATAAACAAAGTTGCAGCTGGAGCTGAACATTGTGGAAGGAAAATATGAAGATACATCTTCCAAGCATTTGCGCCATCAATAATACCTGCATCAAGAAGAGCATCAGGTATTTGTTCAAAATACTCCTTTAACATAAAGGTTCCAAAAGCACCTGCTAAAAAGGATGGAACAATTAAAGGTAAGAAAGTATCTAACCAATTTAATTTCATCATTATATAATACTCAGGGATAATTGTAACTTGTACAGGAACCATTAAAGTAATTAGTAGTAGGGTAAAAACAACTTTACTGCCCTTAAAACTCATTCTTGCAAATACAAATCCACCTAATGTACAAATTATAACTTGACCAATAGAAGCTAGGCCACAAACAAAAACTGAGTTTAATGTGTATCTACCAAAATTATATTTACCAATAACTAACTGATAGTTTTCAAACATATTGGATTTGAATAAAAGATCTGGTATTTTGAAAACACTTTTACTAAAAATATTTTGTTCTGTGTTAAAAGAATTTTGCACCATCCACAAAAAAGGAAAAATTGCTATTAAAGCAGCTATTATTATTAAAACGAATCTAAGAGGATTTACTTTATCAAAATTTTTATTACTCATTTATATATCCTCCTACTCTAATGGTTGAGCCCAATGGCGTTTAATGTAGAAATTTAATAGGGTTAACACACCTACAAATACCAATAACACAAAAGCAACAGCTGAGGCATATCCAACTCTATAATATACAAATGCATTTAAATAAACATCATAAACAAGAGTATTTGTTGAGTTTTGGGGCCCTCCTTTAGTCATTGCATATATCAATTCAAAGTTTTTAAAGGAATCAATTATTGAAACAGTTAATACAAAGAATACAGTAGGAGATAACATAGGTAGCGTTATTCTAAAAAATCTTTGTACTTTTGAAGCGCCATCAACAATTGCTGCTTCTAAAGTTTCTGCAGAAATACCTTGTAACCCTGATAAAAACAGAATCATACTATAACCTGCCATTTTCCAAACTTGAACACTTGCAACCGTTGTTAGTGCTAGTTTAGGGTCTCCTAACCAATATGGTGCTGTTATATTTAAATTAGCTAAAATTGAATGAACTAAACCAATATTTGGTCCTAAAATCCAGTTCCAAACTATACCAACTGCAACAGCAGATGTTACAACTGGTAGATAGATTACAGCTCTAAAAAATGCGATTGATTTTATTTTTATATTAATTAAAACAGCTAAAAAAAGTCCAAATATAATAGAACCTACAACATAAATTAATGAAAATTCTATCGTATTTGAAAAAGTTTGAAGAAAAGCCTCAGTATTAAAAGCCTCGATAAAATTAGATAAACCTACAAAATTAGGAGAACCCAAAAGAGACCATTGTGTAAAACTTAATACAAAAGCCCAAACTATTGGAATTAATCTAAAAACTAATAAACCTATTATAGTAGGCAATAAAAAAAGCCAAGGAGCAAATCTACTATGCCATAATAATTTCCTATTTTTCATAGAATTTCCTTATATAAAAAATATATTATGGTTACAAAAAAACTTGTAACCATAATATTATTTGTTTTTAATTATTTATAATATCTAGCTAAAACAGTGTTAATTGAATTTGTACCTTTAGTTAAAGCTTCATCTAAGCTCATTTCACCATTGATTACACCATCAATTAAACCATTCAATCCTAAGGATTCAGCAGCTCCATAACCTCTCCATTCACTCCAACCCTTAGTAAAGGAAGTAGTCATTTCACTATCAGCTTGTTCTTTTAGAATATACATTTCAGCAGGCTTTTGATTAGGATCAGCAAATGCATCAGATTCTGTTAAAGCTTTAAAAGAAGGAATCTTACCAACTAGATACATATCTAATGATAAACCTTCACCTGCAACATATTTAGTAAATTCCCAAGCTTCTTGAGGATGTTTAGTATTTGGTGCAATAGAATAAGAATCAGCCCAAGCATATGTGATTGGATTATCAGTACTTGGTCCAGTTGGAATTTTTGCAATACCCCAATTAAGAGATGGATCAGCAACTAATCTGTTGTTATTAATATTCCATGAACCATCAGTCCACATAGCAGCCATTTCTAAAGGGAATACATCTTGTTGTCTTACAGAACTCATATCTTTTTGAGTTGGAGCACTTTTATCAACTAATACTAAATCTGTTAACATTTCTAAAGCTTCTAGAGCCGCAGCATCTGGTTCGAATCTCATTGTATCGTGATTTAATAAACTTCCTCCATTTGCATATACCCAAGGTTCAACATGTGCATATCGACCATAGAACCAGTAACCATATTGATCAATTGTTCCATCATTATCTTTATCAACAGTTAATTTTTTAGCTGCACTTCTAAAATCATCCCATGTCCAATCATCATTTGGATATTCTAAACCAGCTTCATCAAATGCATCTTTGTTATAGAATAAAGTAGTTGTTACTAATGCAAAAGGAAGAGCATAATAATGATCTGTTGCACTTACATCTTTAACAGCATCTAATAATTTAGGGTAGAAAATTTCTCTTGTGTTATCTGAATCGATATATGAATCTAATTCTAATACAAGACCATTTTCAGCCCATTCTTCTAATGTGCTTGAACTCATAGTAAATACATCTGGAAGTTTATTTTGGTTTGCTAAAATTCTAATCTTAGTCCAATACTCTTTAGTACTTACAATTGTATTGTTAATAGTTACATTAGGATGCTTTTCTTCGTAGGCTGCAATAATCTCTTGATTTTTCTCTTTCAAATCGGCATCCCAAGTCCACCATTCTAAAACTATATTTTCATCTTCTTTTGCTTGTGTCTCTTCACTTTGACCACCAGCAAAAACACTACTAATACTAATCGTTAAAATAACCATCATGGCTAATAATAATTTTTTCATATCAATACTCCCTTTTTTTAAACCTAATTAAACGATAAATCCCAACAGTTCAAAACACAACTTGAAATGGTTGCTAAAATAAATAATTTCAATTAATCAAGTCTTTAATTATGTATAACAATATAGTCTTAATTTATGACTTTTTCAACTAGTTTATAAAAACATAATGGTATATACTATTATTTTTTTTCACCATACAAAAGTCCTGCTATAATTGCAGTTAAAGGAGCTGTTAAAACTAAAGAAAAACTTCCAACAATAGTATTGAGTATCTCAGAGCTTACATAATTTAAATTTAATATCTGAAGTAAAGGAGTTCCTTGAGCTATAAAAACTAATAACAAACCCATATAACTACTTGAATATGCTAATAATAGTGTTGTTGTCATGGTTCCAATCACAGTTCTACCTACTCTGAAACCCGATAGAATCAATTGAGATTGAGTTAAACTTGTATTATGTCTATGAACTTCTTCGATACTAGTTGCAACATCCATTGAAATATCCATCAAAGCACCACTTGCAGCCATAAAAATACTAGCTATAAATATATCTGTTATGTTAATTTGAGAATAACCACTATATAAAAGAGTTTCCATAAAAGGCCTAACAGCCCCACTTAGTTTAAGTAATTTAGTAAAAATAATAGATAAAATACAAGTTACAATAATTCCACTAACAGTTCCTAAAAATGAAGCTAAACCCTTTTTAGAAAAATCTCCAATTACAAAAAGAATAACAAAAGAAAGACAAATTACAACAACTAAAGAGATAAAAATGGGATTAAAACCTAATAAAACTAGTGGTAATAATACTTTAAAAATCATCAATGCTGAAAAACAAAATGAAATTAAAGCTTTAAACCCTGTCCACCCTGCAAAAAATACTAAAAAGGAACCAAATATAGTCATAAGTAATATTTCAATGCCTATTCTATAATGACCAACTAAAGTAACACTCTTTATTTCATTATCCACAATGTATGGTGTAACTAATACTGTATCACCTACATCATATACACTATCTAATTCCATTTTTCCCATCAAAAGGTTTACGCCTTTAACATTTTCATCTTTATAGGGTCCCTTCAAAATGGTTACTATAACACCTTGATTTCCAACCTTTGAAATTCCATATTGTTCCAAATTATCATTATCAACACTAATCACCTCAGCTTTATAAGCTTTTGGTGATTGTGTTGAGCTAAATTGAGTTGGGACAATAATTAAAATCAAAGTTATAACACTTAATAAGATTGAAAAATACTTACTTAAATTATTATTATTATTCAATTTTATCCCTTTCATAATAATTAATTTGTGCTATCCATAGCTTCAAGCATGAAGTTAAATATATCTGTATTATCAAACATACCATTAACCTTTTCACTACCATTTCCAATTGCGAATGTTGCAACAGGAACTGCTGTGTGAGAATAAGAGGTAAAGGCAACCCCTGCTCTCTTATTTAGTATATGAGTAATTTCCATGATAAATGGTTCATAACCACCATACAATAAATAATCGCTTTCTTGAGTTCCAGTTATAACTTCACCAGCAACAGATCTTTTTAAAGCATTTTGTAAAGATGTTCTCTCTTCATCATTTAAATTATTTAAACCAAAATAATAATTAAGATCATTTTCTAAATCAGAAAGATTACAATTTGATATTGAATGAGATTTTTTGTAATCAGCAAAATATTGAGAACCATACTTTTCATATGATATTTTTTGATTTTGCAATTGCTCATAAGCACTTTCATAATGAGTTCCAGCAAAACCTAGAGTTAAACCACCAGTTTCATGATCCCCTGTTACAATAACTAAAGTATCATTTGGGTTTTTATTATAAAAATCAATTGCTACTTGAACAGCATCTTCAAAAGCTAAAGTATCTTCTATTGCTGTGACAGCATCATTTGCATGGCAAGCATGATCAATTCTTCCACCTTCTACCATTAAGAAAAAACCATCATTATCATAAGATAAAGACTCTAAAGCTTTATCAGTCATCTGTGCTAAAGTTGGCTGATTTGCATCATCAATAGCATAATCAAGGTGAGAATAAGAGAATAAACCAACAATTTTTTCTCCAGCTTTAGGCTTATAATTTAAAAAATCAATAGTTTCCTCTTCACTAATAAAGCTTCTATAACCTGCTTTTTCCATTTCCTTAATTAAGTCTATTCCATCAGTTCTCTTTGAAGCTAAACCTTTCTCATTGTCTTTTGATACAAAATATCGATATCCACCACCAGCTAAAAAATCTACACCGCTGTAAGCTTCATCCATTGCAATTTCGTTTTCTGCATTTCTATCTATATTCTTTGACAAAAATACAGCTGGAGTTGCATGAGTTACACGAGTAGATGTAACTATACCAGTAGATTTATTTTTGTCTTGAGCATATTCTAAAATGGTTTTTAATTCATTTTTATTCATATCTACAGAAATAGCACCACAGTAAGTTTTAGATCCTGTAGCTAAAGCGGTTCCAGCAGCTGCAGAATCTGTAATTAATCTGTCTCCTGCATAAGTTGAAGTTAACCCTTGATGATTAAAATCTTCAAAATTAAGTTTTGATAAATATTGCCCCTTTTGTGCGCCAATAAAAGCATCTGTAGTAGCTATTTGTGCTACACTCATCCCATCCCCAACAAGTAAAATTACATTTTTTACAGATTTTGTTGAATTGGTCTCTGTTGAGAGAGTAACTTCTTTAGTTCCTTCTGAAAAAAGGGAAAAACTAAACATTGAAACTAATAATAAAAACATTATTTTCTTTTTCATAAAAACATTCACTCCTAATTAAATTTGCTTTTACATTAATAGACAAATGTTACAAATAGATTAAGGGATGATTAATAAAGAATAAGATATATATAATTTTTGTATTTTTTAAGTAAAATAAGACTAAGTTAAAAAAACCATCTCAATTATGGAAATGGTTAATCATTTTTTATTATTTAAGCTTTTATAATATTTTTTAATATTAAAGTAGTTTTTTTATCTATTAAATGCTGATTCTATAACCTTATAAGCACCGTTATAAGTGTCAATTTTAGCTGCATCAATAATTGCTTGGTTAAGCAATACTCTACTTTCAGGAGAATCAATTAATAATTTTAACATATTAATAGTTTGTTCTTCACTTTCACATTCAAAAGTTCCATCCCCTATTTCACTAGAATGAATAGCACCCCACATTTCATGACCGCCAACCCTTTTTAGCATAAGTTTTGGAATAGGATAAAAGGCTAATTCACTTGGTTTAGTTAATAATAAATCAGACATTCTCATTAAGATGTTTGTAGTATAAACGGCACTAAAAATATCTGAATTATAGAAAAGATGAAGCCCCTCTTCGACACTGAAGTTTTCAACATCTGAATATAAAGTATGGCATTTTGCCGCTTTAAATTGTTTTTTCATTTCATTAAACACTGATTTATGATCACCTAAATTTACTAAAACTATAGCTTTATCTTTTAAATAATTTATAATTTTTTCATATAATGAAGCTTGTGCTCCAGCACCACCAATTGTTAATAAAACTACTGGTTTATCACCATTGTTAGCACTTTTTATTCTTCTCTGACAATCAATATCTATATTTGATACTAATTCATGATCTATATAATGTCCTACCATAGATATATCATTAGCATCTAAATTTACAACCTTGTTTTCACTCATATTTCTTAAAGTTCTATAGCCCCAATATGCTGAATGAGTTTGAACCGTATGGAGAGCTCCTGGTGCAAAGTGTAAAGCCATAGGCCAGTTATCAGGGATAGCATTTACAACTTTTGTAAAATTTGCTTCTACTGCAGCTTGTGCTGTCCAAGAGTGAGTTCCAACAAAAGGTATATCTTTATCTAAGTCATTAAAAATAGGAGTAAATAATTTAGCATTTTTTAAATCAATAGCATTATAACTAAGTTTTGCAAATCCAACGCTGTTTAAAGGTCCCAATAAAATTTATTAAATAAAGAATATTTTTGTGACCATCTAGAACCCATAGAATATAATTCATTTTGGTGTTTTATAAGCTTTGAACCACTTGTTTCATCAAAGGAGGCTAAATCCATCCAAAGTGGTGTTTTATTTAAATGCTTAGCAGCACTACACATTGCCATAGCAATTCTATAATGGCCAAATCCCATCCTAATATTTCCAATTATTACTGGATCTTTAACTTCAAGTTTCAATTTTCTATCAGAGAGAGTAAAATTATAGGTTGATAAACTAGATAATACTTCATTAGAGGCCAAACCTAAGTGATAAATCTGATTAGAATCATCCCCAAATTTTTTCTTATTCTTCTCATAAGTTTTTATCGCCTTCTTCTCAGCCTTCTTCGAAATGGGATTATTAAAGATATCCATAAATTCTCCTAAAAATATTTTTTGACAAATCAATATTCTAATGATAGTATTACTATCAACATGATAGTTATACTATCATCGAAAATTAGGAGCTGTCAATGGAAAATTTTTCTACAACTGTTGAAAAATATAAAGAGAAAAATATAGAAAAAGTATATGATGTTAGTTTAAGGTTGTTTGCTATGAAAGGAATTCAGAAAGTTTCTTTTAATGAAATAGCTACAAATGCAGAAATTGGAGTTGCTTCATTATATAGATATTTTAAAAACAAGAAGACATTAATTTATGGTTGTGCTATATATCATTTAACTAAAATAATAGATGATATTAAGCCGAAAGTAAATTCAATTCAATTTCAAGATAAGTTGGCAATAGAACAATTAGAACAATTATTAAACTTTTATATATCCTTTTATAAGGATAATAAAAATTTTTTAATATTTTTATCAGATTTTGATACTTTCATTTCTTTTAATAAAATGGATGATGAATTAGAAAGTTCATACAATAGATTATATAAATCATTTTATATATTGGCAAAGAGAATATACAACAAGGGTTTAGAAGATAATTCCATACGAAATGATTTTGATTTTGATCAATTTTATTATTCAATTGCTTCCTCCCTTTTCCAAACTTGTATAAAAGGTGCAGTAAGTCCTTCGATTATTCCATTAGACTTACTAATAACTACAGAACAAAAATTAAAAACACAAATAGATATAGCAATTTATTATTGCAAAGAGAGGATAAAATGACATCTA
Source organism: Pleomorphochaeta sp. (assembly GCA_028532815.1). Classification (GTDB taxonomy): domain Bacteria; phylum Spirochaetota; class Spirochaetia; order Sphaerochaetales; family Sphaerochaetaceae; genus Pleomorphochaeta. The sequence continues at coordinate 19,028 of JAQQAS010000049.1, forward strand.
CAATTTGGATTTTTGCTTTAGGTCAAATGGGATGGGCAATGTTGGCAGGTATTATTTCTAACTGGTTGGTATATTTTTATCAACCATCTCAAGAATCAATTCTAGCTGGGCAAACTTTGTTCATTCAGCAAGGAAATGTTATTTTTAGAGTTATAACTATTATTGGTTTAATTACCTTCATTGGAAGAATTTTTGATGCCTTTACAGATCCTTTGATTGCTAATCTAAGTGATAAATCAAAAAATCCTAAGGGTAGGAGAATTCCTTTTATGAGAAAAATTGCAATTCCCTTTTCAATTGTAACTACTTTGGTATTCTGTGCACCTAAAAGTACAATCTCATCGATAAATACCTTCTGGCTATTTATAACTCTTATGGGATTTTATCTATGTATGACTATATATTGTACCCCTTATAATGCATTAATCCCAGTTATTGGACACGATCAAAAAAGTAGAATTGCTGTTAGCACTGCAATATCTTTAACATTTATAATTGGAACATCTCTAGCTTATTTAGCTCCTGTTATTTGGAATATGTTAGGCACTAGTTTTGATAGGGTTACAGCAATGAGAATAACTTTCGGATCTCTTTCTGTAATTGCTTGTATTTTAATGCTTATTCCAACATTCTTTATTGATGAAAGAAAGCTTAAACAAGTTCAACCTAGTAATGAAAATGCTTTCCAATCTTTAAAATTAACATTTAAAAATAAAGATTTTAGAAGTTTTGTTTATAGTGATGTTTTATATTTTACTGCTTTAACCATTTTCCAAACTGGTTTACCTTTTTTTGTTGTATCTCTTATGGGTTTAAAAGAGAGCCATAGTGCAACACTCTTTGTACTAATGACTGCTTTATCTCTCCTTTGGTACCCTATTGTAAATATCCTAGCTCCAAAGTTTGGAAAGAAAAAAATGGTTATGTTTGCATTCATTGTATTTGCTGTAGATTATGTTCTTACTGCCCTTTCTGGTATAATTGGTTTTGGAGGATTGGCTTGGGGAATATTAGTTGTAGCAATAGCTTCAATTTCAATGGCTATTTTAGGTATCTTACCACAAGCCATGGTGGCAGATGTAGCTCAAGAGGATGAAGTAAACACTAAAGTAAATAGAAATGGTATGTTTTTTGCTGCTAGAACTTTTGCATTTAAATTAGGGCAATCAATTGCTATGTTAATATTCACAGGCTTTGCTGCAAAAGGTGTTATCGGATACAGACTAGCATCTTTAACTGCAGCAGTATTATGTGTATTAGCTTGTATTGCATTAACTAGATATAATGAAAATAGAATCTTAGAAACCTGCATTGCAAACCAATAAAATATTTTAAAGATTGATAATAACCACTAATTATGAATAATTTAATACTTAATTAGTGGTTTATTATTTATATATGATTTACTTCAGTTACACAGTGTAAATGCATGGGTCTAAGTAATTTAAACCCTTGTGAATATAAACTATTCTCTTCAGTTGCATAATTTTTATATTGATTAATTAAATATCCTTTAAACATATTCAAAATATCACCAGATAATTGACTTTTATGAATTTCCATAGCTTGGAATTGATCATTTAAAAATTCAGTGATATCAATAAAAGTATTTGGCATAGGAGAAAAATAATAACCAATTGCAGAAACTTCAAAAGGTTCTGTTTTCGTTTTTTCAGGATATTTAGCTAAGGAGCAACTAATAACAGCTTGAGAGACAGCTTGCCCAACAATTAGGTGATCTAAATGGGCTTCATATTTACAATTAGGATCACATACAAATACAAAATCACATTTAATAGTTCTGATTAACTCAGAAATTCTATAACTTAATTTTCTTGGATTTTTTAATGTTCCATCTTTATAATCAAAGAAATGAAAATGAGTAGCTCCCAAAAAAGTTCCAGCATCAATTGCTTCTTGTTTTCTAATTTTTGCCAATTTATCTAAATCTTGATTTTTATCTTGAGTACCTAACCTTCCATCCGTTACGGTTAAATAATGAATTTCACAACCCATACTAGCTAATTTCTTGATGGTTGCTCCCATTCCAATTTCATTATCGTCACTATGTGGTTGAACACATAATACACATTTTGCTTCAGTTATTTGAGGTGGTTTAAAAAAATTTAATAAATCATTATCCATTATTATCTCTCCTTTCTAATAATTTTGATTTAATACTTTTAAGCTTCTCTTCATCTAAATTATAAAAGTAAATAGGAATTATTGCTAATACAAAAGCTATGGATGGGATAATAAAAACCATAAAACTGAAGCCAGACTGTAGTTTTTCAGTTCGTGGTGCATTTTCAACATATTTTAAAACAACTAAACTAATGCCTAAAATTACTCTTGAAATTGTAGCTCCTAGTTTAGTTAGAAAAGTATTCATTGAAAATACAATTCCTTCACTTCTAAAATTATTTTGATATTCAGCCCAGTCTATTGTATCCATTAACATACTAGTTGTTACAATCATTGCAATACCACTAAACAAAAATGATAATCCAATAAATATTAAACCAAGAACAACATTAGAATAGTCGATGAAATATGGAATTGCGCTAACAACACTAGCTATTATACAAGTGATTATATAAATACTTCTTTTTTTATATTTACTTAATAAAAAGGGGGATAATATCATTCCAAAAAGCATTCCAATAACTAAGGATAATCCTATTAAAGTCATATAATTTGCATCACCCCAAGTATAAACTGCAAAATATATTTGAACACTTTGTCTAATGCTATTTATAAAATTAACTACAAATAATGCAACCATTAATAATAGCAAAGGTTTGTTATAAATTATTGTTTTGATGTTTTCTCTAAAAGGCGTCTTCTCTTTATTGGGTTTTATTCTTTCTCTTGAAAAAAGCCCTGTTATAAACATTAATAAGCAACCTGTTCCAGCAAATATTAGAGCTAAATAAAAATATGCAGTTGAACTTCTCTCTCCCCCAAACATATTTAAAATTGGCACTGAGAGAACAGATGAAATTACAACTCCAATAGTCGCTCCAACTTTACCAAAAGTAACTTGTTGGTCTCTTTGTTTAGAGGAGGAAGACACAACTGAAGATAAAGCCCAAATAGGTATATCACAAGATGTAAAAATCATTCCCCAAAATATATAAGTTACTGCGGCAAAAATAATTTTTGAATTATAGTTTGTAAAACCATTGGAAAAGTTTAATACTGTGATAATACCAATAAAAAATGATCCAAATATTAAATAGGGTCTAAATTTTCCCCATCTACTCCTTGTATTATCTGCAATCATGCCCATAATTGGATCATTTACAGCATCCCATAAACTTGCAATTATTATAATTATACTTGCTATCGAAGCAGGAATTAATAAAATATCTGTAAAATAAAACAATATATACATTGCCATTAGGTTATAAATTAAATTTTGACCTAATATACCAGTACTATAAGTAATTTTTTCACTAAATTTAACTTGTGATACAATTTTCCCCATGGTTTTTGTCCTTTTGCTAATTGTATCATATAAAATACTAGTTTATCTAAATTATTTTACTATTTCCAAGGTCTACCTGTTTTAAACCAATTATTTTGCTGCCAATGTTTGCCATCAGCTTCACTTGCAGGGAATTTTTTTTGTACCATTTTATATATGAAAAAGTTAAATCTAATTTTTAAAGAAACTTTTGGTTTAAAAATATTTCTTTTAACTTTTTTAATTACTTTATTACTTTGCTTTTCTATTTTAAGCAATTTCTCTTTTTTTATTGAATTATAGGTTGGAGAGGCAACTGCAAATCCTAATTTGTAAATTCTACTAATCCCAAACTGAGTAAAAATACCACTAATTTCTTTGAGAGTCTCTTTGCAAACAGGACCAGCTGCTGTAGTTACAATAATTAATTGCTTACTAAACATAGCCTTCTCTGGCCTATGCATAAGAAAAATTGAAGGAAAATGATCTATAAATGTTTTTAATTGACCACTCATATGTAAAATATATACCGGGGTTACAACTATAATTAAATCTGCTTTCAGCATCTTATCTCTCATTAAAAGAGTTTGCTTACTATGGGGACAAGCTTCAATAGACTTTTTTACACAATTTAAACAACCAGCACAATAAGGAAGGTTTTCCTTATGCAAATTTATTTCTAAAAGAGATGCTCCTTCAAACTTTTTTGCAATATTTCTCGCTATCGTTGAAGAGCATCCGTTACTTCTTGGAGATGAGTGAATAATTAAAATCGTCACAATATATTCCTTTATACTAAAACCATTATATAAATTGGTAAGAAGAAAAGAAATATTAAATTACTAATTGCAACTGTTTTTGTTGCAAATTTCCCATCAGCTTTATATTCAATAGCAAAAATAGAAGTCATGGTTAACACACAACAAGCTACTTGAATAACTAATACATCAATAGCATATTGATCTATATTTACTCCAATAAGTGTAAATCCAGTATAAAAAATATAAGCAAAAAGAGGTGCAATTATAAAGCGTATAATCAGAACTAAAATAGAATCCTTATCAGGTATAAACTCTTTGGGATTCATTGTTCTCATATACATTCCGATAAACAATAAAGAAAGCGGGGTGGTCATATTCGAGATATAGCCCAGAGCTGTATTTAAACTTGGAAAATATTTAACGTTTAATAAGTTTAATAATAAACCAACAAATAAAGAAACCATAATGGGATTTAAAAACATGTTCCTCAATTGATCCTTTAGTGTAAGATTGGCATTTTGTTCTCCCAAATAGGTAGCATCTTTCATAATACCTGAAAGACCTAATGTAAAGGTTACTATACTACCTGCAATAAAACCGAGCATTACTAAAGGAACACTTTCAAAACCGAAAATCATAGTACAAACAGGGAGACCTAAAAAAATGGTATTTGAAATACTCCCCATGGTAGCAAAGGTACCATGTCTAGATTTACTTACTTTGAAAAGTTTAGCTATAAATAGAGAAAAATAAAATAAAATAACAATTAATAATACCGTAATTGGTAGTAAAATTCCAAAAGATATTAACTGATCGTGAGATACAGAATTAACCATACTATATAAAAGCATACAAGGCAGACAAACATTTAATAGCAATTTGCTTATCATAGTGACAGCTGTTTCCCCAGCCCAAGGTTTATCATAAATAAAGTATCCAATACAAAGTAAAATCATCATTGTCATTACAACTTCGACAGCTATACCCATTAATTCCTCACAGTAACTTTTTAAAAAATTTTTAGTATATTAGCATATTAATCAAACTTAGTAATATAAAGTGAGATTTTTTTTAGAAAATACATGTAACTATTTATTTTTCTTTCTCAATTTACCTGGAGTTAAATCTTCAATTTTTTTAAATACTCTAATAAATGATATATCGCTTGAAAACCCTGAAGAAAGAGCGACTTCTTTTACACTTTTATCAGTTGTTAACAATAAATTTTTTGCATAAGCAATTCTTTTTTGATTTATTTTTTGAACAATACCAATTCCACAGCTCTCTTTATAAACTGTAGATAGATAAGTATTACTAACATTTAATTGGTCACTAATTAAATAAAGGCCTAAACTATCATTTTTAAATGAATTATTAATAATTTGGTCGACTTTTTCAACTAGACTTCTTTGTGATTCACTAACCTCTCTTTTACCCTTTACAAGATTTGCAAATACTTCTTTACTTACTCTTTTATCACTAGAAATATCTAAATCAAAATCTGGAGCATATTGCTTAATTTCTTTAACAAGAGAAACTAATAAAAATGATGGAATGAATATCTGATTTGAGAAAACTTTATCAATACATGAATCGTAAAGTTTAATATCATTATTTTCAAAAGAAGTTTTTAAATCTTGAATTATATATTTAGTTTTATCAGTATATGAAAATAAACCTTTTTTATTCTTTGAAAGATAATCACATTGTTGATAAGCAAAATAAATATCTGAAAAAGATAAGCATATATCACTTAGTTTAAAATCAATTAAATCACAATCAAAACCATTTACATGAAGTAAATCTTCAATTTCAGATAGAATTTTATCTTGAACATTTATTTCTTCTTCTAAGTTTATAAAACCAATTAGCTCGTTCTCACTCTCTATTAAAAAAAGATTGCATGAAATATCATAAAATAATTCATCTTTTGATTTTGTTATTAAAGAATTAACATCATTTTCCTTTGAAACAAATATATAGAAAGAAGAATAGGGAAAAACAATATCATAATCTTTTATCAATTTAGAACAATATTTATCACTTACTTTTTCACTAATTAATTTTAATAAAAACATCTTTTGGAGTGACTCAAATTGAACTTTTAATTTATCATCTTTAAAGGTATCTTCTTCTAAAAGAGAATCTATTTTTTCATTTATAATAATTAAAGAATCTTTAGAATACTTATTAGGGGAAAGTTTATAAGCTAAATCTCTAAAGGGCTTAAACAATTTTTCACTTTCTCTAAGTGAATAAAGAATAGAGACAATAAAACTAAATAATAGAGTGAATATTGAAGCAAGGATTAAATAAAACCTGCTGCTTTGATAGGAGGTTGTATTCATACTTGTAATTAAATATAAGTTGCTAAAATTAAACGGGTATTTATATATAAAATTATCATCAACAGCTAAAGTATTGTTTTCAAATTCCAAATCGATGCTATTTGCAAATAAGGACCTTATAATACTCTTATCATTTTCTTTGATTATAATTAATTTATCATCAACGAAAAAACCTAATTCATCAATAAAGGCTTTATCATCTTCAATAGTTAAACCACTCATATCAAAATTAAAAACAACTATCTGTTTAAAATTTGATTCATTATTTAAATCACTAGAAAAAGACAACCTTGTATAACTTATAATGTGATCGAATTTTGAATCATAGCTAAAACCAGGTTGCTTACTTAAAATATTGGATTTCCAACTATCAAAATCAGTCTTACTTTCATAACCATATTCAATTAAATAATATTCTTTTAAATCATATACTCCACTATTACAAACTACTAAATCTATTTCGGGATAATATATAAACAATGAGTCTATTATCGCATTAGTCGTTGTAAATGAATTTAGTCTAATCGATAGATTATAAGTATCATCACGACTATAATTATTTGCAATAATTTTTTGGTTCATTGGATCTAAAATTATTGTAGTTGAATAATTTAAAGAATTTTGGAACTGAGTTTGAACTATTGAAACAATATATTCATTTAATTCTTGAAAGTTATTTTTTAATTCTTTTGATATTTTTTGAAAGAAAAATACACCTAATGTAGTGCATATGAGAAAAACTATAAAACTCACACTAATCATAGCCTTAAAGGTATTATACCTTGATAAACTTAGTCCAAAGTGTTTCTTGATTTTTCTCATACACAACAATATAAGGTAAGTTTACACTGTTAATCAAGAACTATAATCATTTTATTATATTAATAAGTCTAGCTCTTAAGTCAATTAAATACTTATTGTTCTTAGGATAATCAGTAAAAGAAAATTTATAATCTTCCCCATTTTTTATTAATTCAACAGTTTTTTCTCTTCCAATTTTACTTTCAACAAGCTTCATTAATTTTAAATCAGAAAAAGCTTCCATCTGAACTTCATTTCTAATTGAAGAGAGAGGACCTGGGTAAACTAAAAAAGGATCTCCTGAAGGAAAAGCACAGTTTCCATCTGTACTTATAAAAGGATTAATACTTTCTCTTGAATTCTCACTCTCCCAATAATTAAATCCCCAATGCAAAAACCCTTCAATTTTATATAGATATAATAAAACACCCATTATTCTATTTCTATAAGAAGGTTGACCTATAAATCTATTTGGAACTAAATTACCTTGAGCTATACAATAATATGTCCATAAATGATCTACATTATTGACAAACGGTTCAATGTGATCGTTTGAAGGTATTGGAATTTCAACCAATTTTTTTTCATAAAATGAATAATCACTTAACGCATCAATCATATTACAATCTTTTAATAAGTCATTAACAATATTTTTTGCATTTTTATAATCTTCAAAATGATCTAAATGTGGCTCATCACTTATATGGAAATATAGATTGTTTTTGGAATATCCAAAATCAGCAAAAGCTGAAATCAAACTAGGTAGGAAAGAATTTAAGAATTCTTTATATTCATTAGAAGTTGCACTCACATTCCACCCAAATTTTTTCTCAAGTTTAAACTCTTTATTCTCATCTTCAACATAAACAACTATTTTTGGAGTAAATTTAGCTCCCCATTGAGTAAAGAGGTGGGCAACTTCAATAGAATCTACTCCATGTTTTTTACAAATAGAACACCATTTTTGTAATTTATCAAAATTAAAATCGTATTTACCATCTTTATAATAAACATCTACTAATTGAACAGTTGTTCTCTCTCCTCCAACATCAGTATCGAGTGGCGGGGTGAATACAGGAGTTAACAAAAGGTTAATATCAGATTTCTTGCTTGCAAATTCAATATATTTATCAATTAAAGACCAATGTTCTTTACTAAAAACTTTTGTATGATGATAATTAGCAATACTATCTGTATGAAACCATTGAGTATGTTTAATTGGAAGTTTTGGTAAAACTTGATTAACTATATTTATATTCAAAGTTTCTTCAAAATAAACCTTATTAGTATTTATCATACTACCTGTATTATCTTCAAATAGAACTTCTTCTAATTGTATAGTTACATATGCACTCTTTACATTCGAATCTGAGTAAAGAGAAATCCACAATGATTTAAATTGATTTGATAATGGTTTTATATAACCTTTATTTTCAGTTAATAAATCAGGATACAACCCAGGATTGGTATCAATATAAAATCTATCATGATTTTCAGTTGCCAAGTATTCACATTTTACAAGATTTACATCAAATAATTCATATTTTAAGCTTGTAATTATATTAACTTTAAACTGTCTATTTCTAACTTTTCTGTCTGCTTCTGATAAATTATAAACCAACTGTAAGTTAAGTTTATCGTTAATAAGAAGGTCAATATCTCTTCTTTTATCTTCAAAAACACGTTTTGTTGGAAAAACTTTTTCTAGAGAAGATGCTAAATAAAATTCATAATTTGCCATAAATACTATCCTTTTGTTCCACTTAAAGCTATACCTTCAACAAATTGCTTTTGTAAAAATATATATAAAATAAATGGAGGTAAAAATGCGAATGTTGATCCAGCCATAACTAATCCATAGTTAGTAGAATAAGATCCTTTTAAAGAAGCGATTGCTAATGTTAGGGTTTTCATAGCAGGCTTTGAAGCAATAATTAAAGGCCATAAAAAATCATTCCAGCTTGTAATAAATGTAAATATTGTTAGTGATACTAAAACAGGCTTAACTAGAGGTATAACAATTGATATAAATATCCTATTTTCTCCACAACCATCTATTCTAGCTGCATCTAATAAATCATCTGGAACACTTACCATAAATTGTCTAATTAAGAATACGCCAAAAGCATTAATTATTGGTAAAATTAAAGCTGGATAAGTATTCATTAGGCCTAAATTTTTAATTATAACAAAAACAGGTATCATTGTAACTTGGCCGGGAATCATTAATGTTGCTAAGTATAAGCCGAAAATTTTATCTCTGAAAGGAAATTCTTTTTTTGCAAAAGCATATGCTGCCATTGAACAAATTATTGCATTTAATAAACAAGACGATACTGTAACAATAATTGAGTTTCTTAAATTCACTAATAAATTAAAACCATCAATTACTTTAAAATAGTTTATAAAACTAAAAGTTGTGTTACTAAAATCTAAATCAAGCATATCTTTTTGAGTTAAAGACATAACAGCCATATAAACAAAAGGAAACACTGCAACAAGTGCATTAAATAAAAGCACTACAAGGAGAACATAATAACTTATTGTTTTTTTGTTTTGTTTAATCATTATTTATCATCTCTCCCTTCCCCTAAGAATTTTCTCTGTAATGCTTGAAGCACAATAACAATAACAAACATTACTAGTGCTATAGATGCAGCATATCCCATATTAAAGCTTTTGAAAGCAGCATTATATATTGTTAATACTAATGTAACAGTACTCATTCCAGGACCGCCATTAGTCATAGTAAATACCATGTCAAATATTTGGAAAGACCAAATTGTTCCAAGTGTTACAATCAAATATGTAACTGAGGATAAAGATGGAACTGTTATATGGAAAAATTGCTGAATTTTTGATGCACCATCTACTTGGGAAGCTTCATACAATTCTTTAGGGATATCCATAATTCCCGCATAATAGATTACTAAAAAGTATCCTACATTCTTCCAAACTGTAGCCATACTAACTGACAATAAAGAAGATGTTTTTCCTCCTAACCAGTTAATAGTTGGGATATGAAAGAAACTTAAAATAGTATTCATTAAACCGTTAGGTTCAAGAAAAATTGACCATAGAGTTCCAACTAAAACAGCTGAAGCGATAACAGGGATAAACATAGCACTTTTTATTGCCTCTCCCATTTTATTTCTAAATTGACCTGCAAGAACTGCAGCAAGTAATAAAGCTAAGATTGACTGCAAAGGAACTGTAATTAAAGTAAATACAAAAGTATTTTTTAGGGATGCCACAATATATGGATCCTTTAACATTCTTGAATAGTTCTCTAAACCAATCCATTGGGCACTTTGAATAACATTAAATTGTGTAAAACTATAATACACATTCATGAAAATTGGTATTATTGCAAACACACAAATTAATATAAAGCTTGGAAGTATATATAAATAGCCCATAACAGCATCGTTTCTGTTTTTCATTTTTCCCCTCTTCTATATATCTTTAGGGAAGGATACCCTTCCCTAAATTAATTGCCAAAAGAATTAAAGAACGTTAGTTGAATATTCAACAGTTCTATCAATAGCTTCTTCTGGGGTGAGTTCACCCATCATCATAAGTTGTAAGTTTTTACAAAGGTTATCAAAGATAGTTGCTGAAGCTTTAGCTACAGGTAGGGTATGGAAATATTCTGTTTCATTTTCATACATATCTTTAAATGCAGGATTGTCATTATAACCTTCAGATTTAGTAATTGGTGTGAAAGCTGAAATTTCAGTATGGAATTTAGTCATAGTATCAGAAGATGTAATAAACTTCATAAGGGATGCTGCAAGCTCTTTGTTTTCACTTGCACTGTTCATAATTAGAGCATCAGAGGCAACCCAAATACCTTTAGTTTCTTGCTTTAAAGAAGGAATGAAAGTCCAATTAACACCAGCATCAGTCCAACTTTGAGCTTTGTTAGCACCTATACTAACAAAAGCAACATTACCTTGTTTAAAATCGTTAGATACATTTGTTAAACCAAGTTGTGCTTCATCAACAATATCATACTTAAATCTTAAGTCATATAAGAATTGAGCTGCTTCATATGCTGCATCGGTTTCAGTTAATGCCAATTGAGTTCCTTCATCATTATAAATTTGACCACCTGCTTGCCAGAAATAAGGGAAGAAGTTGTCATCTAATAAACCAATGGATGGATCAGCCCAAGATTGAGCAAAAGGCATTACTCCTGGTACATTTTCTTTAATTTGTAAACAAACTTCAATAAATTCATCCCAAGTTTCTGGTAGTTTAGTTACACCTGCTTGATCTAAAATATCTTGGTTCGCAAATAAAACTCTAGCATTTCCAACAATGAAAGGTAAACTATATTGCCCGCCCATCATATTACCTTGGTCATAATAATAGTAATCAGATTTTTCTTCTTCATTAAAGTATTTATCTAAATCTTCTAGAGCACCCATTTGAATGTAATCATAGAACATTTGCATATACATATATCCAACATCAGGACCTTCGCCAGAAGCAAAACCTGTTAAATATTTTTCTTCATATCCACCCCAAGGTGTAATCTCAATAGATAAATCAACATTGTTTTCTTCAGCCCAAGGAGCTAGTGTTTCACTCCAAAATTGTTCATCCAAAGCATCACTGCTTGATGCAAATGGTGGTAACCAAAGTAACATTTCAGTTTTTTTAGCTTCTTTAGTACTTGCACTTTCACTATTACCATTAGCAAAAACAAAACTTGAAGAAACAAGAGCAACTAATAAAATCATTGTCATTATTTTTTTCATAATTTTCTCCTAAAATTTGATATTGCTGAATTTTATATACATTTAAAGGAATAAATCAATTTTCAATTTTTTAACTATTTTCATATTCTATTAACACTTTTTTAACTAATTTAAAGAGTATAATGTTTATAATTTATTTACTAATAAGCACTTAATAAAAATAATTATTTATTTG
>JAQQAS010000050.1 GCA_028532815.1 Pleomorphochaeta sp.
TATATTTGTATAAAATAAATAATTTATTATTGAAACAGTCTATAAATTAGATAGTTATAAAGTAGACAAAACTAGAAAAAAATAATCCATATTATCCCTTTTTTTTGTTATTTTTATCAAAATATATCCTTAATTTTGAATAAATATGCACATAGCATCAAAAAAAACAAAATTGTATTAGACATAAAATTAAGTTTTTAGTATATTAGTAAATGTTGTATTTTGTTTTATGGAAATAACGCTAAAATATTAAAGGTAGGTATTATACTATGGCACAACAAATTCAGGATTTGGTTCAGTCAATTCAAAAAGAAGGAATTGAAAAAGCCAATAAAAAAGCTGAGCAAATAATAACTGATGCTAAATTAAAAGCTGATGATATTGTTAAAAGTGCTAAGAAAGAAGCTGAGAAAGTTCTTTCTGATGCTGACAAAGAAATTGCTTTACGCGATCAAAGCGCAAAAGCTTCTTTATCTCAAGCTGCACGTGACGTTCAACTATCACTAAAAAAAGCTCTTACAGCTGAAATTAATGCTTTGTTAGAAGAAAAAGTTGCAAAAGCTTTTAAAACAAAAGATTTTGTAAAGTTAATTAAAGAAGTTATCTCACTAGGATTTTGTGATGTTCAAAATACTGAAGTGCAAATCAGTGAAAAAGACTTTGAGGATTTAGCAGCTGTTCTTACTAAAGAACTAGGTGATAAAATTAAACAAGGCTTAGAAATTAAACCCGTTAAAACTGTAAATGTTGGCTTTAAGTTAGCAGATAAAGATGGCTCTGGCTATTTTGACTTTAGCACTGAAGCTACTGCCAAATTAATGATTCCTTTCCTATCCCCAGCAATTGCAAAAATTGTTTTTAATTAAGGAGTAATTAGTGGCTTCTTATTATTATTTAGTTGCAACGTTACCTATGTTACGATATGAAGATTCTTGTCCATTTAGTTGTGATGAGTTCCTTCAATTGTGTAAAAGTAACGTCAATAAAAAAGACTATAAAATCATCGCAGAGGCCCTTTCAGATAACAATGCTTCTCATTCATTTGTAAAAAAATGGTATCAATTTAATACAAACGTAAAAAAAGAATTAGCCGAACAAAGAAGTAAAAAACTTAATATTAATAGTGATAAATATAAAAATACTAATGATAAAGAGTTTAGAATAGTTGAGGGAGTGAGAGCTGCTTTAGCTGCAAAAAATGCTTATGAAGGGGAGCTTCTTTTGATGAAGTTGTACTGGAAGTACCTAGATGAAGAGAGTACAAACCATGTTTTCGATTTAGAAGGATTATTAGCTTTCGCTATCAAACTTAAGCTTCTAGAGAGAAAATCACGTTTTGATGTAGTTGAAGGTAATAAAGAATTTAAATCCTTATTAAACAATCTACAATCAACAATGAAAAGCAATTAATGGAGAACATGATGAATAATATGAAAGGACGCGTCACCGGCGTCAACGGAAATATGGTCAACGTAGCATTCGAAGGCTCAATTTCTAAAAATGAGGTGGGTTACATTCATGTTGGTGATACTCGTTTAAAGAGTGAAGTTATTAGAATCAACTCAAGTGTAGCAAGTTTACAAGTTTTTGAATCAACAACTGATGTTTCAGTTGGAGATAAAGTAGAATTCACTTCTGAAATGTTAAGTGTAGAATTAGGCCCTGGATTACTTAAACAAATCTATGACGGTCTTCAAAACCCTCTACCTGAATTAGCATCTCAATGTGGATTCTTTTTGCAAAGAGGTGTTTATTTAGATCCAATTCCTAATTTAGATTGGGAATTTACACCAGCTGTAAAAGTTGGCGATAGTGTTGCTGCAGGTGATACTATTGGTACAGTTCCAGAAGGTCTATTTACTCACCAAATTATGGTTCCTTTTAATATTGTTAGAGGGGATTGGAAAGTTAAAAAAATTGTTGAAAAAGGCACTTATAATGTAAGAGCAAATGTTGCAACAATCGAAAATCAGGATGGTGAAACTAAAGAATTATCAATGGTTTTCTCTTGGCCTGTAAAAGTTCCAATTAATTGCTATGAAGAAAGACTTAGACCTGATGAACCATTAGTAATGAAAATTAGAATTATTGATACTTTCTTGCCTGTGGCTAAAGGTGGTACATTCTGTGTTCCAGGTCCTTTCGGTGCTGGTAAAACTGTTTTACAACATATGGAAAGTAAGAACGCTGACGTAGATGTTGTAATTATTGCAGCTTGTGGAGAAAGAGCTGGTGAGGTTGTAGAAGTATTAAAAGAGTTCCCTGAATTAACAGACCCAAAAACTGGTAAGTCCTTAATGGAAAGAACTATTATTATTTGTAATACATCTTCAATGCCTGTAGCAGCTCGTGAAGCTTCTGTATATACAGCTGTAACAATGGCAGAATATTATAGACAAATGGGATTGAATGTACTTCTATTAGCAGATAGTACTTCTCGTTGGGCTCAAGCTATGAGAGAAATGAGTGGACGTTTGGAAGAAATTCCTGGTGAAGAAGCTTTCCCTGCATATCTTGAAACACGTATTGCTGAATTCTATGAAAGAGCTGGTAAGGTAAGATTAAAAGATGGAAGAACTGCATCAGTAACAATTGGTGGTACAGTATCTCCTGCTGGTGGTAACTTTGAAGAACCTGTAACTCAAGCAACTTTAAAAGTTGTTGGAGCCTTCCATGGTTTATCAAGAGAGAGATCCGATGCTAGAAAATATCCTGCAATTAACTCCTTAGAATCTTGGTCAAAATATTCTGGTGTAATTGATGACAAAATGGTTGAATATGCTAGAGCTCTATTATTTAGAGGTACTGAAGTTAACCAAATGATGAAAGTTGTTGGTGAAGAAGGTACTAGTGTTGATGATTATATTGTTTATCAAAAAAGTGAATTATTAGATGCAGTATATTTACAACAAAACTCTTTCGATCCAGTTGATGCTTCTGTAATTGTTGAAAGACAAAAATATAGCTTTAATTTACTATTTAAAGTACTCGCATCAAATTTTGATTTAAAAGATAAAAAATCAGTTCGTAAATATTTCAATGAAATTAGACAGAAATTCTTAGACTGGAATAACGTTGAATTTAAGAGCGAAAGATTTAAACAAATTGAGAGTGAAATAAATGCTCAATTCGATAATAATTTTGTAAGCTTTGATGAAAAAGCTGAAAAATTAATGTAAGTGGAGTGTAAAATGCAAAAAGTATATACCAAGATTGAATCCATTGTAGGTAATGTTATTAGCGTTAGAGCAAAGGGTGTAAAAAATGGAGAACTTGCAATTGTTACAACTGCAACAGGTGAAAGTTATGCTAACGTTATTAAATTACAAGATGATTTAGTTTCTTTACAAGTTTTTGCTGGTGCTGCAGGTATTTCAACAGGAGATAAAGTTCGCTTTTTATCACACTCTATGAAAGTCTCTTATAGTGATGATTTATTAGGAAGAATATTTACGGGTAGTGGAGTTCCAAGAGATAAAGGTCCAAATTTAGATGAAAACATGATCGATATTGGTGGACCTTCTGTTAACCCTGCAAAACGTATTATTCCTAGAAATATGATTAGAACTGGTATTCCAATGATTGACGTATTCAATACTCTTGTTGAAAGTCAAAAATTACCTATTTTCTCAGTTTCAGGTGAACCATATAACCAATTGTTAGCAAGAATTGCTATGCAAGCTGAAGTTGATTTGATCATCTTAGGTGGTATGGGATTAAAATATGATGACTATTTATATTTTAAAGACACACTAGAAAAAAGTGGTGCTATGAGTAGAACAATCATGTTCATTCATACAGCTAGTGACCCAACTGTAGAATGTATGTTAGTTCCAGATATGGCTTTAGCAGTAGCTGAGAAATTTGCTATTGATGGTAAAAAAGTTTTAGTATTATTAACCGATATGACAAACTTTGCAGATGCTATGAAAGAAATGGCTATTACTATGGACCAAGTTCCATCTAACCGTGGTTATCCTGGTGATTTATATTCTTCATTGGCTTCAAGATATGAAAAAGCTGTTGACTTTGAAGGTGCTGGTTCACTAACAATTTTAGCTGCTACAACAATGCCTGGTGATGATGTTACTCACCCAGTTCCAGATAACACTGGTTACATTACTGAAGGTCAGTATTATCTAAAAGGTGGAAGAATTGAACCATTTGGTTCTCTATCCCGTCTAAAGCAACAAGTTAACAAAGATACCAGAGATGACCATAGAGCTTTAATGGATGGTATGATTAAATTATATGCCTCATATAAAGAGTCTTTAGAAAAGAAATCTATGGGATTCCAAATGACTGAATGGGATGATAAGTTACTTAAGTATGGCCAATTATTTGAATCAAAAATGATGGACTTAAGTGTAAATATTCCTCTTGAAGAAGCTTTGGATTTAGGTTGGGAAATTTTAAGTGAATGTTTCGAACCTAATGAAACAGGATTAAAGAGTGATTTAATTATCGCACGTTGGCCTAAGAAGGATGCTTAGGAGGTAAAATGGCAGTCAAATTGACCAAAAACGAGCAAAAAAAGCAAAAAGATCAGCTTAAACAATTTACTCGATATCTTCCTACTTTGCAGTTGAAAAAACAACAACTTCAAATGGTTATTAGAGGCATTGAGAGTAATATAAAAGAGTTGCGTCTTGAGCAAGATAAGCTTGTTGATGGAATGCAAGACTGGATTTGCGTATATGCGGAAAATGCAGCCTTTGAGAAAAAGAAAGATCTTTCTAATATTGTAAGAGTTGATAAAGTTATCAAAGTTAAAAGCAATATTGCAGGTGTAACTATTCCTGAATTTAAAGAATTAACCTTTAAGGAAATTGACTATGATTTAGCTCAATATCCTCTTTGGGTTGATGATGGAATACTAACGCTTAAAGAATATGCACGACTTGATGCCTTAATCAGCACTTTAGAAACACAAATTGATCTATTGTCAAAGGAACTTAGAACAACTTCACAAAGAGTAAATCTCTTTGAAAAAGTTAAAATTCCTGAAGCAAAAGAGAATATTAGACGAATTGGCATATATCTAGGAGATCAGCAGACCGCTGCTGTTGTCCGTGGTAAAATTGCTAAAAGTAAAGTTGTGGGGGTTTCCTAAATGATAGTACCCATGAAGAAAGTTAGCGTTATTGTTCAAACTCACGATAAAAGTGATATGCTAAAAACTCTTAGAAAACACGGTTTAATGCACATTTATACCAACAATACTAAGAGCAAAAAGGGTGAACAACTATTAAGTGAGCTTGATTTATTAAATACTGCTAGAATAAATATTGAAGATAGCTGTACTGATGTAAAGAATGTAAAACAAGAAATGCTTGATGAAAGTGATTTTATGCAATTGCATTCTCAAATTAGTACTAAACTTGAAGAAAAGAAGCTATTAAAAGAAAACTTGGTTAAAGATGCTTTAACTATTGATAGAATCAAACATTGGGGGGATTTTAATCCTCAGGATATTGAAAATTTAAGAAGAGAAGGAATTGAACTAAATTTCTATACTCTTGGTAAAAAAGAGTTATCAAGTATCGATGATAGTGTTGAGTATATTGAATTAGATCCAGTAGATAAGCAAATTGCTATCGCTGTTATAAATCAAAAACTTGATCCATCATTCCCAGCTAAGTTGTTTGAACTTCCTAGTGATAGTTTATCTCAAATGCAACTAAGAGTTGATGTTAATAGTAAGAAAATTGCAGATATAGATGCTTATTTAGCTAGTAACTATAAATATATAGACTGTTACCAACATTTTATTAAAAGATGTGAGATGGAAATTCATTTTGATAAAGTAGCTTGTTCTACTCAAGATGATGATTCATTAGTTTATATAACCGGTTATATACCTCAAACTAAACTTGAAAAGTTTGAGAAAGTTGCTAAAAAGAAAAGCTGGGGATATATGAGCGAAGATCCTGGTGAAGATGATAATCCACCAACATTAGTTCAATACCAAAAAGGTGTTGGGATTATTAAACCTTTATTTGATATTTTAGGAACTGTTCCTGGATACCATGAAGGAGATATCTCTCTTTGGTTCTTAATGTTCTTTACTCTTTTCTTTGCAATGATTATTGGGGACGCTGGATATGGATTAATATTCTTGTTAGCAGGTGTAGCAATGCATCTAAAAACTAAAAAAGTTACTACAGCAAATTTACTGCTATATGTACTTTCAGCGGCAACGATAATTTGGGGTTCATTAACAGGAACTTGGTTTGGATCAGAAACCATTCTTATTAATACACCATTAAAGAATTTAGTATTACCAAATATTACTAACTTCCCAACTGATTTTGATTTAACTTCTCAGACAACTCAGAATAATATTATGCAATTCTGTTTTATCTTGGGAACTATACAACTTACATTAGCTGAAGTTATTAATATAGTTAGAAAAATAGGTAAGAAGGATATTTCTTTTATTGCAGATATTGGTTGGACTATGGATATAGTGGTACTCTATTTTGTAGTATTAAACTTAGTTATCCAAGCACCATGTAACTACTCAGTTGTATTCCCAATAATTATTGTTGGTTTTGTCTTAGTTACATTATTTGGTGCACAAAAGCCTGGTCAATCCTTTGCAAAAGGAATAACTGAAGGACTTGGGGGAATTTTTACTAATTTCTTAGATACAATTAGTTGTTTTTCAAACCTTATGAGTTATATTCGTTTGTTTGCAGTCGGGTTAGCAACACTTGCAATAGCCCAAAGTTTCAACTCTATGGCAGCGCCATTGATGGGTGGAGCAACAACTGTAGTTGCAATAATTATATTAATTATTGGACACTCTTTGAACTTGGTAATGGGTCTTTTATCTGTCATCGTACACGGTGTTAGATTGAATTTATTAGAATTTTCTGGACAACTTGGAATGGAGTGGTCAGGAATTGAATACGAACCGTTTAAAGAAACGGTAAATGAAAATGTTAAATAGGTTGTATATATACAACTAAGGAGATTAAAAATGAATAGTTTAGGTTTTATTGGTTTAGCTTGTGCTTTGGCTCTTTCAGCAATGGGTTCTGCTTTAGGTGCAGGTATCGCAGCTCAAGCTGCTGTAGGTGGATGGAAGAAGTGTTATGCTAATGGTAAGCCAGCTCCATTTATTATGGTTGCTTTTGCTGGTGCTCCTTTAACACAAACAATTTACGGTTTCTTGTTAATGAATTTCATTACAAGTGCATTAGCTGCAGGCGCTTCCCCAATTTTAGCTCTTGGTGTAGGTGTATTTGGTGGTATCGCAATTGGTTTATCTGCATTAATGCAAGGTAAAACTAGTGCAAATGCTTGTGATGCTTTAGCAGAAACTGGAAAAGGTACAGCAAACTACTTTATTGTTATTGGTATTGTTGAAACAGTTGCATTGTTCACATTGGTTTTCTCATTATTATTATTACAATAATCACTTAAATATATTATTTATTGGAGCTCATTACGAGCTCTTTTTTTTGCCTAAATTAAATTCATTATAATGTTTTATTTTCTGGTCTATTTCTTTCACATTACTATTTTTCCTTATTTACTTACATTTTGTTGATATAAAGTGTGAAATAAAATGAATTATATACTATATATTTGTATTAATTCCTTTTTTGTTTTAATAGACAATTAGTTCACTTATACTTAAAAAAAGGTTTGAAATAGCAATATTTAATAATAGCAATAATTGTTTAGATTCAAAAATAAAGGAAGTTATGAAAAAATATCTTATAAGTTTATTAGTAATTGTATTCTCTATTATACTCAGTGGTTGTCCCATAGTTGATCCTAATTCTTCAAATAATTTAGGAGGGGAAGATGAAAATAATAATGATTTGCCGACAGGTAATGTAAAGTCAATAGCTGTTGGAGATTAGTATAGTTTAGTATTATTAGAAGATGGGAGTCTTTGGGGTTTTGGGTTTAACACAAGTGGTCAACTTGGATTGAGAGACTTAATTAATAATCAATTGGAAGCTACAAAAATAGTTGATTCTGGAGTTTTAAAAGTTGCAGCATCGGATAGGTATTCAATGATTATAAAGGATGATAATACCTTATGGGCAACTGGTGATAATGATAAAAGGTTTGGAAACGGTAATGAAGATGATTATCGAATTTTTACAAAAATAAGAGACGATGTAGAAGCTGTATCATGCTCTTTTTCACATACCTCAATAATAACTACAAGTGGAGACTTGCTAACTTGTGGTTATAATACAGAAGGCCAATTAGGAGATAGTACTAACACACATTCTTCTTCTTGGGTAAATGTAACTACAACTAAAGATGTTATTTCAGTATCAAATGGTGACAATTTTACAATATTTTTAACAAGTGATAATGATTTATACGGGTTTGGAAATAACGGATCTGGTCAGTTAGGTCAAGATAATATAACTGATACCAATCATCCTGTGTTCATTAAAAGTAACGTTGAATCTATTTCAGCAGGTGATTCTTCCTATGGACAATCAGGCTCATCGACAGGATATAACAAACTTCCAAAATTGATTTTTTCTGATATAAAAATTATATCGGCTGGGGATAGATATTCTATGATAATCAAGAATGATAATACACTTTGGGCAGCAGGCTCCGATTCTAATCATAAACAAGGGGATGGGGATAATTCTAATAGTGCTCATTATTCTTTTTATCAAGTGACTAATTAAATTGATAAAGTTAATAATATTTGTACAGGAGAAAACCATACTTTATTAATTGACACAAATAAAGATTGTTATAGTGTTGGAGCTAATACCCAAGGACAGCTTGGAAATGGAGAAAAAAATACTGATAAGTATACAACTTTTACAAAAGTAGAATTATCTGATATTGAGTTTTGAAGGGGATAAAGCATCTTAATATATAACAAATTATTATCTGGAAATTAAAAAAGTTGAATTCTATTTTAAACTATATATTTTTTAAAGCCTTAAATTTAATTGACAGTAGGTAAATATTGTTGTAATTTTAATTAATCATATATCAAAAATAAGTTATCTATGATAAAATAAATTAAGGATTATATAATATGAAGAAAATACTGATTTTGCTATTTTTAAGTTTTGTAATCATAATTTCTGCTTATAGCAAATCAGCAGAAGTACAAGTAAACACATCTATAGGTGAAAGCTCTGTTTCATATAAATTATATTATAACAATGATGAAATTGAAGATAATTTAGATCTTTATGAAATAAGTATACTCCAGCCATTAAACTATGGTGGTGTTACAAATCCTTTTAGAATTGAAGCTTCATCTAATATGAACAGTGATTTGTCAATTGAAGTTAATATTAGTGCAGAAAGTTTTGTTACGACATTAAACAATGGTTTAGAATCTTATGATTCTAAAATTACACCTATTGCAAGAGAACTATATAATATATCAACAATTCCTGCTGGATTATTTGAAACTGCAACAGTATATGCCTTTGTAATGTCTTGGGATGGGGATGATTCACTTCCAGCTGGTTCATATACAAGTGATGTAAGCATTGAATATCAAATAAATTAAAATTATAACTTAATACATTTTATAATATAAAAAGGATTGCTTTCTAGAGATAGAAAACAACCCTTTTTTGGTATTATTAGATACTATTTTTTTTAGTTAAAAAACAATTTAATATCATCTTCAACAGATCCAATACCAGAGATGCCAAAGTTTTCAACTAAAACATTTGCAACGTTTGGTGAAAGGAAAGCAGGAAGTGTAGGCCCTAGATGAATATCTTTAACACCTAAGTATAATAGAGCTAGAAGAACGATTACAGCTTTTTGTTCATACCAAGCAATATTGTAGATGATAGGTAATTCATTAACATCTTCAAGAGCAAAAATTTCTTTTAGTTTTAATGCAATTAAAGCTAATGAATATGAATCATTACATTGACCTGCATCTAATACTCTTGGAACTCCACCGATATCTCCTAAGTTTAATTTATTGTATCTATACTTAGCACAACCAGCTGTTAAAATAACAGTATCATCAGGAAGAGCTTTTGCAAAATCTGTATAATAACTTCTAGATTTTTGTCTACCGTCACAACCTGCCATTACAATAAATTTCTTAATAGCACCAGATTTAACTGCATCAACAACTGTATCAGCTAAAGCAAATACTTGTTCGTGAGCAAATCCACCGATAATTTCTCCAGTTTCAATTTCTACAGGAGGTTCACATTGTTGTGCTAATTTAATGATTTGTGTGAAATCTTTTTCACTTGCATTAGACCCTGAGATATGTTTAACACCTTCATAACCTGCAGCACCAGTTGTAAACATTTTATCTTTGTAAGAATCTGTAGGTGGAACAATACAGTTAGTAGTCATTAAAATAGGACCATTGAACTTTTCAAATTCTTCTTTTTGTTTCCACCATGCATTACCATAGTTACCAACAAGGTTGTCATATTTCTTGAATTCAGGATAATAGTGAACAGGTAACATTTCACCGTGAGTGTAAACATCAACACCAGTGCCTTTAGTTTGTTCTAAAAGTTTTTCGATATCACCTAAATCGTGACCAGAAACTAAGATACCAGGACGATTTCTAACACCAATATTTACTTTAGTAATTTCTGGATTACCGTAAGTTTTAGTATTAGCAGTATCTAAAAGAGCCATGCCTTCAACACCAAATTTACCAGTTTCTAAGGTAAGAGAAACTAATTGATCAACAGTTAATGAATCATCAAGTAATTTTGCTAGTGTATCTTGTAAGAAGATATCAATATCTTCGTTTTCATATCCTAAAGCATTGGCATGTTCAACATATGCTGCAGCACCTTTTAATCCATAAGTAATTAATTCTCTTAAGGAGCGAACATCTTCATTTTCTGATGCTAAAACACCAACTTTTTCACTTTGTGATTTAGAAGTTATTTCATCTATAGTTGTGATTTTAAAAGTTGCCGCATCATGTAAATCAGCAGTATTGGTTAGTTGTTTCTTTAGAGAATCTCTCATGTTAAGTGTTTCAATTATTCTTGAAACAAATACATCATCATCAAAGTTAGCATTAGTAATAGTAGTAAATAAGTTAATTGTGATATAGTGATTAGTCACTTTATCTACAGTTTTTCCTTCAGCTCTAAGTCTTGAAGTAACAACACTTAAACCTTTTGTAGCATAAATAAGTAAATCTTGTAAATTTGCAGTATTTGAAGATTTACCACATACGCCTCTTACAGTACAACCTTTGTTGCCAGCTGTTTCTTGACATTGGAAACAAAACATTTCTGATTTCATATTATTTCTCCTTGTTGAAATATTATTCATTTTTATAAATGAACAATAACATTATAGCACATATAAATCGGTTGTATTTGCAACATTATAATAGAATTTATGAAAAATCTTTTTATCACCTTGAAAAATAGTATTTCTTATAAAAATCTGTTATAATTGAATTGTGTTGTAATTAAAAAGTTTTTAGAAAAGATTGGGTACAAAAATGGATAATAGTAAAAAAATACTTACTTTATTTAATAAAAGGGCAAAACTTCTTTATTTAAATGGTTTTACAAAATTTCAGATTTTAAATGAATTACAAATTTTTTATGAAAAAATTGATGAAAATGATTTAGCCAAAATTGATTTAGATAATTTTATTTTTAGTAACAATAGTGACAAACTACAATTAAATAGAAAAATAAAACAACATTTCTGTAATCATATATACTTTGATGAGCATTTTGATGATTATTTTGAAAAAATAAATAAAATATGCAAAAATGTAAATGTTGAAGAAAGTAATGAATTTAAATTAATCGATAACTTTTTAGATAACCCTAGAATTGCTGAGATAAATGATATAACTCTCTCTTCTGCAATTTCTATTTATAAAACACCCTTTTTAAACACAAAAATTAATAAGGATAATTTTATTGATTTAATAAATAATATTATGGAAGATTATGAAAATAATATTATAGATAATATGGAAGATAATTTATTATTATATGAGAATGCCTTTCTTAATTTAGACTATTCAATATCAAAGGTTGAAGATAGGGTAGAAATATATCAAGAATTAATCATATTAATATCTAAACTAGCTCAACTTTATAATCTTGAAGCTGATATTCTTTTAAAGTACTTGGATATATATTTATGTAAAATAGTTAAAGATTTAATTATATTAGATGATAGAGAAGTAATTCTAAATACAATTAGAACTATATATAATAATATTGACTTTAGCTCTTTTTTTATTTTATTACCTTTCTTTCTTGAAAATTTTTCACCATCCTATATTAAAATAGTGATGCAAGATCTTGAAGATGATATATTTGTTAAAAAAGATCAAAACTTTTTAATAATTAAAAACATATTATTATTTAGCAGTGCTGAGCTTTCTCCTTATAAAAAAAGTTTAGATGAAAATATATATTTAGAAGAATTTAATAAGAATTTATCCCTATTAGAATTTGCAATTAATTTTGAAAGTAGAGATACGATTTATTATTATTGGAATAAAGTTAAAAATAGTGGGGACTATTGTCGTTATGAAGATATAGTTGAAGAAGTAGAAAATATTGTTGAAAATTTTAATAGAGTTGAAGAATTAACCTCTCATTTGAAAAAATTAACTATAAATAATATTTCACAACAATTGATAGAAATTGAACAGTTGAACTATTTAAATAGTAGGATATATTCTTGTGCGATTAATAGAGTTTATTATTATTATTTTGATTCTAAAAGTTTTAATTTTGTTTTTTTGTTAATCCTACTGAATTTAGGCTTAGAAGATAAAGCGTCTATATATTTTTATCATAATATTAATTATATTAATTGGGACGAAGTTAATTTTTCAGATATATTTACTTATGCGAATATATTATTTTTAATCAATGCATTTGATTTTACTAGTGAATTATTAATTAAATTATATTCTGTATTAAAAAAATCTAATAAAGATAAATATACTACTTTATTAGATTATGTAATTATTGAATTAAAGATTTTAAAGAACCTAATGATTCCTGTTTTAAATAATAAAGATTGGGATGAGGTAATTTTAGAAGAAGATGATAAGGAAATAATATGAGAAAACCAATTATTGCAAATGTTAAAGATATAAAAATAGGGAAAGGTTATCCAATTAGTATTCAAACTATGTACGATAGTCCTGTTCCTTCAAACAAAAAAGATTTAGATTCATTATTGGCTAGAATGAATGGTTTATCTATGATGGGATGTGATATTATGAGATTTTCATATCCTTCAGATAATGATAGAGACGCTTTTAAATATTTAAATGAAAGATCTACTATGCCTTTAGTAGCTGATATACATTTTGACTTTAAAATGGCTTTAGCTGCTTTAGATTGTGGTTTTAGTAAAATTAGAATTAATCCAGGTAATATTGGAGCAAGATGGAAAGTCGATGAAGTTGTTAGAGCAGCTAAAGATAATGGTGCTGCAATTAGAATTGGATTAAATTCAGGTTCTCTGCCTAAAGGAACTGGTGATCATACTGCAATCATGGTAGATAATGCCTTAAAATATCTAGAATGGTTTGAAGAATTAGATTTTTATAATACAGTTGTATCTTTGAAATCTACTAGTTTAGAAGAGACTAGAATAGCAAATGAAGAATTTTCTAAAAAAAGTAATTATCCATTACATATAGGGGTAACAGAAGCTGGATCTGTAGTATCCTCTGTTGCAAGATCTACATGGGTTTTAGGAAACTTAATTAAGCAAGGAATAGGCGATACTATGCGTATTTCTATCACAGGTAGTATTGAGGATGAAGTTTTTGCTGGAGTTGAGATACTTAGAACCTTAGGTTTAAGAGATAAGGGAGTTAGGATTATTAGCTGTCCTAGATGTGGACGAAACTCTTTCGATTCGATAGGATTTCTACAAGAAATCGAACCAGATTTATTAAAACTAAATAAAAATATCTCTGTTGCTATTATGGGTTGTCAGGTTAATGGACCTGGAGAAGCAAAAGAAGCAGATTTTGCAATTACTGGCATTGGAAATAAAGTCTTTTTATATAAAAAGGGTAAATTAAGCCTTGAAGTTGATGTTCAGAATGCAAAAAAAGCACTATTAGAGGCAATTAATGGGGAATAATAATAAATTAATTATAAAAGGTGCTAGTGAGCATAATTTAAAATCAATTGATTTAACCTTAGATAAAGATAAATTAATAGTAGTAAGTGGTTTAAGTGGAAGTGGTAAAAGTTCACTAGCCTTCGACACTATTTTTGCAGAAGGACAAAGAAGATATGTAGAAAGTCTATCTGCCTATGCTAGACAATTTTTAGGAAGATTAGAAAAACCAGCAGTAGAATACATTGAAGGACTATCTCCTTCTATTGCAATAGAACAGAAATCTACAAATAAAAACCCTAGATCCATAGTTGGAACAATTACTGAGATCTATGATTATTATAGATTATTATGGGCAAGAGTTGGTAAAGCTTATTGTCCAAATTGTAAAAGAGAAATAACTGAAATGAGCATCGATCAAATAATTGATGCTATTTATAATTATGAAGATAATACAAGATTAATTATAAGTGCTCCTGTTGCCAGGGGTAGAAAAGGTGAATACAAAAAAGTATTTGAAGATGCAAAAAATGCAGGATTTCAAAGAGCAAAAATTGACAATGAAATGGTAATGCTTGAAGATGTCATTCAAGTTGATAAAAACTTCAAACATGATATAGATATTGTTGTTGATAGATTGATTTTAAATAAAGAGAATAGAACTAGACTTTCAGATTCACTTGAAACTGCAATTGAGATGACAAATGGATTAGTTAAAATAACTTATATACTTAAACAAGATGGTATCCAAAAAGAAAAAGATGAAGTTTTTTCACAAAGAAATAGTTGTCCTCATTGTGGAATAACTTTTGCAGATTTAGAGCCAAGACTATTTTCATTTAATAATCCTTATGGAGCCTGTCCAACTTGTAAAGGACTTGGAATTGTTAGTGAGTTTGATTTAGATTTGATAATTCCCGATATGTCTCTAAGTATAAATGAACATGCTATAAAAACTCACAATCCTCAAGCAAATTGGAATAAAGCCCTATTTGAATCACTTTCTAAAGCATTAAATTTTTCTTTAGACACACCATTAAATAAATTACCTAAAAAGATATTTAACATAATTTTAAATGGGTATAACACAGAAATACCAATAAATTATGATAATGGGATTAACTCCAAACAAATTGTATTTAAAAAGTATGAAGGTGTACTAAATGAATTAGAGAGAAGATATTTTCAAACTACAAGTATGCATATGAAAGGCTGGTATGACTCATTCAAATCTCATAAGACTTGCCCTTCTTGTAAAGGTAAAAGGCTTAGAGAAGATGCTCTAAATGTTCTAGTTGGTGGAAAAAATATTATGGAGGTTACATCCTATTCAATTAAGGATAGTCTTTCTTTTTTTAAAAACTTAAAATTAAGTGAGACAGATACAACCATATCAAAAGAAATATTAAAAGAAATTAACAACAGATTATCTTTTTTATATAATGTAGGTCTTTCCTATTTAACATTAGATAGAAATAGTGGAACCCTAAGTGGAGGAGAAGCACAAAGAATTAGACTTGCTACACAAATAGGATCTGCTCTAACTGGTGTTATGTACGTTTTAGATGAACCATCCATTGGACTACATCAAAAAGATAATGAAAAATTAATCAATTCTTTGAAAAAACTTAGAGATATTGGAAATACACTTATAGTTGTTGAACATGATGAAGCTACGATAAGAGAAGCAGATTATGTTGTCGATTTAGGACCTGGTGCCGGCGTTCATGGCGGTTATATTATAGCTGAAGGAACACCGAAGGAAATTGAAGCAAATCCAAAATCAATAACTGGCCAGTTTTTATCAAAGAGACAAGAAATAGCTGTCCCAAGTAAAAGACGAAAAGGCAATAAGCAAAAAATTCGAATTGAAGGAGCTAGTAAAAACAATTTATTAAGTATTGATGTAGACATTCCTTTAGGAAAACTTGTAGTAATTACAGGGGTTTCAGGAAGTGGGAAGTCAACACTTCTTAATGAAATTGTTGTACCATCACTAAAGAGAAAATTAAATGGTAAGAATTTTAATTATGATGGTTATACAAAAATCTCAGGTTATGAAAATATTGATAAATTAATTAATATTGACCAAAGTCCTATAGGACGAACTCCTAGATCCAATCCTGCAACATATGTTGGAGCATTTACGCCAATTAGAGAATTGTTTGCATCTCTTCCTGAATCAAAAGCGAGAGGTTATAAAAGTGGAAGATTTTCATTTAATGTAGCCGGTGGTAGATGTGAAAATTGTAGTGGTGATGGAAATATTAAGATTGAAATGCACTTTTTACCTGATGTATTTGTGAAATGTGATGTTTGTCATGGAAAAAGATATAATACTGAAACCTTATCTATAAGATACAAAGGCAAGAATATTTATGATGTTTTAGATATGACAGTCGAAGAAGCAAAAGAATTTTTCAAACCAATTAATAAGATTAGAAGAAAGCTAGAAACTTTAGATAGTGTAGGTTTAGGCTATTTAAAACTTGGACAGAGTGCCTTAACCCTTAGTGGTGGAGAAGCTCAAAGAGTTAAACTATCATTAGAACTATCCAAAGTTAACACAGGTAAAACATTATATATTTTAGATGAACCTACAACAGGACTTCATTTTGCAGATGTTAAATTATTAGTAGATGTAATAAATAGACTTGTCGATAACGGTAATACAGTTGTATTAATTGAACATAATTTAGATGTAATTAAAACTGCTGATTATATTATTGATTTAGGACCTGACGGAGGAGATGGAGGGGGAATGGTTGTAGCAACTGGTACCCCTGAAGAAGTAGCTAAAAATGAAAAGTCTTATACAGGGCAATTCTTAAAACAGATGTTATAATCAAATTATGAAAAAAACTGTTGCAATTTTATTTTTTTTATTAATTTTAGTTCAAAATGTTTATTCTAGTGATTTAGCAATTATTAGTTTAAATCAAGCAAGTGAGAATGAACTTGCTATGATGTGTAGTTTGAGAAATCTTGATTGTGGTGATTCTAAAAGTGAGATGATTTCAGCTCTAAAAGAAATTTTAGAAGCTGAAGGCAGCACTGCCACTACAATAGAAAAAGATAGTAATACAGAAAAAGAAAATGATGAAACTTTTTCCTTTGAGATAAGAAGTGCAAATTCCATGAAAAGGTTAAGTAGTTCAAATAGTTTAACCATTTTAAATGGAGATGTTGTTTTAGTCTTTAAAGAAAATAATGAAGAAAAGACATTAAGTGCTCAAACAATAATAGTTGATACAGAAAATTTTAAATTAGCTGCCATGGGGGAAGTTTCTTTTGCTATTGGGGAAAATGAAGAGAGTTTATTTACCCAAGATATTGGTGGTGAAATAATAACATATAATTGGGAAACTAATATCCTTAATGTAACTAATGCCAGTGTTTATACCGAGAGAGAAAATAGTGATGGTGATAGTGTCGAGTTTAATGCATCCTCTTCTCTTATGACGTTGAATACAGAAACAAATAGCTTAATCTTAAATGATGGATTTATAACAACAAATCCAACAAATGCCTATTCCTCTATCAGTGCTGATAAAATTGCATTGTTAGAACACGGTGATTTATATTTAGAAAATGCTGTAGTTTCACTTGGTAGAGTCGATGTGTTGTATTTGCCATATTTCTTTTCTCCAGGTGCAACTATGATTGGTAATCCTTCTATAGGTTATGAATCAACTAGGGGAACATTTGTAAATACAACTTTTGAATTGCTTGGGAAATATCCTAATTTTGAATCAACCTCTTCAAGTAGTTTTACATCACTATTAAAAACAGATGATAGCCAAGATAACTATGCAACAGGTTCAATTTATAATAGTGAAGAGCCTACTTCTAAGATACAACAATGGGCAATTGATTCAAATAGTTACTTTACTCTTATGTTAGATGCGTATGAATATACTCCATATTCGATAGAAGATGATGATAATGGTAGTGTAGTATTAGGTTATGTCTCTCAAGCTAATTTGTTTGATAAAGCTTTAACAATTACATCTAGCGCTATCACCAGTATTGCTAGTGATGGGATTATTGGGGATATAGAATCTTATGATTATTATCCTGTTTTTAGATATGATGCAAGTTTATCAGCAAAATATCAGTTTGAGGATGGATCAATTAATTTATACATGCCATTAGTATCAGATCCTACAGTTAGAAAAACCTACGGTAATAGATTATCAGATTTCAGCATTGATGCAATATGGAATAGTCAAAGTTTCCCATCTACATACTCCTCAGATATTGATAGTTATAGTTGGAGTATGGATTCTAAATTTAATTTAAGTCCTGATTTCTTATTTCCTTATATAAAAAATATTAAAGTCAGTAGTTTTGATTCAAATATTGACTATGAATGGGAAAAAAATGATGGAAGTTATTCATACGTAATAGATGAGATGACTTTAGGGGATTTAGATGCTGATATTAATGGTCAATTATTCACTACCATAGATGAAAATGAAGAAGAAAAAGAAAATAAAGATGAGCTTGATGAAAAAACTCAAGAATTATTAGATACTTTATATCAATCCTCAAATAAAAGTAGTACAGACAATACAAGTTCATCTTATTATGATTTATCCTATAATCTCAATGAAATTTTTTATTATACAAAAGAAGATAATGATGATACAGAACTATACAACAAATCATATTTAACGCTTACAAGTGATGGTCAAGTAGAACCAAATATTTTAGAAGTAGATAATTCTACTACATTTAATTTTATTTATGATAATGTTTTTGATGATAGTGAAAGTACATCTATAGATATTAAGACAAAAAACGCAATACAATTACCTTTTATTAATTTATCTTATTATTTTGATACTAGATTATATAAATATAGTATTACAGAAGAAGATGGGGATATTGATGAAGATATTTATGAATTTGAGTATAGTGATGATTATATAACTACACATGAGATTGAGTGGGAAAAATCATTTTATTATTATGATTTAATTATTACTCCATCTATATCATTAGAATTACCACCATTAACTCTTTCAATAGAGCCATCAGTAACACTAAATTATAAAAATATACAAAATAAAACAGTATTTACATTTGATATAGATTACCCAGATGTTGAATTTACTGAAGTTGAAAATTATATAAACTATTCAATAAATGATTTATATTTTGGATTGGATATATACTATGATATTGAAGATAGTAAAACAGCTAATAGATTAGTTGATTCTCTAGTTTTAACATCCACAGTAACTTATAGTAACAAAGATAGAAATCAATATTTTACTCATAGTAGTAAATACTATGGATTATATGATGACTCAGAAGAAGATTATTTTAGTGATTTTTCTTTTTCTTACAAAAATAAATTTTTAGAGAGCAAATTAAATTTCTATTCAGAATCCTCTAAGCTTGAATTAGATTATTTTAAAAATACTATAAGTATGGAGGATTATACTAAATATTGGTGGAAAAATAGAATTGGCTTAAACTTAGATTTAGATGCAACTTTTAACTATAGTTTTTCAGATATCTATTCCACTTATCTAAGTATAACAGGAAGTCTTTCATTTGAAATTGCTGAATTTTTGTCTATTGATTTTTCAATAACTACATCTAACTATGGTTTTTATAATTACTATGATGATGATGACAATTTTGATTTTAGTCTCTTATTTACTGACTTAGCTAATTCTCTTGATATATTTGGAGATGGAATTTATTCAACACAATTCAATTTGGAAGAAGTTTCTCTTGATATGGTTCATATGATGGAGGACTGGGATTTGCATTGCAAATACAGTGGATCCGTTGTATTATCTAACTATAATTATGAATGGGTCACTTCGGTATCATTTTACTTACAATGGAATACATTACCCGAATTAAAAGTGGATGAGAGTTTTACCAATGAAGGAGATGGTTGGAGTTATGATTCATAAATGGATTGAGAATGGTAAAAAATATAATAGTTGATGATTTGTCGAAATTAAGAATCATTTGCGGTGCAAATGATAGAAATATATCTTATATAGAAATTTTAATGGGAATTGAAATTTTAACTAAAGGAAATACTTTATTTGTCGAAGATGAAGATGTAACTAAATTAGCTTTATTTGAAGCTCTAGTGAAGAAATTAGAGATGCTGATAATAAATGAAAATCAAGTAATCAGTGAGAGTGAGATATTTATGGAATATCAAAGTATTATAAACTCTCCTGAACTAATTGATAGCTTGAGTGAGGTTAATCTTTTTGAAGATTATAATGTTATAAGTGTTAACAATAAAACTATTTTTGCAAAGTCTTTTAATCAAAGTAGATTTATAAAAATGATGAATGACAATCAAATTACCTTTGCCATTGGTCCAGCTGGAACAGGTAAAACTTTTTTAGCAATAGCTTTTGCACTTTCTCAAATAACAAGCGGAGAAAAGCAAAAGATTATATTAACAAGACCTGTGGTTGAAGCTGGAGAAAACTTAGGTTTTCTTCCAGGAACATTAAGTGAAAAATTAAGTCCTTATGTTAGGCCACTATATGATGCTATGGAATGGATGCTACCTCCCTCAATAATCAATAAATTAGAAGCTAATGGAGCTATCGAAGTTGCCCCACTAGCATATATGAGGGGGAGGTCCTTACACAACAGTATTATTATTTTAGACGAAGCTCAAAATACTACTATTGAACAAATGAAAATGTTTTTAACAAGAATTGGAGAAAATTCCAAATCTATTATAACCGGAGATATAACGCAAATTGATTTGCCAAGAGGACACAGAAGTGGTCTTGTGCATGCAAATGACATTTTAAGGGATATTAATGGAATGGATTTTGTTGAATTTACATCAAAAGATGTTGTTAGGGCAAAGATTGTTCAAAAGATTATTGATGCATACGCTAAGGATTATTCTAATGGACAATAGAGAATCTATTTTTAATAAACTAAAAGCAAAAGATGATGAAGTAAATATAAAAACAAAGATTATATTTTCTCTACTTCTTTTAGCAACTGTGGTAATTATGATTATAATGCCATATTTTGTTTCAGGAAATTTAGTAGGATCATCAATTAGCTCTAAAACACTTCAGATTAAGCAATTGGCACCTGAAGACCTTTTTGTAAAAAGATCTTTTGAATATGTAGATGAAAAAGCTACACAAGAAAAAAAAGATTTAGCATTAACGAAAGTTTTTCCAATATTTACATTTGATGTCTCCAAGACATATTTAATAACTGATAGAATTCTAAATTTCACTCAAAATATTGATAATGAGAATCAAGAAAATTTATTAAAATTACTAGTTTCTTTAAATCAAAGTGAAAAAGATATATTTTTAGCTGAATTTAATAATCTAACTGAGCAAGATAGAAAACTTCTCTCTTCATGGGTTTTAGATATATCGAAAAATATTATTACATCTGGATACTTTGAAAAGAATGAAGTAAATCAATTAAGAAATGAAAATATAAATAAAATATCTTTAAATGGTTATTTAAATGATTTTTATAATGTTGAAAAAATTGAAACCACTAAAACACTAACTTTAAATTCTTTGATTACAAGTGATAATTTAGATGAAAAAGTCTCTCTATATTTAGAAGAAAGCTATCCTACTAATCAAAACATCCCACAACTAGTTTTTCTTTCAATCAAAGGATTAATTGAACCAAATGTAACTTATGATTCTCTTTTAACTGAGGTAGCAAAAGATAAGGCAGAAAATAGTATTTCTGATGTTATAGTATATGTTCCAGCTGGTCAAAAAATCTTAAGCCAAGATGCCGTAATTAGTGAAAAAGATCTTGAATTATTAAAACAGGTTGAACAACATAGTGCAATTTTCTCAAATACTCAAATATTTGCAAGAATATTACTAATAATTTTAATTACAGTATTTTCTTTCTATTGGTTTTGGACACGAAGTGATTATACCTTTAGAAGAGTTCAGTTTACATATATATATTTAATTTTAATGTTATTTACAATATTATTTTCATTCTTAATAACATATTATGGTTCAAAATATAATATTACAGTAATTGGACCTACATTACCTGTATTGTTTGGAACTTTCTTTTTGAAAAATACCACAGGTAAGAAAAGATTTGGATTTTTGTTTACAATACAATATTCACTTTTTGCAACACTTTTCCCAGGAACAACTTTCTTTACCTTTTTCTACCTAGCAGCAATAGGTATTAGTTTCTTATATATAATAATCTATGACCAAAATAGGCTATCTAGAATAACAAGTATTTTCGAAGGTGGATTAATAGCTTTATTGATGACAATTATTTTATATGCTATTCAAGGATATCCTTTTAACTCATTGTTCGTATCAATGATTATTTTAATATTGAATATACTAACTTGTTTCTTATTAGAAAGAGTGTTATTACCCTTTATAGATAATTATTTAAATATCCCAACTATTTTTAGATTAGAAGAACTAAGTAGTATGGATCATAAACTATTAACAAAATTAAAAATTAATGCACAAGGAACATATAACCATAGTATTAATGTTTCAGAATTAGCTTTTGAAGCAGCAAAAGCAATTGGTGTAAATGCTCAATTGTGTAGAGTTGCTGCATTATATCATGATGTAGGCAAATTGGACCACCCAGAATATTTTACGGAAAATCAGGAGGATGGAGTAAATAAGCATGATGAATTAACTCCTTCTATGAGCGGTTCAATAATTAGATCTCATGTAAAATTAGGGGTAGATGCTTGTAAAAGTGCAGGATTACCTCAAGAAATTATTGATATAGTAAGTGAACATCATGGCAATGATTTAATACAATACTTCTATCATGAAGCAATCAAAGATAGCAATGATAATCCTTATAATAGAGTTGTACCAAGTGACTATTGTTATACTGGTAATCCTCCTAGATCAAAAGAAAGTGCAATTGTTATGATAGCAGATAGTGTAGAAGCTGCATCTCATTCTAATAAAACAAGTGCGCAAAAAGTTGGAAGATTAATTTCAACAATTATCAAACAAAAATTAGATAGGGGGCAACTAAATGACAGCCATCTTGATTTAAGTGAGTTAAAGATAATTGAACAATCTTTGGAGCATTCTCTAGTTGGAAAGTTACACACTAGAATTAAATACCCAAATGAAGAAGATAAACCAAATAACTAGTTTTAGTAATTGACTAATATTTAAAGAATAACAATAATTAAAAGTAAAAGAAAATAGGTAAAAATGAATAACATAATTGATATAGAATATAATTTAGATGAATATAAAGATAAAATTCCTCAATCTTTTGTTGAGAAAAAGGTTAATGATATTTTAGCTACTTTTTCAAAATCAGGGTGTGAACTTTCAATAACCTTTGTTAGTGATCAAGAGATTCAAGAATTAAACAAACAATGGAGAGATAAAGATTCTCCAACTGATATTTTGTCTTTTGTTCAATCTGATAATGTTGAAGACTTTGATTTTTGGCCTGAAATGGAAGAGAGTCAAGTTTTAGGCGATATGGTGATTTCTATTAGTGCAATTGAAAGAAATTGTGAAAACTTTAATGTTTCATTTGATGAAGAAGTTGAGAGAATTCTAATTCATGGTGTTTTGCATTTGTTAGGCTATGATCATAAAACAAATGATAAAACAGAGCCCATGTTGATTTTACAAGAAAAAATATTATCTGAAGTTAGGGAGAAGTAAAGTGGGCTTTTTAAGCGACTTATTTAAGAAAAAGGATAACCTAGAAGCTGAAGCGACGCAAGAAGCTGAGCGGGCGGAGCGAGAAACTATGATCCAAGGAATTGGAGAATTAGATGAAATGACAGTTAGAGAAGTTATGGTACCAAGGATTGATGTTTCTTTTGTAGATTGCAATATCACATTAGAGGACTTTTATACCATAATTGCTAATGATGGTTATTCAAGATACCCAGTTTATGAAAATAACAATGATAATGTTATAGGAGTCTTATATTCCAAAGACTTGCTTAGGAAAGGAATAGAAGACAATTTTAATGTAAAAAATATAATGAGAGAACCTTTCTTTGTCCCAGATAGTAAGCATCTTGATGATTTACTCAGAGAGTTTAAACTTAAAAAAGTTCATTTAGCAGTAGCTGTTGATGAGTATGGTGGAGTTTCTGGTATTGTTTGTCTTGAAGATATTCTAGAAGTCATTGTTGGTGAGATTCAAGATGAATTTGATGAAGAAGAAGATGAGATAAAGAAACTTGATGAAAAACGTTATCTAGTAGATGCTAGAACGAATATTGAAGATTTAAATAACGAGCTTAACTTAAAACTTGAAGATGATGACTTTGAAACTGTCGGTGGGTTAGTTCTAGAAATTTTTGGACGAATTCCTAAAAAAGGCGAAAGTGTAGAGATTGACAATAATATTTTTACTGTTGAAGAAATTGATGGTCATAAAATTGAAAATATCACTATCGATTTAAGTGATTAATTTCCTAACTTTAAGCTTTAACTTACCCTTTAATTAATATTATAAAAATTTTATTATATTAAAAGATATTTTATTTAATTTTTAATGTTCTGAGTAGAATATTAAATCCTGTTATCTTATGTATTTAAATACTATTTTAAACTTTAAATATTAATATTAGAAAAACATTGTTGCTATTTGTTGCACTTTTGGTTAAAAATTACATTTTTACCATTTTTTTTTGTTGGTTCGTTGACCATTTGTCTACTTATTAGTATTATCTAACCTATAAACTAACAATAAAATCTGGAGGATTTTCCATGAAGATTGCAATTAACGGTTTTGGTAGAATTGGACGTAATGTATATAAAATTGCTTCCAAAAACCCAAGCATCGAAGTAGTCGGTATTAACGACTTAACAGACCCAAAAACTTTAGCTCATTTACTAAAGTATGATTCAACTTATGGCGTATACGATCACGAAGTAAAAGCTGGTGAAGAATCAATTAGTGTTGATGGTAAAGAAATTCGTATTTACAAAGAACGTGATCCAAAAAATTTACCTTGGGGTAAATTAGGTGTTGATGTTGTAATCGAATCTACAGGTGTATTTAGAACTGCAACTGGCCCAAGAGGTGGTTATAAAGATCATATCACAGCTGGTGCAAAAAAAGTTATCTTAACTGTTCCTGCTAAGGACGAAATTGATCAAACTATTGTATGTGGTGTTAACGATGATGAAATCGATCTAAACAACACAGCATTCTCAAATGCTTCTTGTACAACTAACTGTTTAGCTCCTTTAGCTAAAGTATTAAATGATGCTTTTGGTATTGAACAAGGTCTTATGACAACTATTCACTCATACACTAATGACCAAGTAATGCTTGACCAACCACACCCAGACCTACGTCGTGCAAGAGCTGGTGCTGTTTCAATTATTCCTACTACTACTGGTGCAGCTGTTGCTGTAGCAAAAGTTATTCCTGAATTAAAAGGAAAATTAAACGGTTTAGCAATGCGTGTTCCAACTCCTACTGGTTCTTTAGTTGACTTAGTTGTTGAATTAAAGAAAGATTGTACTGTTGAAGAATTAAACGCTGCTGTTAAAGCTGCTGCAGAAGGTCCTTTAAAAGGTATCTTAGAATATACTGCTGATCCTATCGTATCACACGATATCGTTGCTAATAATCATTCATCAATTTTCGATTCATTATTGACAATGAAAATGGGTGAAAAAATGTTCAAAGTAATGAGCTGGTATGATAATGAAATGGGTTATTCAACACGTGTTGTTGATTTAGCTCTAAAAATTGCTAAATAATTAAAATTTCCCTAATAAGGAGATGCCTGCTCTGTTTATGCTAGGGCAGGCTTTATTTTTAAAGGAGTATATTATGGTTTTAAATACTATTAAAGATGCTAATTTTAACGACAAAAAAGTTGTTATTCGTGTTGACTTTAATGTTCCTATTAAAGATGGTGTAGTCACAGACGATACACGTATCAAAGCTGCCTTACCTACAATTACATATTTATTAGAACAAGGTGCAACTCTTATTGTTATGAGTCACAGAGGTCGTCCTAAAGGAGAAAAAAATCCTGAATTCTCAATGGCACCTATCTCAAAACGCTTTAGTGAATTATTAAATAAAGAAGTAAAATTAGCTCCAGATGTAATTGGTAGCGAAGTTGAAGAATTAGTTAAATCATTAGAAAAAGGTGATGTTTTATTATTAGAAAACTGCCGTTATTATAATGAAGAAACTTCTGATGACTTAGATTTTGCAAAAAAACTTGCATCCTATGGTGATGTTTATGTAAATGATGCATTTGGTACAGCTCACAGAGCTCATGCATCAACAGAAGGTATCTCTCATTTCTTACCTTCTTATGCAGGTTTTTTAATTGAAAAAGAAGTTAAATACATGGCTCCTTTACTAAGTAATCCACAAAAACCATTTGTAGCAATTATTGGTGGATCTAAAGTATCAAGTAAAATTACTGTTTTAGAAAGCCTAGTTAATACCTGTGATACTATCGTTATCGGTGGTGGAATGGCATATACTTTCTTGAAAGTTCAAGGTAAAGAAATTGGAAAAAGTCTTTTAGAAGACGATTATATTGAAACTGCAAAAAGTTTCTTAGCTAAAGCTGAAGAAAAAGGTGTTAAAGTTATTCTTCCTGTTGATCACTTATGTGGTGCAACTTTTAGTGAAGATGCTGAACCTGTTTTATCTGAAGGTGAAATTAAAGGTGATTTAATTGGTATGGATATTGGTCCAAAAACAGTTGAATTAATTACTTCAGAAATCAAAACAGCTAAAAGCGTTGTTTGGAATGGCCCAATGGGTGTATTCGAATTTGATGCATTTAGTAAAGGTACTTTAGAAGTTGCTAAAGCACTTGCTGACTGTGATGGTATTACAGTTGTAGGTGGTGGTGATAGTGTTGCAGCTATTAACAAATTTAATTTAGCAAGCAAAATTAGTCATGTATCAACAGGTGGTGGTGCTTCTTTAGAATTCTTAGAAGGCAAAACTCTTCCTGGCATCAAAGCTTTAGAAAAATAGGAGAAAATTGATGAGAACCCCTTATATCGCAGGTAACTGGAAAATGAACTTAACACCTAGTGAAGGTGTAAAATTAGCAAAAGAATTAGCTCAAGCAACTAAAGGTTGTAGTGCTAAAGTAATGGTAGCACCAAACTTTGTAACAATTCCTGGTGTTGCTGAAGTATTAAAAGATTCACATATTATCGTTGCAGCTCAAAACATGAATGATAACCTAAAAGGTGCTTTCACTGGTGAAGTTTCTGCTACAATGCTAAAAGATCTAGGAATTACAAACGTAATTTTAGGTCACAGTGAAAGAAGAGCTATTTATGGTGAAAACGACCAATTAATTAACAAAAAAGTACTTTTAGCTTTAGCTGAAGGAATGGATGTTGATTTATGTATTGGTGAAACCTTAGAAGAAAGAGAAGGTGGAAAACTTGAAGAAGTTTTAACAACTCAAGTAACAGAAGGTTTAAAAGGTGTTTCAAAAGAAATGATGAAACATATCACTTTAGCTTATGAACCTGTATGGGCAATTGGAACTGGTAAGACAGCAACTCCTGAAGATGCTGATGCTGCTCATGCCTTTGTTAGAAGCATAATTGAAAAACTTTTTGATAAAACTGTTGCAGAAGAGACAATTATACAGTATGGTGGTTCAGTAAAGGCAGCAAATGTTAAAGAATTAATGGCAAAAGAGAACATTGATGGAGCATTAGTAGGTGGCGCTTCTCTTTCTCTTGAACAATTCTTGCCAATTGTTTGCTTTGACAAGTAATATTTCGGAGTAAAATAGTATGGGTGTTTTAAATGTTATTCTGATGGTACTTTTTATCATCGTGAGTTTATTATTAGTTTTTATTGTAGCAATTCAGGATGAACAAAGTGATGGTCTTGGTGGTGTTTTTGGTTCGGCAGCTCAAAGTTCTTTTGGTTCCCACACCAGTAGAGTTGTAACTAAAGCTTCTGCTATATTAGGCGCAATTTTTATGATTCTAGCTCTTTGTATCGCACTAATAAACAAGGCTCCTTCTGATTCAAATTTATTAGATTCAGTAGGAAGTGACCAAGTTCAACAATCAGAAACTTGGTGGACCGATGCTCCTGCTAATTAATATATTAAATTACTAATATCGATAACCGATCGCCACCTAAGCGATCGGTTTCTACATAAAAGTGAGGAATTATTTTATGAAAGTATGTGTTTTATTTGCGGCAAAATCAAACAACAGCTCTTATATTAAAAAAGTTGCTACAGCAATTGCAAAAGGCGTTGAACAACAAAATCATATGGTTGATGTAATTGATATGAAACTTGATGAAGGTAAAGTTGTTTCATATTATGATTACATTATAGTTGGAAGTGAAGGTACAACAACCTTTGGCGGTAAAGTGCCCCCAATTGTTAGAAGTTTTTTGGAAAGAAGTGGATCAATATCTGGTAAAAGATGTATGGCTTTTGTTGTAAAGCCTGGTATTAGAAGTACTAAAACTTTACAATCTTTAATGAAAATTATGGAAGAGCAAGGTATGTATCTTAAAACTAGTGATATTATTAAAAATGAACAACAAGCTATAGCCGTTGGTAAACGAATACATATAAAGTAAAATAAATTAGGAGTTCCTTTTCTATGCAAACAAAAAGAATAGTTGCTTTATTTATAAGCATGATTATTAGTACAACTTGTATATTTGCTGCAGTTCCTCTTGGAAAACCTGCTGCAATTGTAAAATTTAATGGACAAACAAAACCCATTTCTGAAACTGAATTAACAACTCAAGTTAATAATGTTGTGGCAATGTATAAGGCTCAAGGTCAAACGATTGATGCTGATTCTATAAAAAAACAAATCTTAGATTCTATGATAGACAACATATTATTAGAAGCTGGTGCAGCACGTGATGGTGTTGTTATTACTGATACACAAGTTGAGCAATTAGTATTACAACAAAAATATTTAATTGAACAACAAGCTGGTAGATCAATAACTCAAGCTGAATTTGAAGAATTAATTAATAAGCAAGTTGGATCATTAGATGATTATAAAGAGTATTTAAGATCTCAAGCTTTAATAAACCAATATTTAATGTTAAAAAAAGGTTCCCTTTTAACTCCTGATAAAGCTATTGCAACTGAAAGTGAAATTCAAAGTTATTATAGAGCTAATAAAACAAGCTTAGTAAATCCTGAATGTGTTAATATTGCTCAAATTTTTGTTCCTTTTAAAGATAATGCTACAAACTCAACTAATGAAAAGACTTTAGAACAAGCTGTAAAAGATTTAAAAAATAATAAAATAACTTGGAATTCAGCAGTTTCTAAATATAATCAAGATTTATCAAATAAAACAAGTGATGGAGACATTGGTTGGTTAACCCAAGATGATCCTCAAAATATTAAATCTGTTTTAGGATTAAATTACTTTAATACAGCTTTTGATTTAAATGTTGGTGGTATCTCTGATGTAATTACAACTTCTCAAGGTTATCACATATTAAAGATTAAAGATCACATTGATACTAAATTATTAACTCTTGATGATCCAATTAGTCCTGCTGATACTACTACAGTTAGAGAATATATCTCTAATCTATTATCAAATCAAAAAGCACAAACTTTAGCTGCTAATGCTTTAGTTGAATTATCTAAAGATTTGAGAAAAGAGGCTACAATTACATATTTAACTAAATAAAATATAAGTTATTAATGGTAAAATCTCTAGCAATTGCTAGAGATTTTTATATTTTATGAGCTAAAATGGATTGTAAGAGTTAATAACATTTGTTACTATAAATACAATATAGATATTAGATTTTTATAAGTAAGGAATTTTAATGAAGACAAGACATAGAGCTCGTGAATTGGTATTACAAGCGTTATATGAAATGGATATTAGAGATCAGTTATCACTTGATAATTTTGTAAGTGATAGTTACCCCTGTTTGACTCAAGAAGAGTATGATGCCCTTGAGGATGAAGTTAAAATTTATGCTGCATTACTATTACGTGGCACATTATCAAATCTCGATAAGATAAATACTTATATTTCTGAATTTTCTTATAATAGACCTTTGAACAAAATAGATGTTGTTGATAGAAACATTTTACGTTTGAGTATATATAGTTTACTTCAAAATGAAGTTCATCCACACATTATTATTGATGAAGCAGTTAAATTATCCCAAGATTTTTCAACCGAAGTTAATTATAAATTTATTAATGGAATTCTGGATGCATTTCAAAAGAAGTTGAATTTGGAGGAAAAATTCAATTGATTACAATAAAAAGTGAAAAACAAATTGACGGGATTAGGAAAAGCTGCCATGAATTAGCTAAATTATTAGATATTTTAGAGAGTGGTTTTATTAAAGAAGGAATGAGTACTAAAGATGTTGATGATTTTTGTTATGATCACATAATTGGTCTTGGTGGAAAGCCAGCATTCTTAGGGTATGGAGGCTTTCCTGCTTCAGCCTGTATAAGCGTCAATGATGTTATTATTCATGGTATTCCAAAGAAAAACCAAATATTAAAAAATGGAGACTTAGTTTCTGTTGATTTAGGTATTGATTTAGATGGATATATTTCTGATAGTGCTAGAACTATTATTGTAGGTGGTAAATCTAGCGAAGAAAATGAAAGACTATGCCAAGTAACTAGAGAATGTTTAGCTTTAGGTATCAAAGCTGCAGGTAAAAAAAATGCTAGAGTTAGTGATATTGGTAGAGCTGTATATAATCACGCAACGAAAAATGGTTTTGGAGTAGTTAAAGATTATTGTGGTCATGGTGTAGGCCTTGAGTTACATGAAGCTCCAGAAATCCCAAATTATGTTTCTCACTTATCTCCTAATCCTAGATTAAGAGCTGGTATGGTTATTGCAATTGAGCCAATGATTAATTTAGGTACTGGTAAAATAAATGATAACGATGAAGACGGTTGGACTGTAAGAACAGCAGACGGTAAATCTTCAGCTCATTTTGAGCATACCATAGCAATAACTAAAGATGGAATTGAAATATTAACTAAAGTATAGAGGAAGTAAATGAGTAAAGAATTTGTTAAAACAGATGATATAAGAGATGCAGCTTTAAAATTAGTTCATAAGATGTATACCGAAGATGGTTTTGTGCCAGATATAATTTATGCCTCTCTTAGAGGTGGTGCTTACATGGCTAATGTTATGAGCGAATATTATAAGATGGTTAGATTAAAACAAAATCAAAGACCTGTATTTTATGCTGCAGTAGTAGCTAGATCATATGGTTATTTAAGAACACAATCTAAAGTTATTGTTGATGGTTGGACATATTCACCTAATTATTTGAGAACTGGTGATAAAATTTTAATTGTTGATGATATTTTTGATACAGGAAAAACTGTTAATGAATTAACACAAGTTGTTATGAGTAAAGGTATTCCCCGTGAAGATGTTAAAGTAGCTGTTTTTGATTATAAAGTATTTGAAAATTCTGATAAAGCGCCACTTGAAGTTCAACCAGATTACTATTGTAGAAAACATGTAATTAGAAAACCTGAGGATGAAGTATGGATTCACTATAACTGTCATGAATTTATTGGTCTTAGCAGTGATGAAATTGACTCTCAGTTTGAAGATGAAGAAGTAAAAGCAATATTACACGAAGTTCGTGGAGATAATCTCTAGAAGCGAATTTATAAATTATATATAAGAATAAAAAAAGGATTAAATCATTTCGATTTAATCCTTTTTGCTATATAAAGAGTTAGTATTATTCAGTTACTAAAGTAAAACTTAAAGATTCACTTTCTGAATAATCACTATCATCATCAGATAAAGCTTGTGTATCCATTCCAACAAAATAATAACCATTTTCGTTTGTTGCAACATAACAATAGTAAGCATACTTATTTGGATTGTCATCTAAAAAGTTGTTAGAATCATTATCAACAGGGAAAATTCCAACGATATCAGAAGTACTACTTAAAGTATTTGCAAAACCTTCAGAAAGATATAAGTCATCAGCATCTAATTCTGCATAATCACTTTCATCTATATCATAACAAAGTACATATAAATCTTCATCAAATACAACAATATATTGACCATTAACAAACATTTTTTGTGATTCCATATTAAAGTAATAGTCATCATCATCATTTTCAAATAATTGAGTTAGTTTGTCTGATAAAGCATTTATATCATAAGAATATAATGAAGCATCTGATGTTACAAAGAAGTATTTTCCAGAACCAGCGGTTTCTTCTACAGCAGCTACAACTTTGTAATCTAGAGTTGTAGAACCAGTATATATGGGTGTTTTTC
This sequence comes from Pleomorphochaeta sp., assembly GCA_028532815.1. Classification (GTDB taxonomy): domain Bacteria; phylum Spirochaetota; class Spirochaetia; order Sphaerochaetales; family Sphaerochaetaceae; genus Pleomorphochaeta. The sequence goes on from JAQQAS010000050.1 coordinate 32,373, forward strand.
CATCATAAATGTAGAAGGTAAATTCATTTTTATCATCATCTTCATCAATTATTTCAACAGTTTGAACTATTATAGTATCATCATCAACAACAATAGTATCATCTAGGCTATCTGTACTACTTCCAAATGTTTCACCTACTGATGCTGAGACTGTACCACTTGTGTAACCGTCAAGGTCGAAAGCATAATAAGTAGAAGTATCTTTAGCAATAACATATCCGTTTGAAGTAATTTCAATAAAAGTTCCATTATAACTTACTGTAGTTGGATCTTGTGTAAAATCGTTAGTATTTAGATAAGCTAAGTAAGTAGTTGAATCAATTAAGTCATAGTAATCAAACCAAAGTCTATTATTGGTATAATCTAAATAAAGATATAAAACGTTTAGATAATCAGATGTATCTAAAATTAGAGTTCTCTCTAGGGAAGTAGTATCTGATTGATAAAGATAAATTCCATCATCTTCAACGCTATAAATTATACTTGCATTATCATTTGCGCTTACTGCAATTAACTCAAAGTCTTCTTCAGTTTCAGAGTTAACAATTTCTGATAAAATTCCGTTTGTTGCATCAGTATCACAAGATACAAATGCAAAAAGAGTTAAAAATAAAATTGTAAAAGTTGTTATATATTTTTTCATAAATTAATTCCTAAATGTTAGAGATAAAGTCACTGGTGCATAAGCAATTATACCATTATCATCAGTTAAATCACTTAAATAGTTTATATTTGGAGCTAGATATAATCCACTAGATAACCCAATACCCCAGTTCTCATTAAAGAAGTAAGATCCATTAGCTTTGAAAGAAGAGAATAGAGAGAGAAGCGTTTGATCATCTCTTGAGTTAAAGGATATGCCCAAACCGGCTGAAAGAGAAAAATCCCAAATACCATTTTGTATAGGAGTGTAGGTATAAAGAGCTGCGATAGGCACATTTGAATAAATCTCATCGCCCTTATCATAATTAAAGTCATATCCAACTTCAATTCCTAAACTTTCTTTTTCACTAATGAAAAAATCAAAGTTAATAGATCCATATCCACCTACATCTAAAACCTCTAATCCAGGATAAAAGTTTTCAGTATGTGTTGAATCTGTAGTAGTAAAAAAGTAGATAAAAGCTGGAATGCTTGGACCTACATTAAAAGTTACTTTTTGATCACCTTTTTGATAAAAAGTGTCGGTTGCAAAAACACTATTTATAGTAAAGAGTGAAATAACTGCAAAAAGAATTATTAATTTTCGTTTCATAAATACCTCAAAAAAAATATGTTTCATTTATTATATCAACACTATATTAATAATGTTACAAATATAAAATAATGAATGAGAAATATCATTATTAGTAAACCATTTTTCACGATAATAAGCAATAATATAAAGAATGGAAATATTGTGTATTAAATTTGTTTTTTTAATGTAGCTTTGTTTTATAAAATATAAATTTATGTTATAAAACCAATTAAGAGGTAAATAATGGTAGTTTTAAGTGGAAAAGAAGTAGCAAATAGTAAACTAGAAGAATTGAAATCTAAAACACAATCTTTTATTGAAAAGTATAATAGAAAACCAACTTTAGCTGTAATTTTAGTTGGTGAAGATCCAGCAAGTCAAACCTATGTAGCAAGTAAGAAAAAAGCTTGTATTAAGTTAGGATATGGACATAAAGATTATGTATTAGATAAAGAGGTAACTCAAAAAGAATTAAATTCTTTAGTTGATGCTTTAAATGAAGATAATAGTGTTGATGGTATATTAGTACAAATGCCTCTTCCAAAACATTTAAATGAGCAAGAAGTTATAGAGAGAATAAGAAGCGATAAAGATGTCGATGGCTTCCACCCAATCAATGTTGGAAAACTATTAATAGGCCTAGATTGTTTTGTTAGTTGTACTCCTAAAGGAATTATGGCTATTCTTGATTACTACCATATTGAAACTCAATCTAAAAATGTAGTAATAATTGGTAGGAGCAATATAGTTGGAAAACCAATGGCTTCACTTTTAATACAAAAAGGTCGTGATGCAACAGTTACAATAGCTCACAGTAGAACTAAAAATCTAAAAGAATTAACCAAAAGTGCAGATATTTTAATTGCAGCTATTGGACGAGCAAACTTTGTCACTGCCGACATGGTAAAAGAAGATTGCGTTGTAATAGATGTTGGTATTAATAGAGTTGAAGATAGTTCTAGAAAAAGAGGTTATAGAGTTGTTGGTGATGTAGATTATCAAAACGTAAGTGCTAAAGTTAGTGCAATAACCCCTGTTCCTGGGGGAGTGGGTTTAATGACTATAGCTATGTTAATGGAAAATACATTAGAAAGTGCAATAATGCATGAAGAGAAGGATAATTAATGAGTAAATATATGAAACCAGAAAAAGTTGAAACATATTGGTTTGAAACTTATGGTTGTCAGATGAATATTGCTGAGAGCAATGCGCTTAAAACAATGTTAGAAGGTGTTGGTGTACAAGAAGCTAATGATGAAGAGAGTGCCGATATCGTAATTATAAATACTTGTTCTGTTAGAAAAAGTGCAGAGAACAGAGTATGGGGTAGATTAGGAAATTATTCTAGGATTAAGAAAGAACATCCTATGATTTTAATTGTAATTGGTTGTATGGCTCAAAGACTATTAGACGAATTACAAACAGAAGCTCCATGGGTTGATTATGTTTTAGGCACAAACGATAAGCAAAAAGTTGTGGAGATTGCAACAGGGCATGACAAAATTATAAGAGATGAATCTTATGAATTTTTACTAAGCTATTATAAAGAGGGGGATTATTCAACATTTGTTCCAATAATGAATGGTTGTAATAATTTCTGTACTTACTGTATCGTTCCTTATGTAAGAGGTAGGGAAGTTTCAAGAAGTTTAGATTCTATAATAGAAGAAGTAAAGTTTTTAGATTCAAAAAAAGTTAGAGAAATTACTTTATTAGGTCAAAATGTAAATAGCTATAATTTTGTAGATGCAGATAATAATAAAATTACTTTCCCAATTTTATTAGAAAAAGTATGCGAAGTTGCTAATAATATCCAATGGATTAGATTTGAATCTCCACATCCAAAAGATTTTAGTGATGAACTTATTCAAGTAATAAAAAAAGAAGAAAAAGTTGCTAAACATTTACATATACCTCTCCAAAGTGGTAATTCAAGAATTTTGAAAAAAATGAACAGAATTTATGATAGAGAAAAATATTTAAATCTTATTGCTAAAATTAGAAAAGAAATACCAAATGTTACTTTTGCAACTGATGTTATGGTAGGGTTCCCTAGTGAAACAGAAGAAGAGTGTTTAGATACTTTATCAGCTATGGAAATTCTTAGATGTAATGAAGCTTATATGTATTTTTGGAATCCTAGAGAAGGAACTCCCGCAACTAAGATGGATGGTCAAATTTCAAATGAAATAAAGCATCAAAGACTTCAAAAAATAATTGATAGACAACAAGAAATATTTAGTGAAGAAAAGACTAAATACGCAAAAGGTATTCATACAGTATTGGTAACAAAGAAATCAAGAAATGATAAAGAACAAATGTTATCTAGAGATGAACACAATCAAATGGTTGCATTTAATCCAATTTGTGAATTAAAACCTGGAGATTTAGTAAAAGTAGAGTATTTAAGTGTAAATGGAAATACAATTGTTGGAAAACAAGTATAAAAACTTTTAACAAAATTAATAATTAGTATTATAATATTAATTATGAAAGACATTGATAAACTAATTAATTTAATAAAAACAAGCTCCCAGACTACGGTTTTAACCGGAGCTGGGATTTCTACATTAAGTGGTATAAAAGATTTTAGATCTTCAAATGGGATGTATTCTAAAAAATATAAACATTTAAATGTTGAAGAGATATTAAATTATGAATTCTTTTTTTCAAATCCTGAAATCTTTTATTCGTGGGCTAAAGATAATTGGTATGATATGGAAAAGTACGAACCTAATATTGTACATAACACCTTAACAAAACTTCAAAATCAGAATTTAGTTGGTGATATCTTTACGCAAAATATCGATATGCTTCACACAAAAGCTAATAGTAAAAATATATATGAAGTACATGGAAGTATCAAAGATCATTATTGTACTAAGTGTAATAGGACTTATTCTTATGATGAAATTGCTCCAATAGTGAAAAAAGGACAAGTTCCAAGATGTAAAAGCTGTCATGGCTTAATAAAGCCTAAAATAGTTTTTTATGGAGAATCATTAGATTACGGAATATTAGAAAGGGCATATAAATCATTTTCAAAAAGTGATCTAGCAATCGTTTTGGGTTCATCCCTTGTAGTTCAGCCTGCTGCCTCTTTTATAATGTATACCATTAATAATGGTGGAAAAACGGTTATAGTAAACAAAGAACCAACTTCTTTTGATATGTATGCAACATTACGTTTTACTGACCTAAAAAGCACATTTGATGAGCTAAATAGAAATTTCTAATAATCATAATTAACAATAAATAAATTAAAGAATTGTTTAAAAAAGTTTATTATGCATATTTTGTTTATAAAATATAAAATATGTTTTATTTCCACATTTAAATATCTAACCTACAATATATCTATAAAAGATAACTCGGAGGTTATATGAAAAAAGTTTTATTAACTGTTTTAGCAATTCTATTGATTGCTCCAACTTTTGTTTTTGCTCAAGGTGAAAAAGAAGACGAGAACATTACAATTGAATTTTGGACACATGAAGATGCTAACAGACAAAAGTTAGAAGAAAGATACATAGCTGAGTTTATTGAAACTCATCCTAATGTTACTGTAAATGTAACAAGACAATCCTCTACAAAGATGATTGAGTTAGTTCAAACAGCATTTGCAGCTGGCCAAGGACCCACAATTTTTAATTTATCAATTAATGATGAATATCCTTTTATGGATGCAGGATTAGTTGCACCAATAGATTATGAAGCTGTTGGTTATGGCTCTAAAGCAGAATTAGTTGATGCTTATGTAGATGGTATGTTAGATCCTGTTACAGTTGGATCAGATATTTATGGACTTCCTTTAGAATTAACTAACTGGTCTTTATTTATTAATAAAAATGTATTTAAAGATGCTGGTTTAGATCCTGAAACTGACTATCCAAAAACATGGGAAGAAATGTTAGAAGTTTCTAAAAAATTAGTTTTAAGAGATGGTGATATTTTAACAAGAAGAGGCTTCGACTTTAGATATCCTTATTATTTGGAATCAATGGTTCCAATGGTAGAACAATTAGGTGGTGCTTTATTTAATGAAGATGGTACTGAAGCAATTATCGGCGAAGATGCTTGGGTTTCATGGTTATCTTACATGAAAAACTGGGGCCCTAATGGTGAAAATTTAGGTTCTCCTACATATAAAAACGCAAGAAAATTATTTAACTCAAATAATAACGATATTGCAATGGCAATGACTGGTTTATACCAAGAAGCTAGAATTAATAATGATAACCCAGACTTCTATAACAGTGAAGAATGGATGGTAGTTCCTTTCCCAACATTTGAAAATGCTGTAAAAGATGTAGCTGCTTGTTATTATGGTCATTATTACATGGTTAATAGTGAAGAAAATGAAGCAACTCAAAAAGCTGCATGGGAATTAATTGGTTATATGCTTTCTCACGGTGAAGAATATTTAACAAACGTAAATATTATTCAACCTACTAAAGCTTTAATGAATAGTGAAGCATATCATAACATGCCATTCTCTGATGTATTTACAACTGATTTTGAAAGAGGTCATGTAGTTTATTTTGGAGCTAATTCCACAGAAATTCAAAACTTACTAAGAAATGCTGTTGAAAGTGTAATGCTTCAAGATGAAAGCCCTGAAAAAGCTTATTTAAACTTAAAAGCTTCTGTTCAAGAACTAATTGACGAAGAATAATAAAAAGTTTACGGGAGAAGGAAACTTCTCCCATTTAAAATTATTTTTTAGGAGACCTTATGTCTAAAAAAACAAAAAAATATAGTATTGAACAAAAAGAAGCTCGCTGGGGACTATTATTTACTATTCCTTGTGTTGTTTTTTTTGCAATATTTAGTTTCTATCCAATTATTAATGCTTTTATTACAAGTTTAACTGATGCAAAAGTATTATCTAGAACAAGAGAATTTGTTGGCTTAAAAAACTATATTTATCTTTTTACAAAAGATAACGGTGGTTTTTCTTTAGCAAATTCAATGAGAGCTACATTAACATTTACAATAGGAACTTTTATTCCTATGGTAGTAATATCATTAATAATAGCCGTATTATTGATGCAATTAAGAAAAAATAAATATCGTGGGTTTTTCCAAATTGCATATTATATGCCTGCTGTATTATCAAGTGTTGTTGCTGCTTCTATATGGATGATTTTATTTGATCCTAGAGGTTTATTTAATCAGTTTAGTAATTTTATACTATTAACATCAGGTAAAGATTATGGTTGGTTAGTTAATTCCTCTATGTTACAAGCTTCTACCATGATTGTATATTTTTGGAAGTACATTGGCTATTTTGTTATTTTATTTATAACAGGATTGGCATCAATTCCTCCTACTATATATGAAGCTGCCACTGTGGATGGGGCAAATAGATGGAAAACATTCTGGAGAATAACATTACCTTTATTAAAACCAACAGTTTTATTAGTTTCTGTAATGGCTATGTTGCAATGTTTAAAGACTTTTTCTACACAATATATGTTCCACCAAGGTGGGGCTGCAAGACAACCAATTGATGTAATTACTATGAACATTTATTTCACTGGTATTAGGAACGGAAGAATTGCCAGAGCAAGCGCGATGTCAATTATCTTGTTTGTCATAATGTTAGTACTAACTTTATTACAATTTAAAGCTAGTAATAGTGATGATGTTGAATATTAGGAGAAATAAATGAATAAATTTGTTGGTAAATTAACTATTACTGAAGCTATAGTTTGGATCTTTTTATCATTAGTCTTGTTATTCACTATTTTGCCTATAGTGTTTATGTTAGTTGCATCTTTCATGGATTCAAAACAAATTTTGGCTATGCCATTTTCTTGGATTCCATCAAAAGAATATTTTACTTCATCTGATAGAACTTTTTTTACTAATTTTATCAAGGCCATTTTAGGAAATAATAATAATGCTATTTTCTTTAGAACCTTATTTAACTCTTTAGTTGTTGCTATTACAGTATCTCTAACTACTGTATTTTTAGCATCACTTTGTGGTTATGGATTAGCAAAATTTAAGTTTAAAGGAAATCATTTTATTTTTATGGCAATTATGGCAACAATGATGATTCCATTTGAAGCAATTATGATTCCTTTATATATGGTTACTAGTAGCTTAAACATGATGAACAGTTACAGAGGTTTGATAATTCCATTCTTAGTTAGTGCTTTTGGTGTTTTCCAAATGAGACAATACTTATTAACTTTCCCAAGTGAATTTTTAGATGCTTCACGTGTTGATGGACTAGGGGAGTTTAATATTTATGCAAGAATAGTACTTCCTAACTGTACTCCTGTAATTGCAACACTTGGAATCTTAAGTTTTAGAAACCAATGGGATAATCTGCTTTGGCCATTATTAGTTTCTCAAAAAGAAACTATGAAGACTATTCCATTATATATCACTAAATTTAGTGAAGAAAAACAAACCGATGAAGGAGCTATGATGGCTTGTGCTCTATTAGCTTCAATTCCAATGTTTTTATTATTCGGCTTTTTATCTAAATACTTTTTAGGTGGAGCTGCTGTTTTTGAATCTAGAAAAGGTTAACCCCTTCCAATTTTTAGATAAATCACTCTTGCTATTACAAATCGCGAAGTTTGTAATAGCTTTTTTTATAAATTATCTCTAAACTTTGATGGAGTAGTGTTTAATAAACGTTTAAAAATTTTAGCAAAATACCCTGGTGTAATAAACCCACATTTATTAGCTATTTCATTTATATTTAGATTAGAGTTTATTAGTAAATCTATGCTTTTATTTATTCTATAGGTATTTAAATATGTTAGAAAATTAATACCAACAAGTTCTTTAAATAATCTTGATAAATGAGTTTCACTAACATTTAGAGAAAGGGCAGCTTCTTGTAAACCTACCTGTTGTTGATAATTATTTTTAATGAATTCAATAGCATTATTTATTAAATGATTTGATACAGATTCTATTAATTGAATTTGAATAATATTTTGGTTACTGTTTTCTTTTTTATCTTTTAATTTTAAAGTAATTTTTGATAAAGCTTGTAATAAATCATTGTTATCTAAAGGTTTTAATAGATAGTCCTCTACGCCTAAACGAATGGCATTCTGCATATATTTAAAATCAGAATATCCAGATAAAATTATTGAATATACTTCAGGAATAACTTTGCTCAACATATCTAATCCAGTCTGACCTGGAAGACGAATATCAGAAATTACAATATCAGGACAAAGCTCATCTATCAATTGTTGACCTGTGATTCCATCGCTTGCAACTCCTACAAGTTCTATATCTTGAATTTCGTTATTAATTATCATAGTGAGTTCTTTGAGTTCTATTTGCTCATCTTCAACAATTACTAATTTAAAACTCATCCATTCCTCCTTGTGTTAAAGAATAGTATTTAGGGATTATTATAGTTGCTTTGGTTCCACAAGGTTTTATATCACTAAAAGTAATTGATGCTTGATTTTTATAAAATAATTGAAGTCTTTTATAAACATTAAATAATCCTACGTGATTTGATTTTTCAAGAAGATTCAAATTATTCATTACTTCTTTATTTTTAAATCCAATTCCATTATCAGTAATTTCTATAATAATATTTGCACTATTCTGTTTTATTGATATAGAAATATACCATTGACCAATTTTAGGTTCAAGACCGTGAACAATTGCATTTTCAACAATAGGTTGTAAAAGAAGTTTTGGAGTTGTAGTACTTAGAATAGATTCATCTATATCATAATTTACATGGAGTTTATCTTGGAATCTTATTTGTTGAATTGTTAAATAACTTTTAACAAGCTCCAAGCTTTTTTCTAAAGTACAATCTGGAGAATCATTGTAGATTGAAGATCTTAAGAGATGCCCTAATTTTATTGATATTGTATAAATTTCTTCTTGATTATTAATTTTAGCAAGAGATTTGATAGTATTTAAGGTGTTAAATAAAAAATGAGGATTGATTTGTGATTGTAGAGCTTCTCTTTCGGCTTCAAAAATTCTTTTTTGAGATTCTTTTGTTGTTTGTAATAAATTTACAATCTGAATTACCATGTTATTAAAACTTTCATTTAATTGTTGCATTTCATAAATACTATTTTCTTCTATATCAATAGCTAAGTTTCCCTGCTCAACTCTTTTCATACCCTTTATTAGTTTATGAATAGGTTTAGTAATTTGTTGTGCTAAGAAGTAAGTAACAATTAAAGCAACAACAAGTCCAAATAGAATTGCAAAAATATTAATAATAATAATTTGTTGAAGGTTTTCGTTAAATGTTTGATTTTCTATATAATTGGCAACATAAAAAGAAGTTGTGCCTATTTGATTTAATGAAAGTACATAATTGTTGTCATTATATATGGTTTCTTTAAATTTACCTTTTTCTCTAATTAAAAGACCTGGAAAATTGTTAAATGAATAGTATTCACTTGCATTATCAAGTTCTGATGCAACAAAAGAATCTGTATCAATTAAAATTGAAGTAGATAGAGATTTGTTTTCATCAATATGTTTAATTGTTGATTCATATATATCTAAAATTACAAAGCCAAGGACATTTTGATTTTCATCAAATATATATCGAATCATGGTAATAGAAACATCATCTTCCGTGTTTAAATTGTCATTTGAAATAATTTTTGTATAAGAGAATGGTTTGCTATCCATAAGAGGTTCTACAATATCTAAAATAGTAGAATGATTTCTTAAATCATAATCTTTAGGAAATGCATGTGTTGATAATTTAATATTACCATCAATACTAGTTACCATAGCAGATGCTTTATATATATCTCCTTTCATTGTTGAAAAAAGTAAATTATAAGCTTTTGCACTATATTCTTGATCATTAATTAGATTTGGGTTCTCTAATAATTCAATAATAAGAGAATCTTTAGAGAGTGAGTAAATCTTATGTCTGTATTCTTCAAAAACCTCTTCAAGTTTGTTTGATTGTATTTCGCTTAAAATATTTAAATTTAATTTTAATCCATCGATTACTTTTTTCTTAGCTAATGTAGAACTGACAATCGAAAAGCTAATGAGGGGGATAGAGATTAAAATAAAGAAGTATATAAAAAGCCTCGTGAAAAGCGTTGTTTTAATTTTTTTCATACATTTATTCTATATAATAATAATATCAAACGCAATAAAATTAACTTTTCAATTTTTGATTCTAGAAACAAAATTAATTCTAAAATTTGATAGCAATGTTTAAATTTAGAGAAAATAATAAGTTTTGTAAAACATTCACTTAATTTTTGTAAAGTAACTTATATAAAATTATCTTACAAAAATAATAATTTTAAAAAAAATATATTTTTTTTTAGAGTAAAAATTTGATTCTTTTTTAGCAGAAAATAGAATTAAAAAATCGCTATAAAAACGGAATATAGATATTGTCATTTGTCAGAAACTTTTAGTTAAATTTGAGATAAATGGCTGTTTTTGTTATTATTTTAACAAAATCTATTTAACTTTGATTTGCCTATATAATAGCTAAAAAAGCAAATTTATTTAAATTTCCATTATATTTTTATTTACATAATCAATTTAAACGCTTTAAATTAATGTTTTTATTTTTCTTCAATCTGCTGTATGTTTGACATATTAAAACATACTGTTTATAGTTTAATTAACAAATTAATATTATTATTGGATGTATTTATTTGATTTATATATCCAAGTTACATGGAGGTAATTCATGATAGTCGGTAAAGCTGTTAATAGGGTAGATGCTGAAGCTAAAGCCAGTGGTACAGCAAAATACGTTGCTGATTTAGTAGATAGAAATGCATTAGTTGCTAAAGTATTACATTCTACAATTGCAAATGGTACAGTTCTATCCTTTGATTTAGATGAAGCATATAAAGTTCCTGGAGTTGTTAAAATTGTTACTTGTTTTGATGTGCCAGATAAACAATTTCCAACACCTGGCCATCCATGGTCAACGCATAAGGCTCACCAAGATATTTCTGACAGAAAGTTATTAAATACTCGTGTTAGATTCTATGGTGATGATATTGCTGCAGTAATAGCTGAAGATGAAATTGCTGCTACAAGAGCTCTTAAATTAATTAAAGTAGAATATGAAGAATATGAACCAATTTTAACTTATGAAGATGCAATGAAAGATGGTGCTATGGCAATTCATGAGGAAAAACCTAATAATGTTGTAGTTCACAGTGACTATGAAATGGGTAATTTCGATGAAGCTATTAAAGAAGAAGGTTTAATTAAAGTTGAAGGAACATATGAGACACCTATTGTAAGTCACTGTCACATTGAAAATGCTGGTTCCTATGCTTATATGGAATCTGGAAGAATTATTGTAGTATCATCAACCCAAATTCCTCATATTATTCGTCGTGTTATATCTCAAGCACTTGATTGTGGTATGGGAAAAATTAGAGTTATTAAACCTTACATTGGTGGTGGTTTTGGTAATAAACAAGATGCTCTTACTGAACCTTTAAATGCTTTCTTAACATCAGTTGTTGGTGGTAGATGTGTTAAATTATTCTATACAAGAGAAGAAACTTTTGTTTGTACTAGAACCCGTCATGCTATGAAATTCTTTATCGAAAGTTATGTTAGAAAAGATGGAACTTTTGCTGCAAGAAAAATAAAAGCTTATTCAACTCAAGGTGCATATGCATCTCATGCTCACGCTTTAGTTGCTAATGCTGTAAATGGCTTTAGAATGATGTATCCTGTTGGTGCAATTAAAGGTGATGCTTATACTGTTTATACTAATTTGCCTACAGCTGGAGCAATGAGAGCTTATGGAATTCCTCAAATCGGTTTTGCTCTAGAAGCACATGTTGATGATATTTGTCAAAAAGCTGGATTTGATAAGGTTCAATTTAGAAGAGATAATATGATGCAAGTTGGGTTTGTTGATCCTTTTACAACAATTGCTTGTCACTCCTCTGGTCTTGATGAATGTATTACCCGTGGTAAGGAATATGTTAACTGGGATCAAAAAATTGAAGAATACAAAAATCAAACAGGCGATATAAGACGTGGTGTTGGAATGGCTGTTTTCTGTTATAAAACTGGGGTATATCCAATAGCTCTTGAAACAAGTGCTGTTAGAATGGTTCTTAACCAAGACGGATCTACACAAGTACAAATGGGTGCTACTGAAATTGGACAAGGTGCAGATACAGTATTCTCTCAAATGGCAGCAGAAACTTTAGGTTTTACTTTAGATAAAGTAAATTTAATTTCAACTCAAGATACTGATGTAACTCCTTATGATACGGGTGCATATGCTTCAAGACAAACTTATGTTTCTGGTATGGCAGTTAAGAAAACTGCTCTCTCCTTAAAGAAAAAGATTTGTGAATTTGCAGGCTATATGTTAAATAGAGATCCTTCTGATTTAGATATTGAAGATAATAATATAGTTCATGTTGGTACAAGAGAGAAATATTTAACAACAGAAGAAGTTGCAATGGAAGCTTGTTATTCTCTAGAAAACTCTAACCACATCAGTGCTGAAGAAACTCATCACTGTTCTGATAATACATATGCATTAGGTTGTTGTTTTGCTGAAGTAGAAGTTGATATTCCAATGTGTAGTGTAAAAATATTAAAAATAATCAATGTTCATGATTCTGGTAAAATTATTAACCCTCAAACTGCTAGAGGACAAGTTCATGGTGGTATGAGTATGGGAATTGGTTATGGCTTGTATGAAAGATTAATTATTGATCCAAAAACTGGTAAAACTAATAATGATAATTTATTAGATTATAAGTTAATGACTGTATTAGATACTCCTGATTTAGGTTATGATTTTGTTGAACCTGAAGATCCAAGTGGACCTTATGGAAATAAAGCATTAGGAGAGCCTCCTGTAATTCCAGTTGCTCCAGCTTTAAGAAATGCTGTATATAATGCTACAGGCGTTGCTGTAAATGCTATTCCTTTACATCCACAAAGATTATTTGAAGAATTTAGTAAAGCAGGTTTAATTAAATAAGGAGACAAATTATGTACGATTTTAATAATATATATCAACCTAAAACTGTAAAAGAAGCTTTAGAGATGAAAAAAGCTCATCCAGATGCTTTGCTTTTAGCCGGTGGTAGTGATATTTTAATCCAATGCCGTGAAGGTAGGTTAGCAGGTAGAGATGTAATTAGTATCTATACCTTAGATGAACTTAGAGGAATTTGTATGGAAGATGATGGTACTATTTTAATTAGACCTTTGACTAGCTTCTCCCATATCACAAATAATCCAATTATTAAGAAATATATCCCAACCTTAGGGGACGCCGTAGATCAAATTGGTGGACCACAAATTAGAAATATTGGAACAATTGGTGGTAATATTTGTAACGGTGTTACAAGTGCTGATTCTGCAACTACTTTAAAAACTTATGATGCAATTCTTGAAATTGCTAGTGTTGATGGAATTAGAATCCTCCCTTATGCCGATTTTAGTAAAGGTCCAGGACGTGTTGATCTAAGAGAAGGTGAAATGCTAACTGGTATAAGAATTAAAAAAGATTCTTATGAAAACACATTTGGTAAATATATTAAATATTCAATGCGTAGAGCTATGGATATTGCAACTTTAGGTTGTTCTGTTAATGTTAGATTAACTGAAGATAAGAAAAAAGTTGACAGAGTAAGAATTGCTTTTGGTGTTGCAGGTCCTGTTCCTCTTAGAGCTTTAAGTGCTGAAGAGAGCTTAAAAGGTCAACTAATTAGTGAAGAATTGCTTGAGGCTGCATCTCAAGCTGTAATGGCAGATGTTAATCCTAGAAATTCTTGGAGAGCATCGAAAGATTTCAGAATTCAATTGATCAAAGAGCTTACAAGAAGAGCCCTAAGATCTTCAATTGAACAAGCTGGAGGTGAATTCTAATGAAAAAACAACTAGTAACTTGTACAATTAATGGTAAAGTCCGTGAAAATTATATTGATCCTAGAGCATCTCTTTCAGATCTACTTAGAGGAGAAGAACATCTACATAGTATTAAACATGGTTGTGATGTAGGTGAGTGTGGAGCTTGTACTGTTGTAATTGATGGTGAAACTTATAACTCTTGTATTTACATGGCAATTTGGGCAGAAGGTAAAAATATTACCACTTTAGAAGGTTTATCAACTCTTGATGGAACTATTTCAGATATCCAACAAGCTTTTATCGATGAAGGTGCTATTCAATGTGGTTTCTGTACACCAGGTTTTATAATGAGTTCATTACCAATAATTGAAAGTGATGAAGAATTTACTCGTGATGAAATTAAAAAACAAGTATCTGGTAATTTCTGTAGATGTACAGGCTACGATACCATTGTTACAGCGATAGAGAAAACTCATAATAAACGAAAAGCTGAAAGGGCTAAAAAATAATATTAATATTTGTTTGTTTAGGGGTCTCAAAAATGGTTTGAGACCCCTTTTATACTTTTAATAAAAAGGCTAATATTTTCTTGAGGAAAATTATGAAAAAACCAATAACCTTAATGATCAAACCAGCTTCAAGTCTATGTAATTTAAATTGTGATTATTGTTTTTACTTAGATGAAGAGAAAAATAGATTAGATAAAAAGAGAAAAATCATGAACTCTAATACAATAGAAAATATTGTAAAAAATGCTCATGATACTTCTGATAATATAAATTATATATTTCAAGGGGGAGAACCATCTCTTGCTTCTCTTTCTTGGTTTGAAAATTTTTTTTCGTTAGTTGAAAAGTATAAAAATGAGAATGATATAATAAGTTATAGTTTTCAAACAAATGGAACTTTAATTGATGATAAATTTGCAGCCTTTCTAAAAAAACACAATTTTCTTGTTGGTGTATCATTTGACGGATTTTCAAGAATTCATGATTTACATAGAAAATTTAGTGATGGAAGCAAAAGTTCTAAGCAAGTTAAAAAAGGTTTATCCTCTTTAAGTGAACATAAAGTAGATCATAATATTTTATGCGTTGTAACTAATGAAGTAGCTCAAAATATTGAAAAAATTTATACTAACTTAGTAAAAGATGGATATCTATATCATCAATATATTGCTTGTTTAGATCCACTTGAAGATAAAGAAAATAAATTTTTAACACCTAGTGTTTATGGGAAATTTTTAGTTGAATTATTTGATCTTTGGATAGCTGATTTACAAAGAAATAAAAATGTTTCAATTCGCCTATTTAATAATTTTGTTTCTATTCTTTTAGGTAACCCTCCAGAAGCTTGTGATATGAATGGAATTTGTTCTGTCCAATATGTTTTTGAATCAAATGGTGATGTTTTTCCATGTGATTTTTACTGTTTGGATGACTATCTATTAGGAAATATTAATGAAAATACTTTTACTCAGTTAGATAATAAAAGGGATGAAATTAATTTTATAAAAAATCCACCCAACCTTCATGAAGATTGTAAAGTTTGTCCTTATTTATATCTGTGTAGAGGTGGATGTCCAAGATATAAAGATAGTAATAATAAATTTAGATTTTGTTCAAGTTACAAATATCTTTTTGAAAACCGTTTACGAGTATTCAAACAATTAGCTTCTTATATTATTGAGAATAATTAGCCTTACAGATATCAATTAATTCTTTTAAGGTTGGTGAAATATATTTGTTTTTATGATGTATTATCATATATGCTCTCTTTAATGAGATATCTTCTATTTCTTTAGCAATGAGGTAGGTATTGTTTTTTAAATTATTAGCCCATAGAGATGGTAATATTGTTATACCTAAATTTTGTTCAACTAAAGAGATTATAGCTTGGGTACTTGTACTATCCCAAACTTCATCAATTTTAATATTATTAGCTATTAGTATAGAGTCTATTAATTTTCTAACAGCGCTATGCTTTTCTCTAAGAATAAGAGTATTATTTTCGATATCTAATAACTTTATATTATTTTTATTAGAGAGAGGATTGTCTTTTGACAAAAATAATAATAAAGAATCACAGTAGAAAGAAGTATATATTATGTCTTTTTTATTTACAGGTGTTTCAATTAAAGCTATATCTATATCATTTTTTAGTACTAAATCAGCTAAAGTATTAGAATCTCTAACTATTAATTCAATTTTGACTTTAGAATTTGAAGTTTCAAATCTCTTTAAGATTTCAGGAAGTAAGAAAATAGCTATTGTTGTACTACATCCAAGTTTTATTTTTTTTGTTAAATCACAATCTTTAAGGGACGATTCTAATTGATTCACTTTATTAATTATTTCTCTTGCTTGATATAAAAAGACTTTTCCTTCTTCTGTTAATATCAATTTTCTTGAAATCCTATCGAATAATTTAATTCCATAGTGAGATTCAATCTCTTTTATTGCAAAACTGATAGAAGGTTGGGCTATATGTAATTTTTCGGCAGCCGCAACTGTACTTTTGTTCTCGCAAACAGAAATGAATATGTTAAGATGTCGTAATGTCATTTTTGTATCCTATAAGAAAATAGTTATAATTATTATTAATATATTATATTTTACATATATAATGAAATGATATATAGTGTCTCTTGAAGGAATTATATGAAAAAGAAAGATTATTTTAAACTATTTAGAATAATGTTTACACTTAGTGCTTTCACCTTTGGGGGAGGGTACGTAATTGTATCATTAATGAAGAATGAATTTGTTGATAGATTAAAATGGATTGATGAAGAGGAGATGTTAAATCTTGTTGCTATTGCTCAATCCTCTCCTGGAGCTGTTGCAGTTAATGGATCTATATTAGTTGGGTACAAAGTTGGAGGAATACCTGGGGCAATTGTTTCAAT
Organism: Pleomorphochaeta sp.; assembly: GCA_028532815.1. Taxonomy (GTDB): domain Bacteria; phylum Spirochaetota; class Spirochaetia; order Sphaerochaetales; family Sphaerochaetaceae; genus Pleomorphochaeta. The sequence goes on from JAQQAS010000050.1 coordinate 49,367, forward strand.
TTTTGGTACTATTTTACCACCTTTTATAATTTTGTCTGCAATTTCTGTTGGTTACAATCAATTCAAAGAAAATGTGTATGTAGGTGCTTTTTTGAAAGGAATGCAACCTGCAATCGCTGCTATTATCATCTCTGTTGTTATTCAACTAGGATTAAACATTATAAAGCAAAAAGAAGTTTACTTTATCATTATAATGGTATTAGCCTTTTTAGTAACATATTTTATGAATGTTAATATCATCTTAGTTATTTTATCTTGTGCTGTTCTTGGTGGGTTTTATGCTCTCTATAAACAAAAAAAAGGAGTTAAGTAATGACATTATTCGCTTTATTTCTTTGTTTTCTACAAATTGGAGCATTTAGCTTTGGTGGAGGTTTAGCAGCTTTACCACTAATTCAACAACAAGTTGTTACACTTAATAATTGGATGAGTATGAGTGAATTTACAGACCTTATTGCTATTGCAGAAATGACTCCTGGTCCAATTGCTGTAAATAGTGCAACCTTTGTTGGAATCCATTTGTTTGGAATTAAAGGAGCAATTGTTGCAACTTTAGGGTGTATACTACCATCTATTCTATTTGTAGCTGCGTTAGGATTTTTATATAATAAATATAAAAAACACTATTTATTAGAAGGTGTCCTAGCTGGTCTTAGACCTGCTGTAGTTGCTATGATTTTAAGTGCTGGAATTTCAATATTTTTAATTGCTGTTTTTGGAACTGAATTAAATAGTTTTAATATATATGCAATTATAATATTCTTATGTGCCTTATATTTTATGGCAATAAAAAAAGTGAATCCAATATTAGTTCTACTTTTAAGTGGAATAATTGGTGGAGGATTTTATATATTTATGGGACTTCCAATATAAAAAAAAATTTAAGGTGCCAAATGGCACCTCATTTTTTTTATTACCAAATATTTAATGCATGTTGCATAAATAGACTAACTATAGTTATACCAATCCAACAAGTGAATCCTAGAAAAATTGGTTTTCCACCTTTTTTAATTAACTTAACTAAATTAGTGTTGAATCCAATGGCTCCCATTGCCATGATGATAAAGAATTTACTTAAAGTTTTAAAAGGTGAAAAAACACTTTGATCAACTCCAAAATTAGTTAATATAGTTGTAATTAAAGAAGCAATTATAAAATAAATGATAAATAGTGGAAATATTTTTTTCCAGTTATAAATTTCTGTTGTTTTTGTTTTTTTAGTTTGAATAAATGCTAAAACTAAAGTAATTGGAATAATAGCTAAAGTTCTAGTTAGTTTAACAGTTACAGCTTTATCAAGAGTTTGTGTTGATAAATTAAACATACTATCCCAGGTTGAGGCAGCAGCTGTAACAGATGATGTATCATTTATTGCAGTTCCTGCAAAAATCCCAAATGCATTTCCACTTTCAGTACTAAAATTTAATAAAACACCAAGTTGAGGGAATATTATAGCAGCTAGAACATTGAAAAAGAATATTACAGAAAGGGCCGTTGCTACCTCATCATCATCTGCATTTATAACAGAAGTTGTTGCTGCAATTGCACTACCACCACAAATAGAAGAGCCAACTCCAACTAAAGTTGCAATTTTACTATCAATTTTGAAAGCTTTACTTAAGAAATAAGCAATTAATAATGAAGTAGTAATTGTTGATACAATAATTGGTAATGATTGTTTTCCTGTCTCTAATACTACATTTAGATTTAATCCAAAACCAAGAAGAATTACAGCATATTGTAATATTTTTTTAGAAGTAAATCTTATTCCTTTTTCATAACTTGATTTATCTTTTACTAAAGGATTTAAAATCATGCCAAAAATTATAGCAAGTATTGGTCCCCCAATTAGTGGAAATTTTGCTCCAATTATAAAGGCTGGAATTGCTATTAAAATAGCTAATATAAAACCTTTTAAGTTCTCTTTTATAAAATTCATCATTTTCTCCTATTGATTGTTGAATATAGCAAAAAATGTTAATAAAATAAAATAATAGTTTTTGATTTATTGATAAAAAATTTTTATGAGGTACATATGCTCGATTATAAGATAAGAACATTTATGACTTTGTGTAAGACAATGAATTATAGAGTAACAGCTGAGATGCTAAATATGAGTCAACCTTCTGTAACTCAACATATACAACTTCTAGAGCAATATTATGATACAAAATTATTTGTGTATGATAAAAAAAAATTATACAAAACACCTTCTGCCTCTCTTCTTGAAAAACATTTGGCTACAATTATTAACAATGAGAAGTACTTAGAACAAGAGCTAAGTAAATCCAAAGTAAAATCAATAAGGATTGGTGCTACTAAAACAATCGGCAACTACGTAATTAACGATAAAATAATTAAATTAATCAAAAACAACTATGTTATAACTTTTGTAATAGATAATACAAAATCTTTATTACAGAAGTTAAATGATAATGAATTGGATCTTTTGATAATAGAAGGTGTTTTTAATAAAAATAGTTATGATTATAGATTATTTAGAAAAGAACCTTTCCTTGGAGTATGTTCAAAAGACCATCCTTTTTCGAAAAGATGCGTTAGTTTTGAAGATATTTTTGAAGAAAATTTAATTATAAGAGAAAAAGGATCTGGAACTAGATTAATATTTGAACAAGAACTTATAAGAAATAATTATTCACTCGATAGTTTTAAAAAAGTTCATTGCATAAGTAATTTTGAATTAATAAAACAACTTATTAATAATAATTTAGGTATTACCTTTGCCTATCAATCTATTATTCAAAATAGTGGTTTAGATACATTTGATATAGAAAACAACAAAATCGTAAGAGAATTTAACTATGTTTGTTTAAAACATACAAAAATTGACGAATTAATTTCTACTTTTGAAAATATCTAATAATGATATTCTTTTTTTGTCATTGAATTCTAATTGTAAGTGTTTAATAATAGAAATATCTAATGATATAAAAAAATGGATTTATAAATATATTCTCAAATGAGTTATAAAAAGGAGCATAATTTTGAATGACTTAGTGTTTAAAGATAATTTTGTTTTTGGATGTGCAACTGCAGCTTATCAAATTGAAGGAGCAGTTAATGAAGGAGGAAGGGGTAAAACTATCTGGGATGATTTTTCTCATACCCCAGGCAAAATATTTAATAATGAAAATGGTGATATTGCTTGTGATTCTTATCATAGATATAAAGAAGATATAGCTATTTTAAAAGAATTAGGCTTCAGTGCTTATAGATTTTCTTTTGCTTGGTCTAGAATTTTTCCAAATGGTGTAAAAGAAATAAATAGAGAAGGAGTGGATTATTACCATTCTCTCTTAGAAGAACTTCTAAAAAATAATATCACACCATATGTAACATTATATCATTGGGATTTACCTTCAGCCCTCGGGGATTGGACAAATAGAGAATGTGCATATGCGTTTAGAGATTACGCTAAATTCTGTTTTAAAGAATATTCTAGTGAAGTTAAAAACTGGATTACTTTAAATGAACCTTTCTGTTCAAGCATAGTGTCTCACTATCAAGGTCGTCATGCACCCGGTCATCAAGATTTAAATGAAGCTATTACTAGTGCTCACCACTTAAATCTAGCTCATGGGCTTGCAGTACAAGAATTTAGAAAACTTAATATCGAAGGTAAAATTGGTATTACAATAAATACTATTTACCCTCAAGCTGCAAGTAAATTAAAAGAAGATGTTTTAATAGCTGACTTTGCAAAAGCTTGTCAAACTGATATTTTTATATCTCCCATTTTTAAAGGAGAATATCCTTCTCAAATTGAATCAATGTTAAAGCTGAAAATTCCTATTGAAAAAGATGATTTAAATAATATCAATCAAAAAATAGATTTCATTGGCATGAATTATTATAGTGAGAGTTTAGTTAAATATGATGAAAATTCTCCATTTAAAATGAAAGAAGTTAATAGTTGGCAAAAAACTACAGAAATGGGATGGAGTATTGTTCCAAAAGGATTGTTGAGATTTTTGAGAACTCTAAACAATGATACAGATAATATCGATATTTATATTACAGAAAATGGAATGGCATGTAATGATATATTAACATCTGATATGAGAGTCCACGATACTGATAGAATTGAGTACTTTAGACAACATTTATTATATTGCAAAAAGGCTATAGAAGAGAAAATTCCTCTTAAAGGTTATTTTGCCTGGTCTCTTCTCGACAATTTCGAATGGGCGTATGGCTATTCAAAAAGGTTTGGAATTACATATGTAGATTATCAAAATAATTGTAAGAGAATAATTAAAGATAGTGGATACTTTTTACGAGATGTAATGTTATCTTTGATTTAAATTAAGTAATTCTTTAATAAAATAATGAAATTCTTCACAATTTAAAAAGAAATTTTTATTGTGAAGAATTATTTACTACATCCATTTTTTCTTTTTAAAGAAAATAATCTCAATTATGGCAATTAATATAAGGAAAATGCAGACAAATAAGAATGCTAAAGGGTGATGTGCTTTAGGAATACCGTCAACGTTTATACCAAGAAGACCAGTTATTAGACTTAATGGTAAGAAAATTACAGTAACAATAGAAAGTAAGTACATCGTTTTATTCATTTTGCTTGAAATTTGACTATCTAGTTCATCCTGTGTAACAGCTATTCTCTCTTTAGCTGCATCCAAATCTTCAACATATCTAGTTAAGATATCTAGAGTCTCTCTTAATATTGCTATCTCATCCTTTTTTAAAAAATGCATACCTTCTGTTTGTAACTTTGAAATTACATTTAACTGAGGTGATAAATATCTTCTTAATTTAATAATTTGTCTTCTAAGTTCACTAATTACAGTTCTTAGGGGTTTATCTCTATTATCAAATACTTTATCTTCTAGTTCTTCAACTTGATTTAAAATACTATTTATAGATTCGTCCATCCTAATTGATATGTACTTAGTAAGTTGAGCCAAAAATTCACCTTCAGTTTTAGGACCGTTTTCATTCATTATATCATTTTTTAAATCACTGATTGCTTTAACCTTACGTCTCCATATAGTGATTATTCTTTTTTCTTCAATCCAAATTCTTAAGGATACCATATCATCAGGTGCTGCCCCAACATTTAAGTTTACAGCTCTAAGAATTAAAAGTAATCCATCATTATGTGTAAAATATCTAGGCCTAGTATCTTCTGCTAAAAGAGCTGCTATTACTAGAGGATCTACATTGCTTTGCTGCTGAAGCCATTTATGATTTAATTCATAATTATAATCTAGATCAATCCAAAGCAGATTTTCGGAAGGCTTTATTTTGTTTTGAGAATTAAATTGAAGTTCTTTATGGTTACCATGACTATCAATCAATAAAGCTTGTATTTTATTATCCATCACTTGACTCTCCTTTTTAGAAGTATTTTAAATTTGACGTAAGTTTTAAATACTCTTATTTACAATATGGGGTAGGAAGTTTTATTAATCAAGAAAAAATTAATATGAGCTTTAATTAAATGATGAAGAAAAATAAAAAAACTGTTAAAAGAATAAATCTTAAAACAGTTTTTAATAGTGGAGGTGGGGGGATTCGAACCCCCGTCCTAACGTGCCACCCACTGACGTCTACAAGCTTAGTTAATGAGTAATTGTCGATAGAACATTGCACATTAACAAACTACGTTCTATCCAAGCTGACTAAAATGTCCTTTTATTGCGCCAGCAATTATAAAAGTAAGCTCCTATTGTTACAAGCATCTTAGAGTTAAGAGCGGCACCCTAAAAGCCTGTACGCTAACTACAATTAAGCAGCGAAAGCGTATTCTGCAGTTTCGAAGTATTCTTCGTCTTTTTTAGCAGTTAATTTTGTTTGCTAGTTTTGGGAGTTGGCGCTCCGCTTGCAGCCACTGGCCTGATCTACGCCAGTCGAAACCGGTACACCCCCTTAGGTTTTATACCTAAAGGGTACACTTTTAAAATACTAAGATAACTGAAAAAAATCAAGTATATTTAGGGTTATTTAACTCTAAATAGCCAATTTTAAAATTAATAATTTTTTAGGTACAGTAAACAAAATTATTTTTTATTCATATATATTAAATAAATATACAAAAATTTACATACAAAAAT
>JAQQAS010000051.1 GCA_028532815.1 Pleomorphochaeta sp.
ATAATAAGAATTTACTTAAAGTCCGTCAATCTACTATTTATAAAAAAAACAGATTATTTAAGTCATTAAAAATATTATTATTTTAAGCTATTTAATCCTATAGAAATATCTAAAATAATGGTATCTAAAAGTAAAAATCCATCTTCATTCAGAGAAATAGCATCATTGCTAATCATATAATAATTAGTATCAATTTTCGAAAAGGCTTTAGTTACAGCATCTTTTGAAATATTAAATTTATTATTTAAATAATTAAAATTCAATCCTTTCTTATTTCTAAGAGATACAATTAAATACTCATCTAAAAATTGATTTTTATCTAAAATTTCTTCTTTATAATAATCAAATAATTTGCTCTTAATATAATTTTCTTTATTAGAAATATTTGTAAGGCGGATTAATTTATCATTATCATAAATTGTTGAGGCTGCTGAACTTCCTAATGATATATATGGAGATAAGGTCCAATATCTTAAATTATGTAAGCATTTATTATCATCTTTAGCAAAATTTGATATTTCATAATGGTGAAACCCTAAAGTATTTAAATAATTCCATAAATTTTCTAAGATATCTTTTTCGAATAAATCACTATTTTTTTTGATTTGTTGATTTTTTACCAAGGAATATAAATACGTTCCCTCTTCAACGCTTAAGCAATAAAGAGAAAGATGTTTAAGACTGCAATTGTTTATTAATATATTAATATCTTCTATGCAATCTTGTAATTTCTGAGTTGGTAAAGCACTCATTAAATCAAAGGAATATTTAATTTTTACTCCAAAAGATAAATATTCTTCAGCCTTTATAATATTATTTTTGATAAAATAATTATTACTTATATCAATATTTAGTAAATCTAATTTATTACAAAATTCAAGAGCATTTAAATTATCTTTTTTTCTAGCACCACGACCTAGGATCTTTAAAATATTGTCGTTAAAAGACTGTATTCCTATAGATACTCTAGTTGCTAGACCTTCTTTAAAAAGAGAAAGGTGTTCATTTGTTAAAGATTCAGGATTAATCTCAAAAGTTGTTTCTTTAGATGGCCCTATATTTATAAGTAAAGCCCTAAGTTGTTCAACAGAAAGAACTCCAGGATTTCCCCCACCAATAAACACAGTTTCAAAAGTTTTAGAGTAATTTAACTTTAATAAATCTAGCTCTTTATGAAGTTTATCTAAATATAGTTTGATATTCTCTTCATCCCAACAAGAACTATCTTCACTATAAAAAGCACAGTAATAACATTTGCTTTGACAAAAAGGGATATGAACATAAAGAGAAAGAGATTCTTGATTATTTAACAGTTTTAAATATTTGAAATCGATCATTTATTTCCTAGATAACTAATTCTATTTAATGGCCAGAATCTAAAGAAAACTCTACCTATAACTGTATCTTGTGATACCGGACCAAAATATCTACCATCATGGGAATTATCTCTATTATCACCTAAAGGAAGTATATAATTTTCAGGTACACTAATACCGTTACTATAACTATTAGCATTACTTCTAGCAGTAAAATCACTTGGATCTATTTTATATTCAGTAGTATATTTAGTCTTCATAAATTCATACATATCTTTTGGATATGTAGTATCACTAAGCTTTTGATATTCAGTTAAATAAGTAGAAGGAATATAAGATGAATTATTTAACCCTTTATCTTGGTATGCTATTAAAGCAGCCCAAGCTTTTAATGAAGAATAATATGAGTCATCAATTAATCTATTTGGACCATCGCTATAACCATTTTCTTCTCTAAATTTCATTTCATCAACAAACTCTGTTGTTCCTGCAAGTCTAATTTTAACATTACCATTTTCAAAAGTTACTGTATCGTTTGGCATTGCAGCAGCTCGCTTTACATATAATCTTTCAGCTGGAGTTCCATCCTCATTTTTATCAATGTTTACAAGAGAAAAAGTTGCAGAAAAAAGCATTTGTGCAGCTACATCAAAGATTGGTCCCTTTGATTCATATTCTGGGTTATAAAATGTTATAATATTATCTCTTTTTACTACACGCTTTGATGAACCTAATTTAGGACCACCAGGCCAAATTTCTAATCCGTAAATATTTTTATTTACAAAAACTCTATCTTTGACCAACATAGTCTTTTCCATTGAAGGAGTTGGGATGACAAATAATTGGAAAATATATTGATTTATAATCAAAATAACTACAACAGCGAACACAAGAGCGTCTATCCACCCTTTTACTTCTCCCCATACAGTTCTTTTTATAGGGTGCTCTTTAGTATATATTTTGATTGCTTTTCTTTTTGTTAAATATTTTATAGTAATTTTTTCAACTTTTTCAATTAATAAACTCATGATATCAACAATACAATAATCTAAAAGAGTTGACAAGGATTAAAGGTATAAGTAATTTGTAAGATATGAAAGATATTAAAGATTTGCCTGAGATTGATGATGTTGTGTTACCTAAAATTGGTTCAATTAGACCTGGAGTTTATATTTTAACTCTTGCTATTATTGTAGTTTTACTTATCGTTTTTTTAATTGGATTTTTACCAGGAATTTTAAATGGTGGAAAATTTGTTAATTTCACAAGTGAAATTGATAATGTTGGAGTATATGTTGATGATAATTACATAAGTGGAACTCCTGCACAAGAATTTATAAGTAGTGGGGAGCATGAAGTTATTTATAAAAAAGCTTCACAAATTATTGCAAAAGACACAATAAATGTATCTCATCCAGTTTTTTTCACATATCTTATTCATCGCTATCAAGATGTTGAATTAGAATTAAATCAACTAACTGATGAAAAAATTGAAAAAATAATAAATAATGATATTCAACTGATAATAAATCAAAGTTCCATTTTAGAATTTACCTCTGTAACAAACTATATCCCCTATTTTACTCAACTAGCTAAAGATGCAAAAGCATTTAATCTCAGTGAAGATAAAATAAAATCTTCACTAAGTTTAGCAAGCAGTTTCATAAGCTCAGTAGAAATGTTAAATGATGCAAAAGAAGCTTATGATTATTTGTCTATAGATAGTACTCCTTCATTAGAAGCAGCTCAAAGAGTTTTTGAACAAGATTCATCTATTATCGGTATTTCATTTGTTGATAAAGAGATAATTGCAACACCTTCTTCATTGAAAGTCCAGGATATTGCTGTTATAAATACACTAAGAATTGATCCAATTGATTTTGTAATGGGAGATTCAACTTACAGTTCTTATCCCAATATCAATGAAGCTGGTATTAATGTTGGTCTAAAAGATAGTGTATATATCTCTAAAGCTCCAATTTCCAATTATCTTTATTCTCTTTTTGTTGTTGACAATCCAACTTGGTCAAAAAGTAATAAACAAGCTTTAATCGAACAAGGTCTTGTTGATGACAACTATTTATCAGGGATTACATTATCCCCAACTTTTCCATCTCTTGAGCCAATTAGAAATATAAGTTATTATGCATCTCAGGCTTTCTGTCAGTGGTTAAGTGAAAAAACTAATAAAGAAATCTATATACCAAGTGAGGTTGAATGGAGTGCTGCAGCTCTTGCTTCAACAAACTACAAAGAAAACTCATATAGTTCATCACTTATTGCAACAAAGTCTTATGATAATCAATTTGATTTAATGTTAGGAGGAGTTTGGGAATTTACTTCAACTCCATATTTTGCTCTTAACAGACTAATTGAAGACAGAAGTGAAATAACTAGTGAACTACAAAATAATTATGACTATGATATAGTTGTTAAAGGTGGTTCCTTACTAAACAATTCTGTAGATATAAACAGAGTTGGTGCAATGGATAAATCTGCATGTTTCGAGTATATGGGATTTAGAATTGCTTATAAAAATTAAAATAGGATTGATGAATGAAAGACAAATCTAGTAATGATAAATTATTAAATAAAAATAAAAAAGCTTTTTTCAATTACGAAATGGTTGAAACCCTTGAATGTGGAATGAGCTTAGAAGGTACTGAAGTTAAAAGTATGAGAGAAGGACGTTTTTCTTTTACTGATAGTTATGTAGTTATCGAAAATGGACAACTATTACTACTCCAATTTACAATTCAACCTTATAAACAAGGATCTATCTTCAACCATGATCCAGATAGAAAAAGAAAACTATTAGCTCACAAAAGCGAGATAAAAAGACTTAAGAGAAAAGTAGATGAAAAAGGCTTAACTCTTGTACCAACTAAAGTTTATTTAAAAAACAATATCATAAAAATGGAAATAGGATTAGCACGTGGTAAAGCTCTTCATGATAAGAAAAATGTAATAAAAGAAAGAGATTTGAAAAAAGATGCACAACGTGAATTAAAGAGATTGAAGTACTAATATCATTTCTAAAATATTTAATCTCATTTTCTACAATAATTTCTTAATTATAAGCTATGGCAGTTACAAAAAAGTACTGCCATAAAATAACAAAATATTTATTTTATAAAAACTGTTCTTCTATTTACCAATACTGCCTTGATTCGCAGTACTATTAATCTTTTCTTCAATTAGCGATGAATCGCCTAAGTACTCTTTATTTTTAACACTAAAATCATCATTAAAAGAATATACTAATGGGATACCAGTTGGTATATTTTCACCAACTATAGCTTCTTTACTCATTTTATCTAAATACATAACTAATGCTCTTAAAGAATTACCATGAGCTGTGATTAAGATATTTTCTCCAGCTTTTAGCCTAGGTTCAATTTCTTGTTTATAATAAGGAATAACTCGATTAATAGTATCCTCAAGACTTTCACCAAGTGGAAGCAATGTTTTATCCACTTTATTGTACATTTCTAAAAAAGCAGGATTTCTTTTATCTGTTTTATCTAACAGTGGTGGTTTAGTATCAAAAGAGCGTCTCCAGATTAGCACTTGATCTTCACCAACTTTTTTTGCCATATCAACTTTGTTTTCACCTTGCAATCCACCATAATGTCTTTCATTTAATTTCCAAGATTTAATTACATCTAACCAAAGACAGTCCATTTCATTTAAGGCTAAATGTAATGTATTAATTGCTCTCTTTAGATAGGATGTATAACAAATATCAAATTTAATGCCACTTTTTTTTAACAAAGAACCAGCTTCTTTAGCTTCTATAATTCCTTTTTCAGATAAATCAATATCTGTCCAACCAGTAAATAAGTTTTCTTGATTCCATATACTCTGTCCATGTCTAAGTAAGACTAATTTATTTTTCATCTAACACTCTCCTCTCTGAAATTTACTTATCTCATAATTAAATAATTGCTGATATATATAAATATATAATTAAAAGAACTTCAAATGGATAAAAAATATAAGAACAAATAGATAAAGGTTCTTTATATAATTAGTCTAAACTAACTTTCTAAAAAAGGAAACCGTAACACAATCAAATTTTAAGAAATTTATAAATAAACAAATTTGATATGGCAATCTAAATTGTTTTATGAAGAAATATGTAATTATATGGATTTTATAAACTGTTTTATATAGAATAATGGAGATTCTACTTTAAAGATTGCAAATACAAAGATTTTCTCCATAAAATACACATAAAAAGAATAGAGATTTAACAAAAAAGTATATATTTAAATTTTGCAAAATATTTTTGAGAGTAATTTTTATTTTATAAATATAAAAAGAAGCAAATAAGGTAAAAAAAAAGTGAGGGAATATGGTTGAAAATACAACTTGGAGAAATAAATTTTGGAATGTCTTTATAAATGAATTAACCAAAATATTCAAATCAAAAAGATTTTTTATAATTACCTTTTCATTTATCCTAATTGCGCTATTTAGTTTATATTACCTCTCCTTTTCAGCAAATAATACTTTTGGAAGACCCAAATTATTGCTGCTACAAGTTTTTACAACTCAATTATATTTTATCCCTTCTTTTACAATTTTATTAGCTGTAATTTTACCTCTATGTTCAATAGCCTTTGGATTTGATACTTTTTCATCTGATTTTATGAATAAAAAGAATAAAGATCTATACTATAATAATAGTCAAAAAGAAATATTACTTTTTTCTAAAGCCTTAGCAATTATGATAACTTTCTCTATATTGCTATTTATTTTATTTTTCTTTTTAGTAACCTCATCTTCAATAATTTACAAAATAGACATAAGAGCAATGGAATTAATGAGAATTTTAGCCTTCTACTTATTAAGCATTCTCTATTCTACACTTTGGTACATTATTTCTATGTTTTTATCACTAAAAACTGCAAAAAGCAAACAATCATTGTTTTTTTCAATTTTAGTATATTTTATTATTGTAGTTTTATGGGCACCATTAATATTGCTGATAAGCTTTGGGATAACTAATTCTAGATTAATCGCAGAAAATATGTATTCCTTATTTTCAAATATTTCTCCATTTATATTATATAAAAATGCTGCTCAAGGAATATTACTACAACCTATGCCAGCTTTTGCTCCCAAATTATTTAATCCATTATTTGCTGCATTTTTGATTCCAGGAGGTCTTGAATATCAGAGCTTTTCACTAATTTGGCTTAATATATTAGAATTCATGGCAATGATTATTTTTATTTTATCATTAGGATATATCAAAATTCAAAAAAATCTCAATTAGCTTTTTGAAATAAATATATTAAAGATAACAATTTAACACTTCTAATATTTTTAAAAAATTCTATTGCTAATAGCATTATAGTCAAATATAATATTTTGATATGAAAAGAAATAAACAGATACTTCTATTTTTTGCTTTAATTGTTTGTATAAGTATAATTGCATTTAAAATTTCATCAAATCCATTAATAAGTGTTACTTATTTAATATTATTCAGTGCAACAATTACTTATGTTTTTAACTTATTAACAAAAGAATATTCATGGACAGATAGACTTTGGAGTACCCTTCCTATTGTAATTTCTTTATTTTACTATTTTAAAACACCAAATCAAGTGTTATTAACTATATCTATTCTAATAATTTTCTGGGGACTTAGACTTAGCTTTAATTTTGCTAGAAAAGGTGGCTACAGTGAAACTGAAGACTATAGATGGGCTTATTTAAGAAAACAAATAAACTCACCATTTAAATGGCAACTCTTTAGCTTATTGTTTATAGCTTTTTACCAACAAATACTATTTATCGCATTCACACTCCCTTTATATTTATTATCAAGCAAACCCATAAGGGCTAATAAATATACATATATTTTTTCAATTATAGCAATTTTATTTGTAGTATTAGAAACAATAGCAGATCAACAGCAGTGGATTTTCCAAGAATCAAAATATGGAAGATTAACTAAAAGAGAAAAATTAGAAAAAGATTATAAACAAGGATTTTTATCAAGCGGGCTTTTCTCCATTTCAAGACATCCAAATTACTTAGGAGAACTTGGCTTTTGGTATTCTATTTATTTTTTATGTAGCTCAACAATTAACTCATTTATCAATTGGACACTAATTGGGCCCCTTTTATTAACTACTCTATTTATTGGATCCGTTATATTTACTGAAAATATAAGTCAAAATAAATATCCTTTGTATAAAGAATTTTATAAAAAAAGAGTTGCACCCGTATTTCCTCTTATTTGGAAAATTTTAAAATAATTAATCAATATCAAAAAAAATCTCCAAGTACTCTCAAACAAAATGAGATATATTGGAGATTTAAATTAACAATTATTACTTTATTTTATTATAGCTTAATTATTCCAAATACGTTAGCAACTGAACTAATTAAAATAATAATTAAACAAACAGCATCTAAGTATTTAATAAAGAAATTATAAAGGCCTTTTCTCTTAAATTTAGAAGATATTTCAACCTCTTTTGCAATTCTATCTAATCCAACAAACTTTAGAATAAGATACAAGGTTGCTAAAGCTGCAATTGGCATTAAAACAGAATTAGTAATAAAATCAAAGAAATCTAAGAAATTCATTCCAATAATTGTAATAAAATCTAAAGTGCTAAAACCTAAGGCAGAAAGAGAGCCTAAAATGATAATTATTATAGTAACAACAATAGTACTCTTTTTTCTACTCCATCCAAATTGATCTTCACAGGTGGAAGCACTAGTTTCAGCAAGAGAAATAGAGCTAGTAATAGCAGCAACGAAAACTAATAAAAAGAAAACAAAGCCTACAGGTCCACCTAGTCCCATACTAGCAAATACTTTTGGTATTGTAATAAACATAAGAGAAGGACCAGCGTTTAAAGTTGTTGGTTGACCTGATGAGAAAGCAAATACCGCTGGAATAATCATAAGACCTGCTAAAATAGCGACACCAGTATCAAATATCTCAATCTGTGCTGTCGAAGCTTCTATATCAACATCTTTTTCGAGATAAGATCCATAAGTATATAAAATACCCATAGCAATAGATAGAGAATAGAAAAGCTGCCCCATAGCTGCAACTACAGTCATTAATGATAATTTACTAAAATCAGGGATTAAAAAATATTTTACACCTTCCATAGCCCCTTCTCTTGTAACTGAATATACTGTAACTATAACAGCTAAAATTAAAAGTAAAGGCATTGTAATTTTTGAAACTCTCTCTACACCTCTTTTCACACCAAAGAGAACAATCATGGTTGTAATTAAAGCGAAAATAATAAAGTAAAATTCAACGGAAGCTCCATTACCAATAAAGTGTGTAAAATACGTTTCATGAGCAACTCCAACAGTATTACCTTTAACATATTCTACTAGGTATTTAAGAACCCAGCCTCCAATAACACAATAGTAAGGTGCGATAATTATTGGGATAATTGCATTTATCCAACCACCAATCTTCAAAGATTTGTTATTACCAAAACTTTGAAAAGCACCAACTGGGCTTTTTCTAGTCATTCTACCAAGAGTTGTCTCTGAGATTATCAAAGCATAACCAAATGTTATCATAAGAATTAGATATACTAAAAGAAAAGTACCACCACCGTACTTAGCAGCTAAATATGGGAACCTCCAAATGTTTCCTAAACCAACTGCTGATCCTGCCACCGATAAAACATATCCCATCTTTCCTGAAAACTTACCTCTTGTTGAAGATTTAAGTTCGTTACCTTTTAAATTACTCATGTTCATCCTTTTTAAATATATATTTTAAATAAATCCACACTAGACTAGCATTTCAACAGTTTTACAATCAAGTATTTTTTGTTAGATAATCATCAATAATTACAATAAATTGTTTAAATAGTAAAATTTTTCAACAATTATCAAGTTAAATAACAAAAATATAAGTGTAAATTTTAAATTATATATCTAAAAGCAAGGTATACCATTTAGCAGGGAATATGAAAAATAAATACAAATTATTTAAAAAACTTTAAATATTGCTCATATCCTTCTTCTTTTAATTTCTCTAAAGGAATAAATCTTAAAGCTGCTCCATTTATACAATATCTTAGCCCGCCTTTTTCTATTGGTCCGTCATTAAATACATGGCCAAGATGAGAATCTGCAGCTTTTGATTTAACTTCAATTCTATCCATATTGTATGAATCATCCTTATTGTACTTAATAACTTCTTCACTTATAGGTTTCGAAAAACTTGGCCATCCACAACCACTATCAAATTTTTCACTAGATAAAAACAAAGGTTCTCCTGAAACTATATCAACATATAACCCCTTATCATTGCTATTATAATATTCACTTGTAAAAGGTGGTTCTGTAGCCCCATTTTGAGTTACTTCATATTCAAGTTTACTCAATCTATCTTTAATATCTAAATCTTTTTCATTATCATTTATATTTTTCAAAAAAATACTCCTATTTTCTTATTCGCTATATATAAAAATGCATTTTATATAAAACATATCTATAGATAGAGTATTTATAAAGAGTTAACTTGTCAAAGTTTTAAAATGCAAGAATACAAATTACATTATAATTTTATAAAATTTATAGAAAATTCACTTATTATCATGTTTATAAATTTAATACATTTTTTATCCTAAATAAAATTAACCACACAAAAATAATGATTGTGATATAATATAAATATGATTAGAGAACTTAAATTTAATGGTTTATGGTATCCAAGTGATAAAGGAGAACTACTAAAACTAACTAAAAGCTCTCCTAAGACAGATAATAAAGACATATTTGGTGTAGTCCCTCATGCAGGCTTATACTACTCTAGCTCTCTAATTAAACTCTTTTTTGATACATTAAAACCCGATATAAATAAAATAATTTTACTAACACCTTCTCACTATTTCTCCCTTAAAGAGAATATAATAATTAGTGGTAACTTTGATTTATATAAAACCAACTTTAATACAATCGAAGGATTTTCTTTAGATATATTTGAACAAGGAGGAGAGAGAGTCACAATTAATGAGCACGCTGTTGAAATGGTATTACCTTATATTGGACAGAGAAAAAACATTAAACTTTGCTGTGCTCATGTAAATAGATTTACCGATGTAGAAAAAGCTAGTGAATATGCTAAAAAAATCTTATCATCAATTGATGATAAAACAGCAGTTATTGCTAGTAGTGATTTTACACACTATGGAATAAACTTTAATTATACTCCATATGGTAATATAATTGATTCATCACTAGTTAATAAAGTTAAACAATATGATAAAAATATTGCAAATCTAATCGTAAATGGTGATGGATGTTTAGCTTACAGTGAGTATGCGTTAAAAAACAACTCAACAATTTGTGGAATGGCTGCAATGTTAGTAGTCAGTGAACTAGCCAGACTAAAAAAAATGAAAGGGAGAATTTTAGACCAATCAACATCAATAAAAGGAAATTCTTTTGATAGTAATTTTGTATCTTATATCTCCCTAGCATGGAGGGAATAATTCATGAATGAAAAGGATAAAAGAGTCTTACTGAGTTTAGCTAGAAATACAATTGCAAAAAGTTTGGGATTACCTTACCAAGAAATAGATGCCTCCGAATTTAATAAAAAGAAAGGAGCCTTCGTAACTCTTAAAAAAAACAATCAATTGAGGGGTTGTATTGGATATATATTTCCAATTAAACCATTAAATCAAGCAATAATTGATTTATCTCTAGAAGCATCATATGAAGATCCTAGATTCCAATCAGTAACAAAAGAAGAATTCTCAGATATTAATATTGAGATATCTGTTTTAACAGAACCTATGCTAATTAATAACTTAAATGAATTTGAACTATATAGAGATGGCATTATTTTATCCTTAAACTATCATAAAGCAGTATTTCTTCCTCAAGTTGCGATGGAAACAGGATGGACAAAAGATCAATTATTAGAAGCCCTATCCCAAAAAGCAGGTCTAGTACCTCAGGCATACAAAAGAGCTGATGTTCAATTTATGACTTTCCAAGCTGAGGTGTTTCATGAAATGTGATTTTTGTTTTCATTACTGTGATATAAAAGAAGGGCAAAAGGGATTTTGTAAAGTTAGAGAGGTTAAAAACAATAAACTCCTTAGTACTAATTATGGCTTTTTAGATGCAATAGCGATTGATCCCATTGAAAAGAAACCTTTGTACCATTTTTTTCCTGGCACAACTACTTTATCAGTTGCACAAGTTGGATGTAACTACAATTGTGATTTTTGTCAAAATTGGCAGTTATCTCAAAATGAAATAAATATTAATTCATCTAAAACATCTCCAAAAGAATTAGTAAAATTAGCTTTAAATTATAAAACACCATCTATTAGCTTCACCTATAGTGAACCAATTGTTTGGCAAGATTATGTAATTGATACTGCCATCATAGCTAAGAAATATAATCTTAAAACTATAATGGTTACAAATGGTAGTTTTTCTAAAGAAGCTAGAGAAAGACTATCCCCATTAATCGACGCATTTAACATAGATTTAAAAGGAGATGCCCCTTACTACAAGAATATATGTAAAGGAGATATAACACCAGTTTTAGAGGGAATTAAATATCTCATTAAACAAGGAAATCATGTTGAAGTCACTATCCTATTAATTGAAGGTATACACACAAAAGAAATAATTGAAAAATTAGCAAAGAAACTAATAGAATTAAATGTACAAGTTTGGCATTTAAGTAGATTTTTTCCAAATTATAAAATGAGTAATACTAAAGCAACTAGTGAACAATTTCTAAATCAAATGATTGAAACTGCTAAAAATATGGGCATTAATTACGTCTATAGTGGAAACTCATCAATACATTCCCCAACAATTTGTCCATCTTGCAATCACGTTTTAATAAACAACCATATAAATTCAGATGCTATTAAAATTGACTTATACAAAAATATTAAAAACAATAAATGTCTTAATTGCTCAACTAAAATTTACGGTTATTTTTAATTATTTAGATTGATTAATTCCAATTTCTTTTAGTAAACCGGTTGTAATAATAGATGCTGGCATAGCTATTAAAGCAATTCCAAAAAGTGATGAGATCATTGTAATAACTTTTCCAATAACTGAAGTTGCATAAATATCCCCATACCCAACAGTTGTTAATGAAACAGTTGCCCAATATATAGCATCAAAGAAATTATTAAAAGTGTATGGTTCTACATTAAAGATTATTAAAGCTGTTATAAAAATATATCCAAGAGTTAATATACCAAAAGAAATTAAAGCATTCTGCTCTTTTTTTAAAACATTCACCAACAACTTAACATCTTTAGATATTCTAAGAATTTTTAATATTCTTATGCCTCTCAACAATTTTGTAACCCTCATAACTCTAAATACCTTAAAACTATGAGATAAAATATTAAATGAAGGGAGAATGGAAAGCAAATCTATAATAGCCCAACCTGAAAAAGGATATATTATAAAGGATTGGAATCCTTTTTTGTATTTTATATTTGAAGTTGCCATTCTAAGAAAGTAGTCAAGAATAAAAATACTAACTGTAAAATAATCAATATAAGTTAAAAAAAAATAATTTGTTTTAAAAATCAAACTCAATAAACTTAAAAAAATTACAATTAACATAAAACCATTATAATAAGAATTCAATTTATTATCAGAATTCTCTAAAACATCGTATACTGAATTCAAAAAAGCTTGATTCATTTAACCAATCTCCATAAAAAATAACTCTATAATTTTAAGAGTTAATATTATCTTTAAAATATGTAAATAAAAAATTATAAACTGGTCTGCCATTTTTAGACAAATTAAATTTTACTTAATCTAGTATACCACATTATCCAAAAGTTAAAGTTGTTGTTATGCAACTTTAGCTTTATTTTTCCCTGGAATTAAATAATGACCTTTTCTCAAATACTTGTTGTATTGGTTAGGAGTCATTTTGCATATATCCCATTGATATCTCTCATTATTGTAGTAATGCATGTATTCATTAATACAATATTTTAATTCTTCAAATTTATTACAATCTGTAATAGTTATCTCATCTTTCATGTGTCCAAAGAAACTTTCTTGAGGTGCATTATCCCAGCAATTTCCACGTCTACTCATTGAACGAGTGATATTATACTTCTTTAATTTTTTTCTATACTCTATTGCAGAGTAATGTACTCCTTGGTCACTTGTAATAATAACATGTTTACTCAATTGGCTTCCATGATTATCTATTAATTGGTCAACAGTTTCTAATACAAACTCTTCTCTAAGGTTATCTGATAATACAAATGCTAATACTTGCTTAGTACAAGCATCTCTTATTACTGATAAATAAGCTTTTTTAGTTCTATTTACTCCATAATACATGTAAGTAATATCTGTAGTTAATAACTCTCCAGGTCTATAATTCCACCATTTTCTTTGAACTTTATTTTTAGCATAAGTACTTGTTTGAGTTGCTTGTCGCATTTTTCTATATGGATTAGCTTTTCTAATTGGGCAAAATAATCCATATTTTCTCATCAATCTTCTTATCTTCTCTAAACTCATTTCAGTAGGTGTATTTCTTAGTACCATATAGATTTGTCTAGAACCTTTCTTAAACTTTCTATGCTTATAGACATTTAATATTATATCAAATGCAGCTCTATCCTTTAACTCTCTTTCATCACGTTTATCTTTAGAGTTAATCCAATAGTAATAACCAGATCTTGATATTGCTGCTATTGAACATAGTTCTTCAACTGTTAATAGATTATCTGGATCTATTAATTGTGCGTGTATTATTTTCTTTTTTTCTTCCTTCTCTGCTGTCGTGATAGTGAATATTTTTCCTCTATCATAATGTTTTTTTTTAGGAATTCTAGCTTTTGATTTAAAATTTTAATCTCTAATTCTTGAGCTTTTAGCTTTTCTTCAACAGATATTGGCTCTTTAGTTCTAGGTCTTCCTTTATTATTAGCTCTATTATCTTCAAAGCCATTAAATCTAGTAGCTTGTCTTTTGATATTATTAGTTAATCCATAAATCCTCTCACGATTAATAATATCTAAATCAAATCCTAAATCAAGTAAAATGTTTTCAGGTGTTTGACCTTCTTGATATCTTCTCCAAAATTCCTTTTTAAACTCTAAAGTATATTTAATTGATTTTTCACTAACCTTTTCAACATACTTATTTTCTCTTAGTTTAGCAATTTCATCTTCACTAAAGTACCGTTTACCCATCTAAATCTCCATTATGATTAGTATATCATAACTAATCATTTCTAAATATATGATTCAATGTGGTACTTTGTGAAGATTAAGTTTTATTAAAATGTCCAAACTTTCCGTGCCGGTTCAATTAAATAGTATTCTTTATACAAAAAATTATTAAAAACTTAATTGTTGAATACTATTCAAATTGCTAATAAAAATACCTAATAAATTAATTATTTATGATAAGTGGTATTATTACATTTAGGACAGGGAGGTAAAGTATCTGAATGATTATCTAGTACTACTTTTTGACCGCATTTGTTACAATAATACTTACCTTTCCCGGGTTTTTCGCCTGTGGTGTACATTTTGCGCCTCCTCATATTTTATTTAATTTTAGAACTTACAATCCAAAATTATTCTTCAAAACCTTCATAATCTCGTTCAAAATCTTCAGACCAATCTAAAAATCTATCCCTAGACCACAGATAATATTTCATCAAAAGCCAATTCACAATTTTTACATCGTAAGATTCACTATCATATCCTTTTTCAATCAAATTCATAATCTTTTCAAAATCTTCACTTGCAGGATTATTAATAGTTTCAATTAATCTATTATATCCATCTAGGCCACCAATATCCTCTGGTGGGCATGCTCTCTCACCATCTATACAATACACTTCAAGATCACTTTCTCTCTTATAATTACTATCTTTAACAACTACAGAATGTTTCCAAAGATCACCAAAATCATATAGATATGTAAATTTGCTACCTTTTCTCTTTATAAACTCATTTAATCTAAATTCTGGACTGAATAAAATGTCTTCTTGTTCTTCCATATCTATAAACTCTGAAAATCTATTTTTTCCAAATATAAATTCATGAATATGAAAATCATGCCATCCCATAATAATTTGAATTACGTCATGCAATCTATCTAAAGTTATATCTGAGGGAACAACAAATTCTCTCCAGATTTCTGGTTTAACATCTAGCAGTGTTATTTTTAATAAATAATACCTTTTCTTCATTTTGCTCCCTCCTAATTATTAAAATCATAATTCTACTTTTAATAATATCTATATAAATATATTAGACGATATACTTTTAAAAAACCATTAAATATAGATAAATTCTAATAAAGTTCCATATTTTCAATAATTTGAAGTAATAAATTCGATATTTTAAATCATAACGTAGCTAACTAATTATTTTAAAATCATAATTATGCTAAATTCAAAAATAATAAATAATTACAAAACCATAAAAAAAAGCTATAATAATATCACTACCTAAGGAAAAATATTATGAAAGTATTACACACAAGTGATTTACACATAGGCAAGAATTTACACAAACATAGAATCAACTTTGCTCATGAGCATTTTTTTGATTATCTAATAAATAAACTAATAACTGATAAAATAGATTTACTCTTAATCAGCGGTGATATATTTGACACCTCCTACGTTAGTGTTTCAACACAAAAGGTGTTTTATGATTTTCTAGAAAGACTTACTAAAATAAAAACTTTAAAAGATACAGTAATAATCAGTGGAAATCATGATTTATCATCAATGCTTGATTTAGCTTCTCCATTTTTAGAAAGACACCATATTCATATAATAACTTCTATTAACATTGAAGATCAGATATTTACCTTAAAATACAATAATATTCCATATTGTAATATTGTAGCAATTCCATTCTTAAGAGAAAAAGATATAAAACCAGATTTAGAAAGTAATGATATAGTAGATATCCCAAAAGAATTAGAACAAGCATTAGTGGATCATTATAGAAAAGTTGATGATTATATAGAAAAAAATCTAGATTTAAATCTTCCAACAATATCATTAATGCATTTATTCACATCCGGTAGCAGCACTATTACTGAAATAGAAGGAGAGAAACAAAGAGATATTTATGTTGGTAAATTAAAAAGTATTAATGCTAATACTTTTCCTAAAAATATTGACTATTTTGCACTTGGACATATCCACAAACCGCAGATAGTTAATAATGATGAAAAAATAGTATACTCAGGCTCCCCTATTTCATTAAACTTTGGAGAAAAAACACCAAAACAAATAATTAAATTAACCTTTGAAGGAAAATCTTTTACTAAAGAAAAAATTAAGTTGCCAAAATTCTTAAATTTAGAGCAAATAAATGCAAGTAGCATTGAAGATATTGAAAAACAGTTAAATAAATTAGATCTTCAACTTGAAGTAGAATATAAAGATGATCCAATCTTCCTTGAGATAATTTATAACAGTAAAAATATTGAAACTTCAATAAATGAAAAAGTAGAGGATTTAGTCAAAGGATTAAATAACAATTTTAAAATATTGATAATTAGATTAGAAAATAAAATTACTTTATCTCAAGCAGAGAATAAAAGAGTATCACTAGATATGTTAAGTCCAAAACAAATCTTTGACATGACATTTGTTGATTCTCAATCAAATAGGATTGAGGATGAAGAAATAATTGATTTATTCTTAAAAGTAGTCGATGAAGTAGAAAACGAGGCAAAGTAATAAAATTATGAAGATACACAACTTAAAATTTGAAAATATAAACTCTCTAAAAGGTAAATGGGAAATTGATTTTGATTCACCTAAGTTAACACGTGAAAATATCTTTTTAATAACTGGAAAAACAGGTAGTGGTAAATCATCAATCTTCGATGCAATAACACTAGCTCTTTACGGAGAGACTACAAGACAGGGCAAAATAACTGGAACTAAAAATGAATTAATGAATAAACACAGTGGTGAGTGTAGTTCACAAGTCACATTTTCTACAAATGGAGTTAAATATATAGCTACTTTTAAACAACACAGAGCTAAAAAGACACCTGATGGAAACTTACAAGGTAAAACTCAATCCTTAATCAACTGTAAAACAAATGAAAATTTAGTTTCTAAAACCAATAAACTAGAAGATGTTGTTGAGAAATTAATAGGATTAAACTTTAACCAATTTAGTAAAACTGTAATGCTAGCACAGGGAAGCTTCGATAAATTCTTAAAAGCAACAAAAGAAGAAAAAGCTTCAATTCTAGAACAAATAACTGGAACACAAATTTATACAGACATAAGTAAAAGAGTTTATGAGCATTTTAAAGAAGAAAATACTAAACTTGATACATTAAAACAGGTATTAGGAGGTATTGAACTCTTAAGTGAAGAAGAAATTGAAACTAAAAATAAAGAAATAGAACAAATTGAAACCAATATCAAAGATATTGATAAGGATATCAAGTCTTTAGATTTAGTCTTACAATACTATTCAAAGCTAAAAGATATTAATTTAAAAGAAGAAAATCTTTCGAAAATAGAAAAAGAATTAGATACAGAAAGAGAAACTTATAATTTAAATAAAACACAAATAGAAAAGTATAATAAAGCCTTACCTATAATCACTCTAGATAATAAACTACAAGAATTTTTGATTAATAAAATCAGTTTAGAGAAAGAAATTAAAAGTTTAGAAACCAAAAGAGATGAAGCTTTAGAGATTAAAAAAAGCTTAACTGATAAAAAAGATGAGCTAAATAGAGAAAAAGAAAAAGAACTAAATAAGCTTTCCTCATTAACAGCTTTAATAAAAACAGTAAGGGATTTAGATACTCAAATTAGTAGTGAAAAATCTAATTTAACCTATGCAAAGTTAAAATTTGATAATTCAGAGAAAGATATAAAAGAAGTTAATGAAAAATTACAAAAAGATAAAACAAATAAAACAGCAAAAGAGCTTTCTCAAAAAGATACAAAAACCTATTTAGAAAGTAATTCTCATCTTGAAAAATATCTAAATAATCAGGATTTTATCTTATCAAAGCTAGAAAAGTATAACCAACTAAAAAGAGATATTAAGAGCTTAGAAGAAAGTTTAAATACAGAAAAAGAGAAAACTAAAGCTTTAACTGATAAATTTAATACTCAAAACTCTTTAATTGAAACAATTGAAAAGAGAATTGAAAAATCTACACAAATGGTAAAAGCCTTAGATTTTGATGCAACAACTCTTAGTAATCTATTAAAGGAAATAAGTAATAATAAAACTTTATTAAATGAATGTTTATCAAATTATGAAAAATATTATAAAAATTATTCTAAAATTAAAGAAATCGAAAAACAGCTTAATCAAAAACAATGTGAACAAGAACAAAATAATATTAAACTCAAATACACCAATGAATTAATTGAAAAACAAAAAGAAATAATTGGCCTAAAAAGTTATACCCATTTATTAAAAGATGGAAAACCTTGCCCTCTTTGTGGCTCAACTACTCATCCTAAAATTTTACACACAGATAACAAAGAATTAGATAAGTTACAAGATCAATTAATACAATTAAAGAAACTAGATGAAGAAATTAAAGAAGATTTATCTTTAATTCAATCAAAGTTAACAACACTTAAAATTCAGCAAACGGAATTAGAAAAAAGCTTAACAAATGAAATAATTATTTCAATTTATCCTAAAGAATCCTACAAAGATATAATAAGTGGAGAAATAGATAACTTAGAAAAAGAAGAGAGAAAACTTAAAGCAATCCAAATTAGATTAGATGACTTAAACACATTAATAAGAGAAGATACAACTTTATTAATAAGTGAAAAAGCAAATTTAACAATTGCAAAGTCTAATAAAAAAAATAATGAATCTAATATTAAGAATTATGAAAAAACAATTCAAACAAATAAAAAACAATCAAATGACATTTCTAAAGATCTTGATGAATTCATTATTTCTAAATCTTATAAGGAATTATCTGATTTATTTACTACATATAATACAAAAAGGACATTAAAAGAGCAGCTCGAAATTGATATCACAGACTTAAGTTGTGAAATTGATTTAAACAATTCTAAACTTTTAACATTAAATAAAGAGAAAGAAGAGTTTGAAAAAGACAAAAATAAAGTAGAAGATAAATTAAATAAACTAAAAACCCAAAGAATTGAGAAATTTGGAGATAAAGACTGTGATATTGAATTAGAAAAACAAAATAATAAAATTAAAGAAATAAACAAACTTATTGAAGAAAATGAAAAAAAGTTATCCCCAATTGAACAATCAATTATCAAATTAGAAGAAAACATTAAAAATAAAAATCAAAATCTGAAAACTATAGAAACTTCAATAAAAGACCTTAATTTAACAATTGATGAAAAACTAACACAATTGAACATTGAAACAAAAGATATTGCTTTATCATTTAATCTAGAGCCTACAAAAATTGATAATTTAAATAAAAATATTAAAACATTTGAAAACAAAGAAGTAGAATATAAAACACTATTAAAGGAAATAAATAAATCTAAGGCTGAGATTCAGTTACAAAAAGTTGAATTAGATGAAAAAACTGCTATAGAGAAACAAAATTCTTTACAAGAAACACGGGATAATTATATTTCTCAAAAATCTAGACTTAAAACTATATTAGAAAAAAATGAAGAAAACACTTCTAAGTTTAAGGATCAAGAAAAAGAAATTAATAATCAAAAGCATATAACAGAAAAGTGGGACATTTTAAATAAAGCAATAGGAAGTAGTGATGGTAAAAAGTTTAAAACAATCGCACAAGGTATTACATTAGATTACCTAGTACATAATACTAATCAAAAACTTATAGAACTCTTTCCTCGGTATGAACTTTATCGAATAAAAGATGATAACAATTCTTTAGACTTAGGTGTAATAGATAAGTACAGTGCTGCCATAAAAAGACCTGTAAGTAACCTGTCAGGTGGTGAAACCTTTATAATATCCTTTTCACTAGCTTTAGGTTTAAGCGATTTGTTAAATAAAAGAGTATCAATTGAAACTTTATTCTTAGATGAAGGATTTGGAACACTTGATGAAGAGACCTTAACTCAAGCTCTTGAAGCAATAGAAAATTTAACTAAAACTGGTAAAGTAATTGGCCTTATATCCCATGTATCTATTCTTCACGATAGAATTCGATCTCAAATAAAAGTTCAAGAAAATGGAGACTCCACCTCTTCTTTATCAGGACCAGGTGTAAAATAAGATAATATTAATTTTTTAAAATATCGATAAAATTTGTTATAATAAGTAACTATATCGATATTTTTTTATCAATTAAAATATCAAAATAATTGGATATAATATTTGTATAAATTATAGTATATAAAT
>JAQQAS010000052.1 GCA_028532815.1 Pleomorphochaeta sp.
AAGATGTAGTTGAAGATGTAGTTGAAGATGTAGTTGAAGATGTAGTTGAAGATGTAGTTGAAGATGTAGTTGAAGATGTAGTTGAAGAGAGTGCTTTTTCAAAATTAAATAATGTTAGATTATTAATCGGAGCACATAAATATTCAAATAATAGTATATACTGGGAGTATGGTAATCGCAAATTATCAAACAGACATGTTGTTATTACTGGAAAGTCTGGACAAGGCAAAACATATTTTATTCAAACTTTATTGGCTGAACTTTCAAATAATAAAATAAATTCCTTAATTTTAGATTATACTGATGGTTTTTTAGAAAATAAGCTTGATAAAGTTTTCATTCATAATTATAAGAATAAAATAAATACAAAGATAATTTATAGGGACAAACTACCTATTAATCCTTTCAAAAGACAAACTATAAGTATTGGAGATATTAACATGTTAGAAACTGTTGAAGACATGGTTAATAGAGTTGTCCAATCAATCGATTTTGTATTTAACTTAGGTCCTCAACAAGAAACTATTCTTGCTGAAACTATTAAAGAAGATATATTTGTTTATGAAGATAAATATAGCTTTAGTATCTTAAAAGATAATTTAATTAATTCAGGAGAGAATTCTAAATCAAATCTGTATGGAAGAATAAGAAGTTTAGTTGAACAAGATAGATTTTCATATGATTCTAATTTCGATTGGAGTCAAATTTTCTCAAATAGTGGGGATATTCATATTTTTCAATTTTCAGGCTTACAAAAAAATATTCAACAGATAATGATTGAATTTCTACTATGGGATATTTTGCAATATGCGAAAACTGGAAATGAATTAAAACCAATGCCTATTGTATTAGATGAAATTCAAAATTTAAGATTTAGTTATGACTCACCAATTGTTAAAGTTTTAAGAGAAGGCAGAAAGTATGGTTTGTCAGGGATATTTGCAACTCAATCTCTAACCTCCATAAAAGGCTCTGATACTGAAGCAATTTTTAATGTTGCAGAGCAGGTGCATTTTTTACCTACAGATAATCAAGTTGTAGAAATCTCTAAAATGATTACTACTAATAAAATGGATCGAGAAAATATTGAAAAAGAATTAAAAAACTTGAAGATTAGTGAAGCCATTGTATATGGGCCAATTTTAGATCCAAATGGCAATTTATCTCCACCGAAGTTATTTGCAGTGAAGGTTGATTCCTTTGGTAGTAGGTTAAATTGTTAGTTAAGCATTTTATATTAATTAAGGCTGTTACTTTTTTGACAGCCTTGATTTTAACTCTATATAATATTTTTTTGTTTAGTAATGTAAGGTTTGGATAGGTGAAAAATATTTCAATCTAAGGTTTAGTTTCTGCTATAGAGACGTAATTATTCGTTATTTTTCTTTTAATTAGTTAGATTTTTCCTTTGGTTTAATATGTAAATATACAAGCATACCACCACACATTAATAGTAGGTAACACCAGGATATAGCTTCAGCATAAGCAATAACCATATTGTTAAATCTATCCATTAAAATATATGATAGTACAATTCTTACTATTAGAGATAAGATACTACTAGCACTGGTAAAACGAACTCTTCCTATACCTTCAATATATCCTTTAAAAACAATCGCAAAGCCAAATACAATATAATAATATCCAAGAATATTAAAAAACCTTGCACCGATTTGTGCAGATACTGTAGTTACTCCAAAAAGTTTTATTAAGCTCTCTCCAAAAACTATAACTATAGTAGTTAAAGCTATTGATACAACAGCCATTAAAACTGTTGCACTTAATAGACTTTTTTTCATCCGTGCGATTTTATTGGCTCCGAAATTTTGCGAGGTAATAGTTGCAACAGCAACCCCTAAATTGACAATTGGAAGCAATATTACACTATCAATTCTATAAGCTGTTGTTATGGCTGCTACTGTAGTAGTACCAAAACTATTCATTAAACTTTGTAATATTAGATTCCCAGCTGCACTTAACGTAGATTGAATTGCAAGTGGTATTGATAAAGATAAACCCATTTTTAATACTGCATTATCAATTCTAGATCTTTTAATATCAAAATGAAGCTCTTTATATTTTCTTCTTGCATAGAACACAATATATAAGGCAATAATTATTTGAGAAATTACTGTAGCAATTGCAGCACCTTTAACTCCCCATCTAAATACAATTATAAAAATAATATCTAAAATAATATTTATAATTGTTGAAAATAATACAGAATAAAGAGGAGCCTTGCTATCTCCAATACCTCTAAGTATTGCAGCATATGTATTATATACAGTTAAAAAAGGAATTCCTATTAATGAAATCTTTAAATAACTTGTTGCAAGTTTAAAAATATCAGAAGGAGTTTTGAGGAGGGAGAGCAACGGCTCTGCTAAAAAGTAGCCTACAAAACTTAAGACAATAAAAATAGCTGTATAAAATATTAAAAATGTTGATAGAATATCTTTTTGGAGGGAGTCTTTCTTCATTCCAAAATATCTAGCTGATAAAATAGAAATCCCTGAAGTGAGACCTGTAAGAGCCATTATTAAAATTCCAATTACAACTTGGGTTGCACCGATTGCAGCAAGAGCTGCTTCACCTTCAGTGTTTCCCACAATAAAAGCATCTGCCCAGCTATATAATTGTTGTAACAGCCCGCTTAATATAAGAGGAATACTAAAAAAGATTAGTGCTTTTACAATGCTTCCCTTAGTCATATCTTTTGCCATAAATTTCTCCAAAAAAAAAGCCCCCCCATATGGGTGGCAATCTTAAATGTGACATTCTGATTTCTCACGTTTTTAAAATAGCAAATTATTCGAATTGTAGCAAGTGACTATATATCACAGTGAATATCTAAAATAGAATTAAATTATAAACATAATATATAGTAATAAACTCTAACTAACAAATTGAGTAGTGAAAGATAGTGTTTGTAATTTTAAAATTTTTAGTCCTTTGACATTATATTTTGTTTTGAAAAGGAAAATAAAATGCAATTAATCAAATATTAAAAATAATTGAAAATTGCATTATATATTCAATCTAGATCTTATTTAGATACTTACTGAAGTTCTTTTTTTATTTCTCTATGATTAGTTTTAGGTTCTTGGATTAATACTCTAGTAGAAGATGGAATATCTTCTTTTATCCAAACAGAAGATCCTATTATACAATTCGCACCAATTCTAATATCACCCAAAATAGTAGCATTTGCATATATTGTAACGTTATCTTCTATAGTTGGATGACGTTTAGCACCTTTAATGATTTTACCATTTCCATCTTTAGGAAAGCTTAAAGCTCCTAAAGTAACACCTTGGTAAATTATAACATTATCACCGATTACAGAGGTTTCTCCAATAACAACACCAGTTCCATGATCGATAAAGAAACTATGTCCAATAGTAGCACCAGGGTGAATATCAATACCGGTTTCTTTATGAGCCCATTCAGTTAGCATTCTAGGTAAAATAGGGACTCCGGCTTTAAATAAGCAATGAGCTACTCTATAAATAGTTATAGCTTTTATAAAAGGGTATGATAAAATAACTTCATGAAGATTTGTTGCAGCGGGGTCATTGTCAAAACCAGCTTGAGCATCTTCTTTAATTTTTTTTCTAATAGTTGGTAGTTCTTCAAAAAATAATTCAAGAGCTTTATCAGTATTTTTTCTGCTTATTTTTGCATTTTCACAAGCATTATCGCATTCATTGTTAAAAGAGAGGAAAATAAGATTAGACAAAGTCCATTTTACAGCGTGTAGTTGATGAGTAATTATATCTTGAAATGATTGACCTGCTGTACCCTCGCATCTACCTGGAAACATTAATTCAAGTAATTCGTTAGCACATTTTTCTACGCAAAGACTACTTGGAAGGGGTTTTAAGCCAATAAAGTTAGCACTATTATCATTAAGTCTATCAAAACTATCTAAATATTTTTTATAATTTAAATTCATTTATTATTATCTCCTAGATAAAATATACAAAAAATAATCTAAAGAAACAACAAAACTGATGCAAAGCATCAGTTATTAATTTTTTTTAGTAAATTTGATTATTAAAATTTTTATTTAGTTATTCACTATCAGTTTCAATTAAAGATTGGATTCTATTATAAAATTTACTCGTTAATAAAATTACAACTACTAATTTTATTGTATCTCCAATAATAAAAGGGAGTAGACCAAGTTCTATTGATTTCATCCATTCCATGCTTGTTGAAACTTTTAACCAAGGAATACCTATTATATAAATTGTTAAAGTAGCAAGAATTCCACCTATTATAAAAAAGGGAAGTTTATTTTCTTTGTTTTTTGCAATATTTGAAAAAATACCTGCTACTACAGTTGCACCTAGCATTCCAAATAAGTATCCACCAGTAGGTCCAATAAGTGCACCAATTCCTCCTCCGGTTGAAAAAATGGGTAATCCCATTGTTCCTAGAAGAAGATAAACAAAGAATGATACAAATCCAATATTTAATCCGCCTAGTAGAGCAGCTAAGAGTACAAATAAAGTTTGTAATGTTAGGGGTACTGGTGGAAGAGGAACTTTTATAAAGGTTCCAACGATAATTAATCCTGTAAATAAAGCTGTTATTAAAGTTTTTCTCGTATTCATTGCTTAACTATAACAAAGGAACAAACTATTGTAAACATATAATTTTAAATTTGGTTAACAATAAATACTCTATTAACAATGATTGAAAAAACAAGAAAATAGATATATTGTATTATTAATTATGAGTTTAAAAAATAAAGTGTTAAATTATTTAGAGACTAGAGGTGATGAATTTGTTTCTGGTCAACAATTAGCTGATTATTTTAGAGTTAGTAGAACTGCTATATGGAAAGCCATTTCTGAATTAAGAAAAGAAGGTGCTTTAATAAATGCAGTAACTAATAAAGGTTATTATTTAGTTAGGGAATCACAAAAACTTTCTCTAGATGGTTTAAAGAAAGAGTTACCAGATTTTGATATTCATTATTTTGATGAAATAGATTCAACTAATTCTTATTGCAAGCAGATTAGCCATGAAGATAGAACAAAAAAAACTTTAGTTGTTTCTTCTAAACAAACAAGTGGAAGAGGTAGAAGAGGTAGAACTTTTGTCTCCCCAAATGGTGGAATTTATTTTAGTCTATTAATTGACTCACATAATAATAATGATGATAACCTTTTAATCACTAGTATAGCAGCAGTTGCAATAACTAGAGCAATTAAAAGAATTTGTGATATTGATTGTAAGATTAAATGGGTAAATGATATTTTTATTGGCAATAGAAAAGTCTGTGGCATCTTAAGTGAAGGTGTTATTGATATGGAAGTTGGTAAAATTAGATCCATGGTAGTTGGTATTGGAATTAATTTTTCAACTCCTATTGAGGATTTTCCAGAAGAGGTAAGAGATATTGTTACCAGTATTTATAAAAATGAGAATTCTATTCCAAATAATGTAAGCCGTATTCTTTTAGTAAAAGAAATAGTAACTGAAATTTATAATATTTGGGATCAACTACCTAGTAAAGATTTCTTAGATGAATATAGAGAAAGATCAAATGTAATTGGAGAAAAAGTTACCATATATAATAAAGACAATAGTGTTGAATCTGGATTAGCTATAGACATCAATGATAAGGCTCATTTAATTGTAAGACTTGAAGATAATAGTGAAATAGAACTTGGAACTGGAGAAGTTACATTAAGAGTAACAAAATAGCATTTTTTATCTTGAATAGAATAAGTGTTATTAGTATCATAAAGCGATTAAAAAAATAATAGAAATAAGGACAAAATGATGTTACAAGAGATAAGAGAACAATGGAAAGATTTAATTGAAGAACAATTATTAGCTTGGAGTAAAGAATTAAGTGATGATGAAACTACAATCTCTCCATTAACTATCCAAGTTCCACCAAAGCCAGAACTAGGAGATATTGCTTTTCCTCTATTTGCTTATGCAAAACAGTTTAGAATGGCACCGGTTAAAATTGCTCAAAATTTAAAAGAAAGAATTGAACAACTTGAAAATAGACCTTCAGGTGAATTAATCCTAGCAGGTCCTTATTTAAATATTAGATTAGATTTTACATCTCTTATCAATGATCTAAAAGATAAAGTATTTGAAGACGGAGATATATACGGTAATAGTAATGTTTATGATGGTAAAAAAGTCATGATTGAATTCAGTTGCCCTAATACAAATAAACCACTTCATTTAGGTCATATGAGAAATGATAGTTTAGGAGAAAGTGTTTCTGCTATTTTAAAAGCTAATGGCGCAGATGTTCAAAAGGTTAATTTAATTAATAACCGTGGTGTTCATATTTGTAAAAGTATGCTTGCTTATAAAAAGTTTGGTAATGGAGAAACTCCACAATCCTCAGGTATAAAAGGGGACCACTTAGTTGGTAATTATTATGTAAAATTTGCTCAATGGGAAAAAGAAGACCCAACTGCAGTAGATCAAGCTAAAGAGATGCTAGTAAAATGGGAAGAAGGGGATAAAGAAACTATAGACCTTTGGAACAAAATGAATGGTTGGACTTTAGATGGCCTTTCTCAATCTTATGAAAAAACTGGTGTTCATTTCGATAAATACTACTATGAAAGTGAAACTTATAAACTTGGAAAAGATAAAGTATTAAAGGGTTTAGAAGATGGCGTTTTCTATCAAGAAGAAGATGGTTCTGTTTGGATTGATCTAGATGAAATTGGCTTGGATAAAAAAGTATTATTAAGAAGCGATGGAACTTCTCTTTACATGACTCAAGATATTGGAACAGCTATTTCTAGACATGATGATTGGCCTTTTGAATCATTGGTATATGTAGTTGCAAGTGAACAACAATATCACTTTAAGGTCTTATTCTACATTTTAGATAAATTGGGTTATTCCTGGGCAAAAGATCTACATCACTTATCCTATGGTATGGTAAATTTACCAAACGGAAAAATGAAGAGTCGTGAAGGAACAGTAGTTGATGCTGATGATTTATTTGATAACCTTGCAGATCTTGCTAAACAAGAAATTCAAAGCAAAGAAAGAGAAGGTCTTGTTGATGGACTAGAAAAAACTGCAAATGCAATTGCTTTAGGAGCTCTAAACTATTACCTATTACAAGTTGATCCAACTAAAGATATGACCTTCGATCCTGTTAAGAGTATTTCCTTTAATGGTAATACTGGCCCATATCTTCAATATATGGGGGCAAGAATTTCTTCAATGCTTAGAAAATTTGATGAAGTTAAAGCTGAATATGAAGGAATTGAGTTTGACGCTTCACTATTAACAAGCCAAGAAGAAAGAGAACTTGTAAAAATGATTGCTAACTTCCCAGAGGTAGTTAAAAAAGCAGGCTTAAATTACAATCCAGCTATTATCTGTTCTAATCTTTATGATATTTCAAAAATGTTTAGTAAATGGTATCATGATAATAAGATATTAATGGCTGAAGATAAAAAGCTTGTTGTTGCAAGAATTAATCTTTCAAAAATGGTTCTTCAAGTTATTAAAAACTCCTTTAAATTAGTTGGAATTTCTTATTTAGAAACAATGTAGTTGAAATATTAATTTTATAATTCAAATATTAAAGTAGGAAAATGAGGTCATAAATAAGTGTCCTCATTTTTGTTTGTTCATTATCTATAAAAAATATTAGTTTTAATTCGTTTGTCATATTTCTTTCACTTTTTGTGATTATGTAATAAATAGATCTAAAAAAGTTTAAAC
Source organism: Pleomorphochaeta sp. (assembly GCA_028532815.1). Lineage (GTDB taxonomy): Bacteria > Spirochaetota > Spirochaetia > Sphaerochaetales > Sphaerochaetaceae > Pleomorphochaeta. The sequence goes on from JAQQAS010000052.1 coordinate 7,732, forward strand.
TATGATTTTATAAGATTTGTATTAATAAATAATTAGTTAGCTTAGTTCATATTAGTGTTCAGCAATATTTTCTTCTTGACAAATAACAAATATAGCATAATAATTAGTATACTGAATATATTTTTTCTGTGTATTTTTGTGATGATTATATGTAGTTTTGTTATATTTATATGTAGTTATCCTGTGTTTGTGTATAAATATCTCAGTACTGAATTTTTTTGTTATATTTGTTTAAAAGTTGTAAGTATGGTAATTAGAGAGAATTAAACAATATTGAAAGAAGGTAAGAAAGGCTTTTTTTTAATTTTTGATATCACAAAATAGTTATAATGTATTGGGAATTCTTTAGGTTCGTATTTAATAAATTCAATGAGATTCTTCAATTTGAATTTATTCAAGGAGGTCCCAATGCGAAAAAGAAAATTATTAACAATGATAGTTTTAGGATTATCAACAATTTTTATGGTATCATGTGATTTATTCACATCGACAATGGATTCTCTATTTAGTGGTGGATTTATTCTTCCTCCAACTATAAGTGAAAATACAATTGATTTTGAAATAACTGGAGTTGGTACAGGTCTTAGAGGTTATGATAATTTCCCTTCCATTACATTGTTTGTTTCCCCTACTAATCCAGAAGACGATTCAGTAATATCAAATTTAGTTGAAGCTGATTTCTTTGATGTAATTGACGATAATGGGGAAGCTCGTCCTATTGAGATTACACCTCGTGGATCTGTTACAACAAGTAATAAAATGGCAGATATTGTTTTTGTTATTGATACTACAGGAAGTATGGGGTCTTATTTAACAACAATGACTAATAAAGCCCAGGATTTTGCTGACACATTAGCTGAATCAGATATAAATTATAGGCTTGGATTTGTTACTTTTGGTGATGATATTAGAAAAGATGAAGGTCAAAGATTAGCCCCAACTAGTGATATAGAAACTTTTAAAACAGCTGTGGGAGCTTTATCAGCTTTTGGTGGTGATGATGGACCTGAAAACCAAATTGATGCGATAGATTATGCAAGAGCTGGAGCTGGTGAACTTACAAGCAATCCTGCCGGTTCTTTTCAAAATGATATGAGTTTTTTATATCGTGATGCAGCTGCTAGAATCTTTATTTTGATAACGGATATTGATTATCATACACCAGATAATCCTGGTGATGTCTTATATTATTATTCAGGTGTAAGTAATACAGTATCTCAGGAAATAGCAAAACTAAATAGTACGGGTGTTAGCTGTTATGTTGTAGCTCCAACATCTTATGCTAGTGATTATGAAGACTTAGCTGAGGATACAGGTGCTGCCTTATTTGCTCCAGGTACAGATGATTTTGCTGATATTCTTGATACAATTGGTGAAGCAATTACAACACGAGGTGATTATATGATCACATTTATGACCAATGATTTTACTCCAAATAAGGAACACACCTTACGTGTAGCTGTTCATACTAGTTTAGGTGATGCAGAGGCTGAAGTAAATTATACTTCTCCAGCAGTGGTCAATTATGATAGAGCATTAGAAGCCTTTGAAGAGGGTTTGGATAAATAGAGAGTTAAAAAAGTTTAATTGGCACTTTAAAAAAGTGCCAATTGATTTATATAAGTATCGAAATTTTTTAATTAACTTATTTTATATAATTTTACGAATCGAGCTACGTATCGCTCTTCTTCCCAAATTAAATCACCATTTTCTAAAAATAGTTCATTTTTTAAATATTTGATAAAAGTGGAAGCAAAACTTTCAATTGCTAAATCTAATTCTTCAATATTTAATCTATTGGTTTCATTTAGTACTTCTAAAACAATTCTAGTTTGAGAAATAATCATAGCATCAATTGCTATAGATATTTCTTTTGCCCTATTATCAATAAATTTTTGCATTTCAACAATTCTATAAAAATCAAAAAGAGTTTTGTTTGAATAAATACTGTGCCAGTGATCAACTACTTTAATTAAAACATCATAACTATCTCCATCAAATGAAAATGTTACTCTATTTTTACTAGATAGTTTTTGACCATAGATGTACATTTCATCAATTATCTTTTCTTTATTTTTATAATGAGAAAAGATACTACTTTTAGCTATATTTAATTTTTTTGCAATTGTGGATAATGAAACATTATCTAATCCATAAATGGATCCTTCTCGTATCATTGTTTTTAAAATATTTAATGCTGTTTTATTGTTGTTCATATTATTATATTACCGACCATTCGGTAGTTAATCAATAAGTAAATTCTTAACTTTTAATACTTTATTTTAAAAATTTACTTGTAGTTAGTTCTTATAATTGATATAAATTGTACAGAAATTAATTAAACAAGGATGTAAATAAGAACATGTACGCACTCGTTGAAATTCTCGGAAAGCAGTACAAAGTTGTTGAAGGCGATACCGTTCAAGTTGATTTAGTAAATCAAGAAGCAGGTTCAAAGCTTGAATACAACTCCGTTTTAGCTCTAGTTGGCGAAGACGGTGCTAAGTTTGGTGCTCCTTATGTTGATGGTGCAAAGGTTGTTGCAACAGTTGTAGAAGACATTAAGGGCGAAAAGATTAAAGTTTATAAGTTCCATCGTAGAAAAGGGTATCGCAGAACTCAAGGTCACCGCGAAAAATACTCATTGATTAAGATCGAACAAATCGCTAAGTAAGGAGAGAAGAAATGGCACATAAGAAAGGTGGCGGCTCCTCTAAGAATGGTCGCGATTCTAACTCACAACGCTTAGGCGTTAAACGTTTTGGCGGACAGCTAGTTACAGCTGGTGAAGTTTTAGTTCGTCAACATGGAACAAAGTTCCACCCTGGTGAAAACGTAGGATGTGGTTCAGATTATACTCTATTTGCAAAAATTGATGGTAAAGTTAAATTTACTGAAAGAAAGAACAGAAAATACGTTACTATTGAAGCTGTAGAAGGTAAAGTAGTGGTTAATGATTTCACTAACCGCAAATGCCTTGTAAGCGAATAAGAGTACAAAAACGGTAAAAGGGTTCATATGTTTGGATTTTCCGACGAAACCTATTTAGACGTTGCCTCTGGAAACGGAGGCAACGGTTGTGTATCTTTTAGACGTGAAAAATACGTCCAAAAAGGTGGTCCTGACGGTGGCGATGGCGGCCGTGGGGGTGATGTAGTATTTGTAGTCAAAAACAATCTTAGAACTTTAGCTCATTTAAAAATGACTAGAGTTTATAGAGCTGAACATGGAAGAAATGGCTCTTCAAGAAGATGTTATGGTGCAGATGGTAATGATATAGAAATTCCAGTACCTCCTGGTACAGTTATAAAAAATGCTGAAACTGGTGAAATTATAAAAGATTTAACTGGTGAAGATAGGTGGACTTTCTTAAAAGGTGGAAAAGGTGGTTTAGGAAACTGGCACTTTAGAACATCAACAAGACAAGCTCCAAAATTTGCTCAAACTGGGGAAGCCGGTGAGTCATTAAGAATTGGTGTTGAATTACTAGTTATCGCAGATATTGGATTTGTAGGTTTTCCAAATGCTGGTAAATCATCCTTACTTAATGTACTAACTAATGCAAGAAGCAAAGTAGCAGGGTATCCATTTACAACAAAAATTCCACAACTTGGAATGATGCGTTATGGCGATAATGATCTTGTTATAGCTGATATCCCTGGAATTATTGAAGGTGCAAGTAAAGGCTCAGGAATGGGCTATAAATTCTTAAGACATATTAGTAGAACAACTGGTTTAGCTTTTTTGATTGATTTATCTGATGATAGATATTTGACAGCATATGAGAAATTATATGAGGAGTTAAAAGACTATAGTCCTGAATTAGTTGAAAAACCAAGTGTTATAATCGCAACTCATGTTGATGAAGAAGGCACACAAGAGAGATTAGTTGAACTCAAAGAAAAATATAGTGATAAACAAGTAATAGGTTTATGTGTTTATTATGATATTGGGGTAGAAGAGGTTAAACAAGCTTTTATTAAAATCGTAAGTGATAATGATAAAAACATTGTTAAAGTTAAAACTGAGGAAAACAGTGGTGGATTCTCTACTGTTGTTGATACAGATGCTTATTATCCTGAAACTCCAGATGAGGATCCTACATGGTAGATACTGCAATGTTTGGTGGTAGTTTTGATCCTATTCATTTAGGCCATCTCCACTTAATCCATAATGTATTTATAAAAACAAGGTACAAGAAATTTATTCTTGTGCCTTTGTTTGCTAATCATTTTAAGAGAGGATATTCTGCTAGTGATTCTTTAGATAGATTGAATATGATTAATTTAGCACTCGAAGATTATAAAATCTTATATCCTAAGGATACAGATATAGAATTTATTGTTGAAGAGTGCGAAATCAAAAGACAAGGCTTTTCTTATACAGATAATACTGTAGATTATTTATATGAAAATTATGATTTTGATTCAAAATTAGGTTTATTAATAGGTGATGACTTAGTTAAATCCTTACATAAATGGCATAATTTTGATAAGTTAAAAGAAAAAGTGAAATTTGTTATTTGTAATAGAAATAATGAAAAAATTGAACTTGAAAATATAGATTATGAATGTGTTGATAATATAATTTTTGAAGATGCTTCTTCAACTATTAGGGCTTTAGTTAAAGAAAATAGAGATATTTCATCTTTGGTTTCGCCAGGAGTAAATAATTATGTCAAACAGCATGAGTTGTACAGAAGTTGAACAATATGTTAAGAGTAAGGTAAAACCAAAAAGGTTTTTACATTGTGTTTCAGTTGCTGAGACTGCGGTATATCTTAATTCAAGATTTGCTGTTGGTCTTGATAAAGATGATTGTTATAAGTGTGGAATGTTGCATGATGTTGCTAGAAATTGGGAAGCTGGAGATCTTCTTCTTTATACCAAAGAACATTCTATAAAGTTAGAGAGAGAAGAGGTTCATCATCCATTGTTGCTTCATGCTCCTGTGGGTGCTAATATTGTAAAGAATTTAGGCTTTGAGAGTTATGAAAAAGCAATTAGGTGGCATACTCTCGGTAGCAAAGAAATGGGTAAATTAGGTTTAATAATATACTTAGCAGACTATTTAGAACCAAGAAGAGGTTTTTTAACAGATTCACAAAGAGTTGCTTATAATAAAATGGAATCTTTAGAAATTATTTGTTTAAATGTGTTAAAACAAATGAAGCATCATTTTAAAGACAATGCATATTCATTTGCGACTTCAACTCAAACTCTATATGATTATTTGAAAGAAGGTGGAACCTTTTGAAAAAAATAGTAATTCTTTTATTGTTTCTATTAACTATATCATGTACTACTGAAGTGGATAGTGAATTTGTTTTAATGACAAATGGAAATATTGAGAATTATTTATTTGTAGTAGATCAAAACTCGTGTGTTATAATAAAGTTTGATAATAGAGAAATTGATAAGGATAAGCTTTTAAAGATTTTAAGCCTTAGCTCTGATATGGAAATAAATGTATCAAGTGCTTTAGAGAAAGAAATAATAAATACAATAAGTGAGTATAAAAACGATGAAGAGAGTCTAACTCAAGTATTTATTAATAATAAAAAACAATTACAACCTAAGGTTGTAAATATGATATCTGAATCTTTAAATTTAGATATTACAGAATTTAGTGAAAAATTAAATAAACAAGATGTTTATTATTTTGAAGATATTGAAGAAATAAAAGATAGCGCAACCAATTTACCTTTATGGTTTGAACAAGTTAAAAAGCTATCAGTAAGGAAGGATTTATGAAGAGCGAAATAAAAAAAGATGTAGATACTATTGTAGAATATTTAGATGATCAAAAATGTAAAGATGTAAATGTAATTGATGTTGAAAATCGTTGCTCTTGGGCAGATGCTTTAATAATTGCAACTGTAAATAGTGTAGGTCATTTAAGAGGTGTATCTCATCATCTTTGGGGTATCCTAAATGACTTAGGATTAGAAGTTAATGATAGACATAAAACTCCAGCAGGAGATGGTTGGGAGTTAATTGATTGTAATTCTATTGTAATCCATCTAATGAGTGAAGAATTGAGAGAATTCTATTCTCTAGAAAAACTTTGGAAAGAAACAGAAAATTAAATTATATAACCTTTTTAGATTCTTAGTCTAAGAAGGTTAATTTTTAACTAGTATTTGTATTATAGATAATATTTTTAGGTGAAAATAAAATTTCTATTTTCAATTTGTATTATATTGTTGTATACTTAAAAAAAAATATAGGAGCTCATTTTATGAAAAAGTTATTATTAATGTCTATTGTATTAATCTCATTACTAGCAATGATGGGGTGTACAACCTCAAAAGAAATGGTAGTACAAGAGCCAGTTCCAGTTACAAACTCTAAATTAGATTCTCTTCCTTCTTGGATTTTAAGCACTCCTAAATCAGCAGATATGCACTATGCAATTGGTACAGCTAAGGCTGCTAATTTACAAACTTCTATTAAAAGAGCCGAAGCTGAAGGTAGAACATCTATCTCTGAATGGATTCAAACAAGTGTTAAAGAAGTAATCAAAACTTATGTAAATGATGCTGGGTCAGGTGACAATAGACAAAATGTTGATGCTTTTGAGGCAATTTCTGTACAAGTTTCAGAAAGTGTTTTAAATGGAGTAACTAGAGAGAAATTATACCAAGCAGATGATGGAACTGTATATGTATTAATGGCAATTCCATTAAGTAATGTAGAAAAAGCTTTTGAACCTGCTTCTCAAGCTGTTTCCCAAGCATTTGAAGAAAATGAAGCAGCAGAGGCTGCAAACCAAAAAATGGCTGATGCTTTTGCTAAGTTATTAAACGGCGAAATCTAATAATAAATGAAAAGATTATTACCAATTATTTTAATAATAATCTTATTTAATAGCTGTGTTTCAACGAATTTTGAGACACAGCAAAATATTGAGCAAAATCAAATTCAAGATGATTTATCTTTAATTAATCTAAATTCATATAACGATAATGTTTATGTTGGTGTTTCTAATCCATATTCTACTAAAGAAAAAATGTTAGAAGTTGCCATTATAAATGTAGCTAAAGATATATTGATCGATGAATATTTGGTATTAAAAAAGTCTATAATTAGTGAGAATAAATCAAATCTAGGATACACTTATTTTGATACTAATGAATTGTTTGTATATAAGGATGAAAATTTAGCTGAAATTATTAATTCCTTAGAAATATTAAAAATTTATTTTTCAGATGAATCTGGTTGTATTGTTATTGCAAAAGATACTAGAGTAAAAGGTTCTGCTAGAATTTATAAACCTATTTTAGATGAAGATGGTGTTCCTACCTGGGTAAAACAAAGACCTCAAATTGATGGTTATATTGTTGGAGTAGGTTCAACATTAGGATATAGATTAATTGGAGATTCTCTTTTAGCCGCAGACCACGAGGCGATTTATGATATTTCATCCCAATATGGTAATTTAACGTCATATTTACAAAATTATTTTGTACTCAAACAAACAGATTTTTCTGCCTATTCACAAGAGGGGAAAATTCATAAGGAATTAGCTGTTGTTGAAGGGATACAAAATATTGATTATTGGTATGATAAAGAAAATAACATGTTTTATAGTTTGATTATTATGAAAGATGATAGGAGTAGCAAATGAAAAAAAGTTTAATTATTTTAATTTCTGTATTGCTTTTAACAAGCTGTGTGACTAAATCTCCATATATAACTGAACATCCTGAATTTACTGAAGATGGAGCTCCTTATTGGACAGTTTTAACCCCCATTAATAAAGATAGGTACTATGGTGTTGGAATGGGACAACTATCTAATGCGATAAATAGTAAAATGAGAGCAGAAGCTCAAGCTAGAGATGAAATAGCAAGACAAGTCTCCCTTTTAATTAATACAGCTGTCAAGAATTATACAAACGAAGCAGGTTTAACAAATAATACTCAAGAATTAACAGCCTTTGAATCCATTTCCTTGCAAGTTGTAAATACAACTCTTAGAAATGTTATAATAGAAAATACGTATACAGATCCAGATACAAATGCTATTTGGGTAATTGCATCATTTGAAAAAAAATATTTAGAAGATGCATATAAAGCGGAAGCTGAAAATCTTAAAAGAAGTCTAGAAAAAAGAAAAATCGCAGCAATTGAAGAATTAGCTAACGCAAAAGAAAGAAATGCTCAAGCTCTTGAACAGATAAACCTTTCTAATAATGAAAACAAAGAGCAACAATTAGAAGCTTTATCAAAAGCATATGAACAAGTAATTGCTGAGAAAAACAGTGAAATTGAATTGTTAAGTAACCAAGTCTCAGATATAGATGTAGATACTATGGTTGAGAATTTGAATAAAATATTAAATGAATAAGAATAACGGAGACTCATATGAAGAAAATTAAATTACTTTCAATATTGTTGGTTAGTGTATTTGTATTAGCCTCTTGTAGTACTTTGGGTGTTACAAGATTAGAAGATAATTATGATGAAGACTTATCAGGATATTGGAATGATACTGATATTAGAATAGTCAGTGAAAATTTAGTTGATGAATGTCTATCTGCACCTTGGATTATTGATTATCTATTAAATAGTGGAAACATGAAACCAACTGTTATTGTTGGAAATATTCAAAATAGATCTAGTGAACACATGGATACTACAATAATTAGCAAAAAATTTGAAATAGCTTTGGTTAATTCTGGGAAAGTTACAACCGTTGCTGATTTTGAATTTAGAGATGATTTAAGAGAAGAGAAACTTGACCAACAATATAATGCTAGTAGCGAAACCGCTGCTCAATTAGGTGAAGAAATTGGAGCAGATTTTATTTTGCAAGGAAGTGTTAAATTCAACTTAGATCAAACTTCAAAAACTGCTATTAGAACATATTATGTGGATATGGAATTAATAAATATTGAAACTGGACAAAAAGTTTGGTTAGGACAGGATACTGTAAAAAAGAAAGTTCAAAAAAGTTCTTATCGTTTCTAATTTAAAGAGGAGTTATTGTGAAGACTAAAGTTTCTTTACTACTTATTTTAAGCTTCTTTCTTATATCTTGTGCCAATATAAGTAATAATAGCTTACCTAGTTGGTTTATAGATCAATATGATTCTTCTTATTCAAGAGAGAATTATATTTGTTCTGTAGGTTCTGGTTCAACCAAAGAAGAAGCTGGTGAAAATGCTAAAATAGCATTATCTCAAATTTTTAATACTAGCATTAAAAATTCATTGGTTACTTTCGATAATGATACCTCTTCATCTATGAGTTCTTTAGGATATATTGATACATCAGTTGATGATTTGGTAGGTGTTAAAATAGTAAATAATTATATCAATAAAGATGGTACATATTTTGTTAGAGTTGCACTAAATAAAAAATTAGCTATAGACTCAATAACTGAATTAATCACACCAACAAATAGTGAGATTGATTCTTTAATAAATGCTGATTATGTAAGTGAATTTGAACATTTACAAAATTTAATGAGAGCTAGAACTTTAGCTATATCAATACAGAAATATTTTGATCAGTTATCTGTATTAGAAGGAGTTAGAGTAACATCTCCTTTACTAAGTATTGAAGATAAAATGACTTCTGTTAAACAAAACTTAAGCGTAAATGTAATTGTTGAAACAGATGATGAATTGGTAAAGACTCAGATTAAAAAAGCACTAGAAACTATGCTCCTTGATAATGGTATTTCAATACAAACTGATGGTGCTGATTTAGTTGTTGAGTATATATATGATTTAGCTCCACCAAAAGATAATTTATATCAATGTAGTTTTAGCTTAAAAGTTCAATTAATTGAAAACTCAAACGTACTTTTATCGTTTGATAAAAATTCAAGAGCAATTGCTATTTCACAAGATAGTTCTAAATTAAAAGCAACTGAAAAAGCTGCTGAAATTATTATGGGAGAATTATTTTAATGAAAAGAATTCTTATGCCTTTACTTCTTGTTCCTTTTATAATATTGACAAGTTGTAGTACTTTCTTTGATTTTGGTGTAGCTCAAGATGCCTATTATCAAGGAGATTATGAAAAGGCATATAGTTTTCTTCTATTAAATTCTCCTCAAATTATAAAAAAGCAAGGTTCAATTGTTTATAATTTGGATGAAGGAATAGTAACTCATGCAACGAAAGATTATAAACTATCTAATATAAGTCTTGCAAAAGCTGAGAAAGCTATTGAAGAGAATTTTACAAAAAGTATTTCTGCTTCTATTGGTTCCTATTTAATTAATGAAAGTGTCAGAGATTATGAAAGTTCTTTTTACGAAGACATATATAGTAATATCTTTTTATCTTTAAATTATTATCATTTAGATAAAATTGAAGATGCAATGGTTGAGGTAAGGCGTAGTTTAGAAAAGTTACAATTAAGAGAACAGACTTTACCACAGTTAAAATCTGCTTTAGAAAATCAACTAGCAGATAATAATGCAAGAGATGTTGATAATCAATTAAAATCCTTTGATTCTTCTTTTTATTCTTCAGCTTTAAGCTATTATCTTTCAAGTTTATTTGCTTTTGAATATGGTGATTTAGATACATTTAGAATATCTAGAGAAAAAGGGGAAGCAACTTATAAAATATTATCTGATTATTATGAAAAGAATGATTATAGTTCTTTTAGTAATTTAGCTAATATGGATAAAGATACTTCTATGATTAATTTTATTGCTTTCTCTGGATTATCTCCAATTAAAAAAACTCAAGTAGACAGAAATGTTTTAGTTTTAGATGAATATGTTGATGATAATGGTGTTTATCATAAACCCTATTATACTAATGTTGTTTACTCAGTACCTCAAGAAAGAGGCTCAATTGTTAAGGTAATTGAGGTTATAATCGGTGGAAAGAAATATAAGCTTGAACCATTTGAGAATTTAGGCTTAATAGCATATGAGACAATGGCGCAAACTTGTAGTGGGGAGTATGTTAGAGCATATATTAGAGCTGTTTCTAGAGAAATAGCAAAAGCTTCTGCAGATGCTTCAACAATACAAGAAGGTGATACAAGTGTAGAAAGTTCACTTTTCAGTGATATCTTCACTTTGTTCTCTTTTGTAGCAGAGGGTAGTGGGGATTTAAGAAGTTCTCATTTCTTTCCATCAATGTCTTGGATAGGTACATTTGAATTGGACCCTGGAAAATATGATATTGTTGTAAATTATTTAAATTCCAAAAATGATATTGTATATCAAGAGAAAATAAACAATTTTAAAGTAACACAAGGGAAAGCAAATCTAGTTGAAGTTTTAAGTGCTAAATAAAAGACGACTTCTAAAACAAATTAGAAGTCGCCAAAAATAATATAAAATATATTATTAAACGTTCAACAATTCTTCATCTGCGCTAAATTCTTCGTTTTTAATATTTCTGAATATTTCAACTAGTTTATCAACAGTGAGTTTTTTCTTTTCATCCCCTTGGACATCAAGAATAACTTTTCCTTCATCCATCATTATAAGTCTAGTTCCAAACTCAATAGCAAATTTCATATTGTGTGTAATCATCATTGCTGTGAGATTCTTCTCAACAATATATTGTTGAGTTAAATCCATAACTATATCAGCATTTCTTGGGTCTAAGGCTGCAGTATGCTCATCTAAGAGAATTAGCTTAGGACTACTCATTACAGTCATCAATAAGGTTAGAGCCTGTCTTTGACCACCTGATAAAAGGCCAACATTATCTTTTAGTCTGTTTTCTAATCCAATTGGAATCAGTAATTCACTAAATTGTTTTCTTTTTTCATTGTTTAAGCTAATTTTAAGACCTTTCATACCCTTTGTGGATGCTGTAATCATATTGTCTTCAATACTCATATTAGCAGCAGTACCCATGGTAGGATCTTGGAATATCCTTCCAATATATTTAGCTCTTTTATATTCAGCTGTTTTTGTAATATCAATATCATTGAAAGAAATGCTTCCGTTAGTTAAAGGGTAAGTTCCACTAATTAAATTAAAAAGAGTTGATTTACCTGATCCATTAGATCCAATAACACAAACGATTTCACCTTCTTTAATATTTAAACTTACCCCATTAATTGCTATTTTTTCATTAACAGTACCAGGGTAAAAAACCTTTGTTAGATTATCTAATTTAATCATTAGCTTCTTCTCCTTTTTGAGTTCTTAAAATGGCATTTTTCTTTGCTGCTCTGTTACTAGCTTGAGTTCTGCTCTTTGCAATCCAAAGAGAAGCAATAACTAAGATACCAGTTAACAGTTTAAAGTCATTAGGAGTTATGTTTATTAAATAGCCGTATTTTCTTCCAAAGAACATTAATGTTTTGTAAATAATTGCACCTAAAACTGCTCTTAAAGTGATTAAAGAAATTCTATTACTATGGAATAAGAATTCACCAATCATTATTGCTGCTAATCCTTGAACAACCATTCCTTGACCTAAGTTTGCATCTGCAAATCCTTGGTATTGAGCTAAAAGGCCACCAGATAAAGCTATTAAACCATTTGAAACACCAATTCCTAGAAGTTTTAAATAGTCTGGATTCATACCTTGTGATATAACCATTTGTTCGTTTCCACCTAATGCACCAACAGCTAAACCTAGATCGGTTCTAAAGAAAACATCAACTAAAGTTTTTACAAATAAAACTACTAGTAAGGTTCCAATTAAAACAGCAACTGATGAAGGAATGGAGCTTAATTTCTCAGGTAAGATTGTATAGAATGTTTCTATTCTTAATAAAGGAACATTTGCCTTGTTCCCTAATATTCTCAAATTGATTGAATAAAGCATTGTCATAGTTAGAATACCAGCAAGAAGTCCTGGAATCTTAAATTTATTGTGTATAGTTGCGGTAACCATGCCAGCAACTGTTCCTGCTAAGAAAGCAAGTACTAAAGCAATAAAAATACTACCACCACTAATTATATGCATAGTTGCAACCGCGGCACCTGTAGCTAAAGACCCATCGCAAGTTAAATCAGCAAAATCTAGAACTCTAAAGGAAATTAAAATTCCTAAAACCATAATGGAAAATATTAATCCATCAACAAAAATCCCTTCAATCATAAAATACCTCTATCTAAGAACATGACAGGATGCCACCATGGTGGCATCCTAAGAAAAATAATAAAAGATAAATAAAAAATATTTATTCTTTGCTAGTTTTAATTCCATCTTTAATGATGACTGATGCAGCATCTAATAATTCATCACTAATTGTGATATTTAGTGCTTCAGCAACATCTAAATTGAACCAAAGTTCAAAGTCTGATGGATCTGTAAGATAAACTGAACCAATTTCGCTTGGGGCAGTACCTGTTAAGCAAGATTCAATTACCTTACCTGTTGCTAATCCTAGATTATAGTAGTTAAATCCCCATGATACAAGACAATCTAAGTCCCCAGTGCTTGTTGGGTCAGAACTTAAATAAGGTTTGCCAGCTTTACCACAAACATCATCAATACTTGCAACAGCTGATATAACAGTATTATCTGTAGCAACATAAATTGCATCAACTCTATCAATTATTGATTGAGCAGCCATTTTAACTTCGCTTGTATTTGATACTGCTGAACTTACAAATTCAACACCTAAATCTTCACAAGCCGCTTTTGCCATTTCCATCAATACAACACCATTTGCTTCGCCACTTGCATAAACATTACCAATTGTTTTAGCACCGGTTAATTCAACTAATAATTTAATTTGTTCAGCAACTGGATTTGAGTCAGAAACACCACAGATATTTCCGCCTTCAAGAGACGCACTTACTGGATCTGTTACAGCTGAGAAAACAACTGGAATGTCTGTAAATACATTTGCAAGGGACTGAGCTGAAGGAGTTGCAATTCCTACAACAACATCACAATTGTCGCTCTTTAATTGTTGTGCAATTGAAGATGCAGTTGAAATATCTCCGTTTGCGTTTTGTAAATTATATTCTACTTCTAGATCAGTAGTAGCTAAGTAATCTTGAATTCCTTGTTCAACAGCATCTAATGCTGGATGTGGTAATAATTTTGAAATACCTATTTTTTTTACATTGGAAACTGCACTATCTTCTTGGGTACCTTGTGCAAATAGAGTAGTGGTAGCCAAACTTAAAATGAGTATTGTTGATAATAATTTGTGATTTTTCATATTTCTCTCCTAAGATTATGAGTGCTAATATACTATATTTATTGCACTTTGTAAATTAATATATACATAATATGTAAAAATATTCAAACAATATGCAATTAAATATTATATGTTTTTAATTTAAAAAAATATGAGAGATGAAAAGATAATAAAAAATAAGGCTCAAGGCCTTATTTTTTTTATGATATACTATTCCCAATCAGTTTCTTTTGAAAAGAAGTCTCTTTCAAAATCATTGTCTTCAAAGTCATCAGTATCAGAATCATCAACATCAACTTCCAATTCATTTAATTCGTCCTCATAGGATTCATCATCACCGAATAGAAAATTATCGTTAATCAATTCATCATCATCCGTTATATCATCTAATAATTCATCATCATCAAACTCTACAACAGCAGGTGCGTCTAACTCATCGATAAATTCTTCTTCATCAAAATCTAAATCATTGAAGTATCTCTCTTCTTCAAGATCTAATTCATCATCGATATCATTTCGTTTCATAATAATATCTCCACTAAATTTATTTTATATCTAAAAATATGATAGAATAGTAGAGTTAACTCGTCAATAAATAATTTAATAAATTATTGTATCTTATAGAGAAATTGTAAAAATATTTTTTAAATAAAATGCAATAACCTAAATAATTGTTAATTACAAACTTTTATAGTAAAAATTGTTAAAATGATAACATTTTTAAGTATTGTTATGATAAATAGTTTTAGCTTTTTTAGTAAATAAAATGGAGGTTTTAGATACTTGAATTATTGAAATTCATAAAAAAACAATTTATTTGCAAATATCTTCTCTATTTGTTAAAAAAAGTATATTGCATTAGCTTTAAATTAGGTAGATAATTAATTATCACATTTTAATAAGAGGAGAATGTAATGAAAAAACTGAATAAAGTTATTCTATTTTTATTAGTATCAATTTTATTAGTGTTCCCTAGCTGTACAACAACTAAAACTATGGATGGGGAACCTATGGAAAAAGCATCTGTTGTTTATAGTGAAGTAAATGCTTCAATAGTAGCTGCAGATAAGTATGGGAACTTAGAAACAGATTTATCAACTACAACTTTAATGGATGCTGGCTATGAATATGGTGATATGGTAAACATTAGTGTTGGAGATGATGTTTATAGTGCACCTATTGTTTCAACATATAGTGATGTTGATGTTGGGAATTTCTTAATTAGAATAAAAGAAGATAAAGTTTATTTTGCAATTAACTATGGTAACTGTTTAAAGAAGACCGGTGCTGTAGAAGGAACAAAAATCACTATTTCAATGAAAGAAAAAGGATCTTATCTTCTAGAATACAAAACAAGACATTTAACTAAATCAGAAGAAAGAGTTGATTATAAGAGTGATGAAGTTTTTGCAAACTTTAGAACAATTAAAACTGGGGATTTAGATGCTGGTGTTGTTTATAGATCTTGTAATCCTGCTTTAGGTGACGCTAGAGCTCCATATGCACAAGAATTAGCTGAAAAAGCTGGTGTAAAAACTATTGTAAACTTAGCAGATAATGAAGAAAGTTTAAAAGAAAACTTCGACACTATTACTTGGTACAAAGATATGTATAACAATAACCATGTAATTTTATTAGACATGGATGTTGATTACTCATCTCAAGATTTTGGAGAAAAATTAGCTAAAGGTTTTATTTTCATTAGTAAAAATAAAGGACCATATTTAATTCATTGTAATGAAGGTAAAGATAGAGCTGGTTTTGCATCTGTTATTATTGAAGCTTTAATGAACTCAACTTTAGAAGAGATTAAATCAGATTATATGATGAGCTATGCTAACTATTATGGTGTAGAAGAAGGCTCAATGCAGTATGATTATATTGCCGATACACCATATAATATGTTAAAAACAATTGCTGGTGATGTTGAAGTAGTAGATGATAATCTACCTCTTATCGCTACAAACTACTTAAAGCAAATTGGCTTAACAGATGAAGATATTATGGCATTAAAGAATAATTTAAAATAATTTTAATGCATAAAACTTTTTAATTAATAAGGATACAAAACATAGCTTTGATTTCTATGTTTTGTATCTTAAATTTAATTAATCCTTCTTTTCTACAGAAATCCAAACTTCACTTTCATAATCACTTTTACTAATATCACCCTCTGGGTATAGTTCTAGATAAAAATCTCCACTTGGTTTGTATTCACTTGATGGAAAAAATTCAGAATAAATAGTTTTTAGTAAGTTTTGTATAGAAGTCGGCATAGGTCCAACACATTTAAACTTTGCCCAATTTAGAGCCGGAATAGTATCAACTTCAAATCCTTTCTTAACTTCATTTCCATTATAAAATACACTTATTCCATAAGGAAATTCATTTTTTCTATCCGACTTTTCAAAACAAGTTCCAATGATTGCATCTGATAATATACTATCTTTTTCTAGATATTCTTGTACTAAAGTTGTAATAGTCTTATCACTTTGACATTGTGTCCAAAATTTAGGTATTTGTTTTTGAGCTTCCTCAATTTCTATTGGAAAATACTTTTTCTTTGAGATGATTTTAAATTCATCATGCTTTTCAATTCGATAGTCCATAAGAGACCCTCCATCTAATATTAATTTGACTGAAATTTTTGAAAAAACTTTTAGGAATCCACCATTCTTTTTTACTTGAGATGGGTTGATTCCATGAAACCGAACAAAAGCTCTAGTAAAACTCTCCGGAGATTCGTAGCCATATTTCAATGCAATATCAATTACCTTTTGGTTTGTGGAAGCTAATTCGCTTCCTGCTAAAGAAAGACGTCTATTTCTTATGTATTCCCCCAAGGTATAGCCACATAATATTGAAAAAACTCGTTGAAAATTAAATGTAGATGAATTTGCAATTTTAGCAACCTCTTCTAAATCAATGTCATACGTTAAGTTATTCTCAATAAAGTTAATTGCATTTTGTAAACTTTTTATCCAATCCATTTTTTCTAAAATCCTTTCTAACTAATACTGATAATATTATACCATAACAGATAAAGCCTATCATTTATTGCTTTTGAGTGTTAGTTTTTTTATCGTTATAACTAAAAGAGAAAAAAATCTTTATATCATATAGAAATATGATATTCTATTAAATAAAAAAAATATTAACTACTTACAAATATTGACAATAGAATGATAAGACTCCTATACTAAATTTATTAGATAAATAATTAAACTTTATAATTAAATGTGATTGTATTTAAAGGCTTTGTTTATTTAAGTATAGGAGTAGAAATGAAAAAGAAAATTTTAATTTTGAGTGTATTAATTATAAGTCTTTCAAGTTCAATATTTGCAACTTATCAAGATTCATTAATTAATAAGGAAGACTCTCCTGTTCAATTTTTTATTGAATATGAAAAAGGCTTTTTAGATGTTATTTATCATACTATTCAAATTGGTGACCCGGGAGATTTATTTAATTATGTAACTCAGGGGGGACAAGATATTTTATTCCCTACTGAAAGATTTGCAGCTGGTGCTGTTATAAATAAAAGACATAGGGTAACTCTTCTCTATCAACCTTTTGAAATAAATACAGTCGTTCCTTTTGAAGAAAGTGTAAAAATTGATGGAAAGGACATTGGCCAAGGAGCTACCTCCACAGCCCCCGTACCAGTAGAACTTAAATATAGTTTCCCATTTTGGAGAATTTCATATGGTTATGATGTTTTACAAGATCCTAATTTAACTCTTGCAGTAGGTGGTGCACTTCAAATAAGAAATGCTTCAATTGTATTTAAGGAAGTTGGAGGAACTAACGCTAGTGTTTCTCAAAATGTAGGCCCGGTTCCAGCTTTATATATATATGCTAGATGGGAGACTCCATACGATATAAATATTACAGCTGATATTACCGGTTCCTATGCATCTTCTGCTATTTTAAATGGAGCTAATTTTGAATTTGAAGGATCTCTTTTAGATGCATCATTAAGGGTCGGATATAATTTAAAACATAATATGGAAATATATACTAACTTTAGGTTCTTAGGAGGAACTTCTAAAGGAACAAGTTCTTATGATGGATCTTCTTGGTCTGTAGCTTCTTTAGGCGGTAGATATGGACAAAATAATTTAGCGACTTTTTCTGCAACAATGGGTTTAACAATTAACTAAATTATTTTGTATAAATAAAATATAAGGTATTTAAGACAACTGCTGCTACAGTGGTTGTCTTATTTATCTTAAATTTTAATAGTGTATTTTAGAGTATAAATATTGTGGATTCTATAGTATAATTTTTAAAAATATAAATTTACAATTTTTTTGTAATCTTTTCTATTTTAAATGGTATTATTTGTATACCCCATTTGTTTAAGGAGTTTTTTATGGCTAGATATAAGAAGTTGATATCTTATTTGTTTATTATTAGTGTTTCATTGGTTTTATTTAGTGCCTGTTCAACAACAGTTACAGTCTCATATTTGCAACCTGCAAAATATGATATAACTCAATATAAAAATTTAGCAATTGCTTCTATGGAAGTTGATGATATACCTCCATACTCTAATAGTCTTATCACTGTTGAATATGATGATTTTGAAGAGCAAGTATTCTCAGGCTATAATCGAAGAATTGCATATAATGTAGCTGAAACTTTTACAGAAGAATTATATGATGATTTATATAAAAGTTCATATTTTAATATTATTAAACCTAGTATTACAGATGGATATTTAAGTGGATTGAAATATGGTGTTAATTCCTTAAATAAATTAAGAGACTTAGGTGCAGATGCAATTTTAGTTAGTCAAATCGATTCTATCGATTACAATGAATACACTATAATTGGTGATTATAAAGTTATAAGAAATCCAGATTATTATTCAGATCCAACTCAAGATGAATACATTGAAGATGATGAAAGAGAAGTTACAATCGTTCAACAAGCTACTATTGAATTTAGTTATAAAATAGTTGATATAGACACAGGTGAAATTATTGCATCAGATTCTTTTAAGAAAACACTTACCCATGATATTGATTATAATGAAGATATAGTTACTCTCCCTTCAATGGAACCAATTTTTGAAAAGGCTATTTTATATGGAGAGTCTCAAATTATTGAAGATTTAGCTCCTCAATATATATCTACAACTATTACTCTAAAGAAAAATAAAAGTGGAAATCCCTATTTTGATGCAGGGATGGATGCAACTAAAAAGGGCAGTTTAAGAGTTGCTTATGATAGTTTTGATACTGCTTGGACAAATTCAAAACTATATGAAGCTGGATATAATTCAGCATTAGTTTTAGAGGCTCTAGGTGAGAGAGATTTAGCAATTGATAGAATGAATGAAGTCTATAATTATTTTAGTGATATTGACTCTTATGAACAATTAAGTAGAATGGAACAATATAAATACAATACTAATGTAGCAAAAGATCAAATTACGAACTAGGAATAATATGGAAGCTGTAAAAAAAAAAGATATTTTTGTAATTGAAAATGAGAGTGGAAAGGAAGTCTTTGACACCTATAAAAAAGATTGTAAAACTGGAGTAATTGATTTTACAAGTTCTTTAGTAATTTTACCAAATAGCCCTGTATCTTATAAACGATATAAGGATACAAAAGCTGAAATTGCCTTCTCGCAATTGAAAAGATGGATAAGCAGTGAAGCGTTTGAGCAAGTATTTATACTTGGCGGGCTTGATATATTTGATAAAGATTTAGTCTTTGAATGGATTTTTGACCATAAATCTAAAACTGGCTTTCCAAATTTAATAATTTCTGGAAAAAAAATACCCGCATTTTGGAGCGATTTAGGTGCTAAAATCTTAAAATGATGTCAATTTAATCATTTTCTTGCTAAAAAAATATAATTTTATGACATTTTTGGGCTATTGTTTGTAACAATAGCCTATTTTTATGGTTATTGACTTTTTTTCTTCACTTTATTAACAAATTAGGATATACTTTTTATATGAGTTACATAGATTTTCATACACATCTACTTCCAAATATTGATGATGGTACATTAGAACTTGAAGATATTGAAAAAATGATGGATGTTTATTCTAATGCAGGATTTTCAAAAATAGTTTGCACCCCGCATCTCTATAACCCGTATGTAAGAACTAATATTTCTTCAATAAAAGAAACTTTTAGTAGAGTGAAAGAGATTGCTGCAACTTTTAAGATTGAATGTTTATTGGGCTCAGAATATTATTACAAAAATCAAGATAAAATTGTTGGCATTCCGATAGCTTCAAGGTACCAATTGATTGAATTGCCTACAACCTTAGCCCCGCTTGATTTTGTAGAGAAGTTCCAGCAGGTTATTGATTCTGGGCTAAAGGTAATTTTGGCGCACGTTGAGAGATACCCTTATTTGAAAGTTGGATCTCCCTATCTAGACAAATTATTAGATATGGGTGTATTAATTCAAGTTAATGCTTCTTCTATAGCAAGTGGAAGAGCAAGGCCATTTGTTGAAGAGCAAATAGCCGATTTAATTTCAACAGATAATCATGGTAATTACAAATTACCTTTAGTTTATCTAGAGCAAATTGGTAAATATCCATATCTAGTTAAGAGAATGGAAAAAATATATTTATAAACTTAGAAGTTAAGGGAGGAATATCGCATGTTATTAGATATGACCATTGCGAATTTTAAATCCGTTAAGGATCCTCAAACCATATCGTTTGAGGCAGTTAGAGATAATAGATTTCCTAAATCAAAAACCGTTCAAGTTAATGATAAATTAAATTTGATTAAAAGTGCTGCTATCATCGGTCCTAACGGTGCAGGTAAGAGTTCATTTGTACGTGCATTAGAATCTTTGAAAAGCATACTATGTTCAGATCAAGATTCTGAGAACCCATTACAAATCCTCTCTGGTACAAGTTTTGCTTACACTAAAGAGAGAAATACACCTTGTACAATTACTTTAAGATTTCTATTAGAAAAAGGAAATATTAATAATATTGATGAAGAACCATCAGTAATTGGTGTGTATTCTTTTTCAGCAAATAATAAGAAAATCACACATGAATCATTATATTTTATCTACAACAGAAGTAGAAAGTTAATGTTTGAAAGAACTGAAGTTTTAGATCCTTTAGCAGATGAAACTTCACCAATTACTTACAAATATCGTTTTGGTAAAATGTACAGAGGTGAAAAAAAGAGACTAGTTAAAAAGATTGATGAAAAACATGCTTTCTTAGCTTCTTCTGCACTTAAGGGTGGGGAAACTGCAACTCCAGTTATGAATTGGTTTAATAATAATTTAAATATTTTACCAATGGGTGTTTCTTCCTTAAGTGAACAATATATCATTGATAGAATAAGTGTTCATCCTGATTGGGTAACTCAATTAATTAATTTTTTGTGGTCACTAGATATTACTGATATCAAAAATATTCAAGTTATGAATAATAGATTAGTATTCTCTCACACAAATGTTATGCAATCTTATGCAACTTATTATTCTCTAGAAAGTTTGTCCCTTAGACGTTTATGTTTAATCGGTATTGCTTTCTTTGAAAGTTTTATTGAACCAAAAACTATAATCATTGATGATTTTGGAATGTTATTACATCCATATGTTCTTAAACATATTATTGAAATATTTGAAGAATGTAACGGCAAAACAGGTTCTCAATTATTAGCCGTTGACTGTAATCCTTCATTATTGATTCCAGGATTATTGAGACGTGATGGTGTATATTTTGCACAAAAAAATGAAAAAAGTGAAACAGTTTATTTCTCACTTGCTGAATTTAGATATTCAAGAAGCAGAGATTTAACTAGTGAGCAATATATGAATGGTGCCTTTGGGGCTCTACCATTACTAAGTGATTTCTACTTTGTTGATGGTAAGGAGGATAAATAAGCTATGAAGACTAGAAAAAGAAAAAATCAAGCACCTCGTAAAACTATGTTAATAGTTGGGGCAAATGAAAAAGAAGCCTTATTTTTCTCTCAAGTTAGAAAAGATGCTAGATATTCAAATCTTAGTGTTGAATGGGCAGGAGGAGAATCAGATTTAGAGAAACTAATTTCAATAGCCTCTAGAAAAAGATCTAGCGGAAAATTTAATGAAGTTTGGTTAGTTTTTTCCTTTGTTGATTTAAATGTTGATGTTGAAACAGTAAAGAGTCTTATTCCAATTGCTAATAAAAAGAAAGTAAATCTATGTTGGAGTAATCCTGGAATAAATTTATGGTATCTCTTCCACTTTAGAGGTGCTAATGGATTAATAACAGATTCTAATAGTATAGATAATGCTATAAAGAAAGAAATTCCAGATTATAAAAATACTGCAAAGTATCTTAGAACAGAAGGTTTGGATTTTTATCAAAGAATCTGCGTAAAAGATAATGATGCAAATAGAAATGCTAGAGCATATAACGAAGCGGTAGAAAATGTATTAGGCTTACCTGCTATAAATTACATTGAGCTACACCTAGCTATTATTGAAAACTGCGGTGCTGCTAATTTTACGCAAAACCAAAGAACAATAGGGATGTAAAATAAACAAGAATAAAACTATTTTAGCAAATGCTAGAATAGTTTTATTTAAAAGGACTATTATATGAATGAGATCGTTGAGCTTTGTGAGGGATACAAAAGATTAAGTGACTTAGACCCTTTGTTTGAATTATTGCAGCCTTATTATCATATGGAAAAAACAAAACCTCTATTATGTGCCACTCCATGGAAGATGGTTCAAAAAGTAAAAAGTAATACAGCTGTTTTATTGATTCATGGTTTTCAAGGCTATCCTGGTGAAATGGATTACCTTGGTTTAAAATTGTATCAATCAAATTTCGATGTTTACTGTCCAAGATTGCCTGGTCATGGTGTAAATGCTCAAGATTTTTTAAATACAAATAAAGATGATTGGTTATCTGTTGCAAGAACTTCTGTAGGTTATTTAAAAAAAGAATATGACAATGTTTTTGTTGTTGGTCACTCAATGGGAGGCCTTATTGCAACCATTGTAGCAAAGGAATTTAACCTTGAAAGATTGGGTTTAATTTCCCCAGCTTTTATAATCAAAGGTTTTAGTAAATTTAAAGTAAATCTAATAAATTTGTTTAAAAAAGAAATTGAAATTGATTGGCACAGTGATTCATCTTTCTGGGGAATATGTGAAAGAGATGAAAAAGATGATATAACTCTTGGTAAAACTTATTGGTCTAAGCTGAGGCCACGACCTCTTCTAGAATTAAATAAACTTAAAGAAATGGGAACAAGGTCTCTTAGTAAAATTACTTCAAAAACTATTTGTATTCTCGGTGAGAAAGATCCATCTGTGGATAGCATAAAAGTTGAGTCCTTATTAAAATCAAAAATTAGTAGCCCTCTTGAAATAATAACTATTGAAGGGGTTAATCATCTTTGCCAATATTTTAATGAAGAAGATAAAAGAGATTATTGTAATGATTCAATTGTAAAATCATTTACTGATTTAGGATAACATAATCTTTATCTGTGAAAGGGTTTTTAATAAAATGACTGTTTAAGTTAAAATAGTTTTTAATATTAGTTTTGTTAATTACTTCTTTAGTTGGCCCTTGAATTATTTGATCTTTGTTTATTAAAACAACATTATCACAATAAGATAGGGCTAAATTTATATCATGAAGGGTTGTAATAATTGTAATTTGTTTTTCTTCAACAAGATTAGAGAGTAAATTCATGATTTCAACTTGATGAAGTGGATCTAAATTAGCAGTTGGCTCATCTAAAATTAATATTTTAGTTTCTTGAGAAAGAGCTCTTGCAATTATAACTTTTTGTAATTCTCCACCACTAAGTTCATCTATAAATTTTAATTCTAATTTCTCAATTTTTAAAAGAGAAATTATATTATTAATTGTTTCATTGGTTTCCTTGTTGTAATCGTTATATAGGTATCTAGATAAATTTATATAATCTCTAACACTTATATGAGGAAGTTGGGTCGAATTTTGTTCAACATATGAAATCTTTTTTGCTAAGGAATATCTCTCTATATCTAGAATATCTTCATTGTTTATATAAATGGAATCTTGATTGACCTTTAATAATTTTAGAATTGTTTTTAAAAGGGTAGTTTTCCCACATCCGTTAGGACCTAAGATACCATGGAATTTGTTCTTAGAAAATTCAAGGTTTATAGAATCAAAAATAGGATTGTTAACATAGGAATAATTTAATTCATTAACTTTTATATTCATAGGGCATTTACCTTTGTTTTTCTTAAAATATATAAGAAAAAGGGAGCTCCAAAAAGGGCTGTGATAATTCCAATAGGAATTTCTGTATTGCTAATTAGAGTTCTTGATAGAATATCGCAAAGGAGGGTAAAAATTGCTCCTAGGTAAAGAGATAGTGGTAATACATTTTTATGTTTTACTCCAAATAATAATTTAACAATATGAGGGATTATTAAACCAATAAAACCAATTACACCTGCAAGTCCTACACAAATGCTTGTTAATAGTGTTGTTATTAGAAGAAGTCTAATACGTTGTTTTTTTACATCAAGACCAATGGAAGTTGCAGTATCATCACTTAATAAAAGAACATCTAGTTCTTTTGTTTTTGATAATAAAACTATAATTAAAATAATCATTATTGGCATTGTTACAATAATTTTCTCATATGAGCTTAAATTAAAGCTCCCCATTTGCCAATATATTATATTTTCTAACTTGTCTTTATTGAAGTAGAGTAAAAGAGAGTTTAAAGCTGATAGGAAAAAGTTAATCGCTAATCCTGATAAAAGCAATATCGTAAGAGAAGATCTGTTTTTACCTGCTAAAGTGAAAATTATGAGAGCTGTTAAAATAGCAAAAACAAAGGCAAAGGAGAAAGTTCCCCATATTCCACCGATTATATTAACAAAGCCAAATACACTAGCTATAGCCACTCCTAGTGCCGCTCCTGAGGATATTCCAAGTAGATACGGTTCTGTTAGAGGATTTTTAAATAGAGTTTGGAACACTGCACCAGAGATTGCTAAACTCATTCCAACCATAATTGCACTAATAGTTCTTGGAATCCTTAGTTCTAAGATAATTAGTTTATGAGATTTTGATACAGAATCTTGATTGAATAAAATTGCAATAACTTCTTTTATTGGAATTTTTACACTCCCTTTAGTTATAGAGAGTGTAACTAAGATAATTCCTAGAATAATTAAGAATATTATAATTAGTTTATTTCTATTTTTATTTAAATTCATTTGGATGTATAATTTTTGCTAACTCTAATAGACCTTGAGCATTTCTAATGCCTTGTCTATCAAGTAGATTATTATCAATTTCATAAACTCTATTTTCTTTAACAGCAGTTAAAGAGGAGTAAGGCCAAGTATTAATAAATTGATCTTTAGAGTTATAATATTTTGAAACAATTATAATTTGAGGATCTTTTTCAATTAATTGTTCGACACTGTAATTCCATCCATCAACATCTTCTGCAATATTAATTGCACCAGCTAGGTTAATCATTTTACCAATGAAAGTACTACCTCCAGCAGTAAAATCACCCCATTCTCCAAAACTTAGTGCATAATAAACGGTTTTCTTATCTAAAGTAGAAGTTTTATCAACAATTTGATCAACTAATGCTTTATTGTTTTTTATTATCTCATTAGCTTTTTCTTCTTCATTCATTACATAACCAATTTTAGAAATAATATTATAAGATCCATCTAATGAGTTATCATCATATATTGCAATTGAACAGATGCCAAGTTTTGTTAGGTTTTCTAATAAATCCTTTGGACAGTGGACCGAGCCAATAACTAAATCTGGCTCTAGTTCAATAATTTCTTCAATATTTGCATTTGTAATAGATCCAATACTTTTTACAGAAGAAACCTTCTCAGGATAATCGCAATAATCAGTTCTTCCAACTAATTTGTCAAAATCTAATTCACTAACTATCTCAGTAATATTTGGCCCAAGAGATACTATTCTTTGTGGATTTTTACTAATTTGAACTGTTCTGTTATAAGAGTCAGTAAATTCTATTGTGTTACTTATTGCTATTTCTTTAGTTCCTTCACTAAATAATGAAGTTAAACTAATTAAAGATAATAATAAAATAATGATTTTTTTATTCATATAAAATTCTCCTTGATTGGAGACCTTGGCAGTAGCCTAAAGTCCAGTAGGTTATGCAATATTTTTAGGTCTGACTATAACAGTAGCTGGTCTGCAAGGAATTTCACCTTTTTCATAATTTTGCTCTCTCAATTATATGGTTTAATCCTTTATTAATAAAGCAGTTTAGATATAAATAAAATATAATACTATAAATAAATAGGATAATTGATAAATACCTCAAAATTTATGTTTTCCTTTAAATATTATGTTGTTTCAATTGTTGCCATTATTATCAAATTCTAGTAATCTTACTTTAAACGTTTTTTATATTAAAGGAGCTCTTAATTTTATGAGTGTTAGAGTACGTTACGCACCATCTCCTACTGGTTTGCAGCACATTGGTGGTGTTAGAACAGCATTGTTTAATTATTTTTATGCCAAAGCTCAAGGTGGAGATTTTCTTCTTAGAGTAGAGGATACAGATAGAGAAAGATATAGTGAAGAATCATTAGATGATTTGTATCAAACATTAAATTGGCTTGATGTCAAATGGGATGAAGGCCCTATTGTAGGCGGCCCTTATGGTCCATATATTCAAAGCGAACGTTTTGAGTTATATCAGAAATATGCAAAAATGCTTGTTGAAAAAGATATGGCATATTATTGCTACTGTACTCCTGAAAGATTAGAAAGAGTAAGAAAAGAACAAAAAGAAAGTAAGAGCTCAGTTCAAGGTTATGATAGACATTGTAGTAATTTAACTAAAGAACAAAGAGATGAGTTAGAAAAACAAGGTATTAAACCTGTAATTAGACTTAGAGTTCCTTTAGAGGGTAAAACAACTTTCCATGATGTTTTGATGGGCGATATTACAAGAAAGAATAAAGATGTATCTCCAGATCCTGTTTTATTAAAGAGTGATGGATTTCCAACTTACCACTTAGCTAATGTTGTTGATGACCATTTGATGGGAATTACTCACATCATGAGAGCTCAAGAGTGGATTCCATCAGGACCTTTACATATTTTACTATATAAAGCTTTTGGTTGGGAGCCTCCTGTATATTGCCATTTACCAATGGTTATGGGAAAAGATGGTCAAAAACTTTCTAAACGTCATGGTTCAACTAGTGTTAAAGACTTTAGAGAAAAAGGATATTTACCTGAAGCTTTAATGAATTATGTAACACTTGTAGGTTGGTCTTATGATGATAAGAGTGAATTCTTTAGCAAAGAGGAATTAGAAAAAATCTTTGATATAACCAAAATTCACAAAGCACCAGGTGTATTTGATTACAAAAAACTTGATTGGTTTAATGGCCAATATATTAGAAAATTAAGTGATCAAGAATTAAAAGAAAAAGTATTACCTTATCTTGTAAAAGAAGGCTTTGTTGATGAGCCTATTACAAAAGAACAAGATGATATTTTAAATAAATTAATACCTTGTGTTAAACCTAGATTGAAAGTTTTATCTGATATCGTAGCTTTGTCAAAATTTTTATTCACCGAACCTGAAGTTGCAGAAAAAGAGATGTTTGTTGCAAAGAAAATGGATTTAGCCTCATCTACAACAGCATTAATTAAAGCTTATGATATCTTAAAATCCGGTTTAGATAGTGATAAACCATTTGAAGAGATAGAAAGTGAAATCTGTGATGTAGCTAAAGAAATGGAAGTAAAAGTGAATGCAGTATTTACTCCACTTAGAGTTGCACTAACCTCAAGCACTGTAAGTTTACCAATGAATGATACTGTAACTTTATTAGGTAAAGAAAAATGTTATAAAAGAATTGAAAGAGCAATAGAAATGCTTAAGGGAGAAATATAAGATGGCTGAAATAACAATGGATAAGATTGTATCATTATGTAAGAGACGTGGATTTATTTTCCAATCAAGTGAAATATATGGTGGTTTAAATGGTGCATATGATTACGGTCCATTAGGTGTTCAACTAAAAAACAATATCAGAGATTTCTGGTGGAAAGAAATGACTCAACTACATGATAATATTGTAGGTATTGATGCTTCTATTCTTATGGCTTCAAAAGTATGGGAAGCTAGTGGTCACGTTTCAAACTTCAGTGATCCAATGGTAGACTGTAAAGAATGTAAGAGTCGCTTTAGAGCTGACCAAATAGATTTAGAGGCTCCATGTCCTGTTTGTGGAAATAAAGATAGTTTTACAGAACCTAGAAACTTTAACTTAATGTTTGAAACTCATATTGGTGCAAACAGAGATGCTTCATCAGTTGTTTATTTAAGACCAGAAACAGCTCAAGGTATTTATGTAAACTTCAAAAATGTAGTTGCTTCATCAAGAGTAAAAATACCTTTCGGTATTGCTCAAGTTGGTAAATCATTTAGAAATGAAATTACTACTAAAAACTTTATTTTCCGCTCATGTGAATTTGAACAAATGGAAATGCAATTCTTTGTAAAACCTGGTGAAGATGAAAAATGGTTCTCATACTGGATGGAAGAAAGAATGGCTTTCTACGATAAAATGGGAATTAAAAAAGAACATTTAAAATGGCATAGACATGGAAGCGATGAATTAGCTTTCTATGCAAAAGATGCATATGATATTCAATTCCTTTTCCCAATGGGATGGCAGGAATTAGAAGGTGTTCATAGCAGAACTGATTATGATTTAACTCAACACACTAAATTCTGTGGTAAGAAACAAGAGTACTTAGATCCTGTAACTAATGAAAGATATATTCCTTATGTTGTTGAAACTAGTGCTGGTTTAACAAGAAATGTTCTAATGGCTCTATGTGATGCTTATGATGAAGAAGATTTAGATGGAGATAAGAGAACAGTTCTTCACTTCCATCCATCAATTGCTCCAGTTCAAGTTGCTGTTCTACCTTTAGTAAAAAAAGACGGAATCGCTGAAATGGCAAAAGATTTAGAAAAAGAACTTAGAAATGATTTCACAACTTTCTACGATCAAAGCGGTGCTATTGGTAGAAGATATAGAAGAATGGATGAAATTGGTACTCCTTATTGTATAACTTTAGACTACGATACTAAAGAAGATGATACAGTTACTCTAAGATTTAGAGATTCAATGGAACAAGTTAGAGTTGCAAAGAAAGATTTGGTAAAAACTATTAAAGAAGCAACTAAAAATTACAAAAGGAACTAGATAATAATGAATAGCGCTTTACAAACATTACAGGATAGAGGATTTATTAAAGCTTGTACTGATATTGAAGCTTTAAGTGATTTGATGGATAAAGAAAAGGTTAAATTCTATGTAGGTGTTGACCCTACTGGTAAAAGTGTTCACGTTGGACACATGGTTCCTTTTTTTGCAATGCACCATTTACAAAATGCTGGTCACCTTCCAATTGCTTTAGTTGGTGGTGGTACAGGTATGATTGGAGATCCATCAGGTAAAACAGAAATGAGAAAGATGTTGACTCCTGAACAAATCCAAAAAAACTGTGAAAGTATTAAAAAACAATTAGGTACAGTTGTTGATTTTGATGAACAAAAAGATTCTTCAAAAGGGCAAGCTGTTATGTTAAACAATGCTGATTGGTTAACTAATTTAAATTATATTGATTTCTTAAGAGAAATTGGAAGACACTTTTCTGTAAACAGAATGTTAACCTTTGAATCTTATAAACAACGTTTAGAAAGAGGATTATCTTTCATTGAATTTAACTACCAATTATTACAATCATATGACTTTTTAACCCTTTATCAAAATGAAGGTTGTCGTCTACAAATCGGTGGTGATGATCAATGGGGTAATATTGTTAGTGGTATCGATCTAATAAGAAAGATTGAAGGTGCAGAATGTTATGGGTTAACCTTTAATTTAATTACTAGAGCAGATGGTAAGAAAATGGGTAAGAGTGAAAAGGGAGCTGTATTCTTGGATCCTGAAATGTTCTCTCCATATGATTTCTACCAATACTGGAGAAATGTAAATGATGCTGATGTAATTAAGTTTATGAAATTATTTACATTCTTAAGTCTTGAAGAAATTTCAACTTATGATAAACCTAATGTTAATATTAATGAAGCAAAAGAAAGACTAGCATATGAACAGACTAAGATTGTTCATGGTGAAGAAGAAGCTCAAAAAGCTAAAACAGCTGCAAGGGCTATGTTTAGTTCTTCAGCTGTTGCAACTACGGCTCAAAGAGAAGGTATGCCTTCCCTTGAAATTGAAATGGATAAACTAAAAGAAGGTATTCCTGTACTAACTTTATATGCTTCTACTTCTTTAGCTTCATCAAATAGTGAAGCTCGTCGTCTTGTTCAAGGTGGTGGTGCTTCTATCAACAATCAAAAGATAACAGATTTAAAATTTGTTGTAACTGATGAAATGTTGGATGAAGAGGGTGAGTTAATTCTCAAAGCTGGGAAGAAACGCTTCTTTAGAATTATTGTAAAATAAAAGGAATTACGACAAAAAGCCATAGTTTCTTAAAGGATGGTAATGATTTATGAAAAAGAAAATGTTTGCTTTAAGTTTAATTATACTTATCGTAACAACTACAGTTTTTGCTCAAGCGGAATTTGAAAAAGCAAATCAAGCGGGAAAAGTTAATGTAGAGCTTGCTGTAATGGCTGGCCCAACTGGTTTTTCTAGTGCAAAAATTGCAAGGGATAATGGTGAAATTGGTTCAAATGTATTAGTTAATACTAGTGTTTATGCATCTCCTAATGAAGTTGTAGCAAAATTAACTAATGGAGAAGTTGATGTTGCAGCTCTACCAACAAATTTAGCAGCAATATTATATAACAAGGGTGTAGATGTTAAATTAGTTGCCGTAATTGGTAATGGAATGTTAAATGTATTATCTACAAATCCTGAAAATTGGGTTAATACAAAGATTCAAATTCCAGGGGGACCTTCAGCAACTCCAAACCAAATTGCAAGTATGTTGATCGGTGAAAATGGTTATGATATTTCTGATTTCGATTTAGATTTTAGTGTAACATCTTCAGCTCAGCTATCTCAATTATTAATTGCAAACAAAGCCGAAACTGCTTTATTACCAGAGCCTTTTGCTACTATGGTTTTATCAAAGAATCCTGATATGGAAGTTGTATTAGATATTCAAAAGATGTATGAAAGTACAACAGGGTTTAGTAATTATCCAATGACTGTTTTAGTTGTACAAAATAAATTTAATGAAGAAAATCCTCAAGCAGTAAAAGCTGTGTTAAAGGCTTATGAAGATAGTGTAGCATTTGTATTAGCAAATCCTAATGAAGCTGCACAAACTATTGAAGAAATTAACATCATGCCTGCTTCAATGGCAGCTCCAGCTATCCCAAATTGTAATTTGACTTATGAAGATATCGATATGGCAAAAGCAGAAGTTGTAAATTACTATAATTTATTATTTAACTTTGATGCTAAAAGTGTAGGTGGAAAATTACCTGATGAAGGATTCTATTTATAGAATATGAATAAAAAGAAAAAAGCCTTAACTAAGATTGTTGTTATAATTAGTTCAGTGGTAATATTTTTACTAATCTGGCAAATAGTAGCTACATCTATGGACTCTCAAATATTATTGCCCAAGGTGCACACAGTCATTTTAAGGCTTTTTGAATTATTCAAAAGTGATGATTTTTTATTTAATGTTTTATCAACAGTTTATAGAGCTCTAGAAAGCTTTATAATTATTGTTGTATTTGCTACAATTTTAGGCACTCTAGCAGGTAGATATAAGTTGTTGAGCTGGTTTATAACTCCAGTTTTAACAGTTTTAAAAACAACACCTGTTATGAGTGTTATTTTATTGGCATTTATTTGGTTTAAAACGGGAACTGTTCCAATTTTTTCAGCATTTTTGATGGGATTCCCAATTATGTATATGATGATGGAAGGTGCTGTAGAGCATTTAGAAGAAGAGATGAATCAAATGTGTTATCTCTATGGGTTTACTAAATCTCAAAAGCTAAGACATTATATAATTCCAACATTAGCTAAACCTTTCTCTCTTGGGGCTAAACAAACTTTATCTATGGTTTGGAAAGTTGTTGTAGCTGCTGAAGTTTTAACTATTCCAAAGTATGGAGTAGGTGCAAAAATGCAATTTGCTCAAATTCAATTAGAAACAGCTGAGGTGTTAGCTTGGACTTTGATTGCTATATTATTATCAGCAATCGGAGATTTTATATTTCATTTAATTGAAGCAAGTATTAAGTTTGTAGTTAGACGAATAAAGGAGAAAAAAGCATTGTGAAAATTGTAAATCTATCCTTTTCTTATAACGATACAAAAATATTTGATAATTTCAATTTAGATATTGAAGAAAATTCAATATGTACTGTTGTTGGCTCTTCTGGCTGTGGTAAAACAACATTGTTAAAGTTGGTTTCTAATCTTGAAAAACCTTCTGGTGGGATAATAATCAAATGTGATGATGAAATAGGTGCTGTAAGTTATCTATTCCAAGAACCAAGGCTTTTAAGAAGCCAAACTACTTTTAGTAATATTGATATAATCTTAAAAAATTCTATTAAAGATAAAAATGAAAGAAAGGATAAGGTTATGTATTACTTAGAGAGAGTAGGCCTTCTTGAACACAGACAAAAATATCCAAATGAACTTTCAGGTGGAATGAGACAAAGAGCTGCTATAGCAAGAGCTTTTGCATATCCTTCTAATCTTATTTTAATGGATGAGCCAATGCAAGGATTGGATATAAGTAGTAAGTATGATGTTTTAGACCTATTTAAAGAAATGTGGGAAAGTGATCCTAGAACTACTTTGTTTGTAACTCATGATTTGCGAGACGCACTTATGATGGGGGATAGACTAGTTTGTTTAGGAGACCCTAATAAACCAAAACTTAATCTTGATTTAAAAAATGACAAACCCTTAAGTGATGAAAAATTAGGGTATTATGAAAACCTTATTTTAAATTCTATCTTGAACTAAATCTTTTTATTATTATATATCTTAGTTAGTTTAATAATTATAATAATTGTAATACAAACTTATATTTTTCTTGACAAATCCCTTCTTGTATATAAAGCTATAAAAAACTAAAAAGGAGTACTGTTAATGAATGTAATAGTTACAGTTATTGTTGTTGTTTACATGCTTGCCATGTTAGCAATAGGTTATTATTCAAGTACAAAGGTAAAATCAAACACTGATTTTATGGTCGCAGGTAGAAGACTAGGCCCTCTTTTAATGGCAGGCACTTTAGCTGCTACAGAAATTGGAGGAGGTAGTTCACTAGGTGTTGTAGCAAACAGCTATGGTGGTTGGGGACTATCAGCTGCTTGGTATATAATTGCTATGGGGATAGCTTTTATTATCTTAATTCCAATCGCACCTAAATTTAGGAAAGTTGAAGTTAAAACTGTTCCTGAGTATTTTAGAAGAAGATATGATAAATTCTCAGGTGGTTTTAGTGCAATCATTATGATTTTAGCATTAATTGGTTTAACTGCAGCTCAATTTAAAGCTAGCGCATCAATTTTAGAAATCATGTTGGGAATTAAATATAGTACAGCAATTACAATTGTTGCTATCGTTATTACTATCTATGCTGTTATGGGTGGACTTTGGTCAGTAACCTTAACAGACTTTATCCAAGTATTTCTAATTGTTATAGGTATGATAATGGCAATACCTTTTGCATTTAGACTTGCAGGTGGTTGGACTAGTATTAAATCAAATATTCCACCTGAAGCTTTAAGCTTTACCAAAGGAATAGGTGGTGCAGGTCATATAGTAGGATATGTAATAATGTATTTAGCTTCATTCTCTGTTGGACAAGAAGCAGTAAGTAGATATTATGCTGCTAGAGATGGAAAAGCGGCTGTACAAGGCTCAATTGCTGCAGCAATCATTAATTTTATATTTGCCTTTGTTCCTGTCCTTCTTGGCCTTGCTATGTTAGCTATGAAGAATCAAGGTATCTTAGATGCTTCAGTTGTCGATGCTCTAGAAAATAATAGTAGATATGCACTTCCAGCTTTAGCAAATGTTGCTATGCCTGCAATTATTTGTGGTTTACTGTTTGCTGGAATTATAAGTGCTACTATGTCTTCAGCAGATAGTGATCTTTTAGGCGCTGGTTCAATGTTCAGTAATGATATCTATAAAGTATTTTTAAAGAAAGATGCATCTTCTAAAGAAGTATTATTAATAACTAAAATTGGTATGATTGTAATTGGTGTTTTTGCATACTTCGTTGCTAGATGGGCAGACAATATTATTTCCCTATTAGCATTTAGCTTTACTTTAAGAGCTGCTGGAACTTTCTGTCCTTATGTATTTGGACACTTCTGGAAAAAGAGCTCTAGTGCTGGTAGTATTGCATCAATTCTAGGGGGCTCTCTATTCTATTTCTTATTAGATAAAGGTG
This sequence comes from Pleomorphochaeta sp., assembly GCA_028532815.1. Classification (GTDB taxonomy): domain Bacteria; phylum Spirochaetota; class Spirochaetia; order Sphaerochaetales; family Sphaerochaetaceae; genus Pleomorphochaeta. The sequence goes on from JAQQAS010000052.1 coordinate 42,295, forward strand.
TTGTTCCAAGTATTGCAAGTATTAATAATATTATTCCAGCTTTACTTCTAAGTTTAATTTTATTCGTTGGGTTCTCTTTATTGTTCCCTCCAAAAGAATTAACTGTTGATTTAGCTTTTGAAGAAGATTAAGTAATAAAAAAAGCTGTTGATAAAATTTTAAGTTTTATCAACAGCGATTAAGATTATGAATTTAATTAATTATACTCTTGTTTCCCACAAGCCATGTAAATTACAGTATTCAAAAGCAGCAACAAGTTTATCGCCATCTGCTAGAGCAAATTGTGCTTTTGGTTCATCTGAAGGAGTTAAATTTTTTCTTTGTCCACCATGTTCTGTTTGGATATAAATCCAAGTAATTAAATGTTTTTCTGTCATTGGGTGTGGTACAGAGCCAACTTCAACAGTAACTATATTACCTTCAACGGTTACTACAGGAACGTGTTTTTCGTTAGCAGCATCAACTGTGTTTGGTACTAGTTTCTGCATTTCTTCTCCACAACAAACTACAGGAACTCCTGCGTCATGTACTTTGGCAACAATATTGCCACAATGTTTACAAATGTAAAATTCTTGTTCTTTCATTATTTCATCTCCTATGAAACTAATAATATCACAAATATCTTTAAAGGGAAACCTTTTTTAAAAAATAAATGATATTGATTATTAATTAGCATTAATTATCAATAAAATCAATAGGTTTTATAAAAATACTTAATATATGTTTTGATATTATTTGAAATTTAAGAAATTTAGTTTACGCTATAGGCAACTTGAATAGTTGCACTGTAAGAGCCTGCAGGTAATTTACTTTCTCCACTCCAGCCTATACCTAATTCCATAAAGAATAATTCTTTATTTAAATGAGTAGTTGAAGTGTTTCTTATTGAATTAAAAGTATCAGGGTCTGGTATTGTATAATTACTTGAACTAGTGTAGGGCTCTAAATAATAACCACTTTGAATAGTATAATCGGAGATTACTTCTTCAGCTGTAGAACTTAATGTGTAATAACTTGTTGAGGTTGAAAAAGTATCGTTTTGTGGTGCTATAATCTCAGTATTGATTGGAACCGTTGTTGTTGTGTTTTCATTAGTAAATCCAGAGCTACTTATTGTAACATTTAAAGCTTTAGATTCTTGAAAGTTCGATCCCACAAAAAAGTAATATCTATAAATAGATGTGCTAGCTAAATTGTCAGTCAATAGAGAATCTGTATTTAATGTTTCAGATACACTTTCTGCTACAGGTGTTACTCCTGTTACTGTATCATCTGAGCTTTCGGCTTTGTACATACTAAAGATTGGCCCTGTTTCTTCAATGTCTACATTCAATAGAATTGATCCTGAATCTGTAGCTGAAAAAAGGCTATTTACTGAAATTAATAGTATCGCTATTAAAAATAAATATATCTTTTTCATGTTTTCCTCATCTATAATTATAAGATACTCCTACTTGCAACTTATGTCAATAGTTTTGTAAAGAATGTATAGATATGAATTTAAAATAGTTATTTATTTGTTTGATAAGTAATTATTGATTGTACACTTACTAAATAATCGAAAAAATATTTAAAATAATTAATAAAGCATAATCTATGTTAAGTAGGTTAAATATAAAAAAATCTTACCCTAAAAATAATTAGGATAAGATAAGTATTTAATATTAGTTTTTTTATACATAACCTTGAGCTATCATTGCATCAGCGACTTTTAAAAATCCTGCAATGTTAGCACCATCGGTGAAATTGTTATGAGTGCTATAGGTATCAGCAGCATCACTTATTTGTTTATAAATATTTCTCATAATAGTTTCAAGTTTTTTATCAACTTGGTCTTTGGTCCAAGAAATTCTACCACTGTTTTGACTCATTTCTAAACCAGAAACTGCGACACCCCCTGCATTAGCTGCCTTAGCAGGTAAGAAAAGCACACCTTTTGCTTGGAAGAGTCTAAGAGCATCAATGTTTGTTGGCATATTAGCCCCTTCTCCAACTAATTTGATTCCATTGCTAACCATGTGTTGAGCATCAATAATGTTAATTTCATTTTGAACAGCACAAGGGAAGGCTAAATCTGCTTTGACATTCCAAAGTTCATTATATTCTTCTTCTCCTGTTCGTGGAATGTAAGTAGCTTTTGGATATTTTTTAATATATTCGCTAATTCTACCACGTCTAACATTTTTTAGAATTTTTACCCATTCTAATTTTTCACTATCAATACCATCTCTATCGATAATTACTCCGTTTGAATCACTTAATGTAATTGTTTTAGCTCCTAGTTGAATAAGTTTTTCAACTGTAAACTGTGCAACATTTCCAGATCCAGATACTAAGCAAACTTTATCTTTTAGAGAATCATTTTCTGCTTCAAGTACTGCTTGTGTTAGATAGATTAACCCATAGCCTGTAGCCTCAGGTCTAATTAGTGAGCCACCAAAAGAAATTCCTTTACCAGTTAATACTCCTGTTACCTCGTTTTGTAATCTTTTGTACTGCCCAAACATATACCCGATTTCTCTACCACCAACTCCCATATCACCAGCTGGTACATCAGTATTAGCTCCAATATGTTTAGATAGTTCAGTCATAAAGCTTTGACAAAATCTCATAACTTCATTATCACTTTTACCTTTAGGATTGAAGTCTGCTCCACCTTTTCCTCCACCCATTGGAAGACCAGTTAGAGAGTTTTTAAAAACTTGTTCAAAAGCCAAAAATCTTAAAATAGAAAGATTTACAGATGGATGAAATCTAAGTCCACCTTTATAAGGGCCTAGAGCACTATTTTGTTGAACTCTGTAACCTCTATTAATTTGTAACTTTCCATTATCATCTACCCAAGGAACTCTAAAGATTATTACTCTTTCAGGTTCAACAAGTCTATCTAATACTTTGTGATAAACAATTTGTGGTTCTTGGGCAACTACTCCATCAATAGATGTTAAAAATGTGGTAACAGCTTGATGGAATTCCTTTTGACTTGGGTCCTTTTGGATAACAAAATCCAAAATTTTTTGAGTTTCTTTGTGCATAACGAAATACTCCTTGCATCATTAGCGAATAAATATTCAATTTTTTGTATATTATAAATTGTTTTAAATATATGGTAAAGTAGATTTTAGATATTATTTTTTAGGTATATATAAATTCTATGTTTAATTTAATTGAGAGGTAAGTAAATAAATATCAAATATTTAATATAATACAAAAAAAGTTGTAATTAAATTTATAAATAATGAAAAAATATACGTTTTTTATTATTTGAGAAGGGTAATAACAATTTTTTGATAAAAAAAACTCTTTTACCTTTAGCAAAAGAGTTTAGTTAAATACTAGTTAAATACTAATTAAATTTAGTCAATAAATTGTTTTTTTAGTTTTGCAATATTTTCTTTGAAAGGAGGATATATAACACCTTTTTCTGTAATTATTGCAGTTACATTTTGGTGGGGTGTTACATCGAAAGCAGGGTTATATACATCCATATCTAAAGGAGCTACTTGAGTCTCTCCAACAAATCTAACTTCATCTTTATCTCTTTCCTCAATTGGAATTTGACTTCCATCATCAATTGTAAAATCAATTGTAGAAAGAGGGGCTGCACTATAGAAAGGAACACCATATTGTTTACAGATAACAGAAAGTGAGAATGTGCCTATTTTATTACAAACATCACCATTAGTTGCAATTCTATCTGCTCCAAGAACAACTAAGTCTATTTTACCATCTCTAATTAAGGTTGCAGCAACACTGTCTGCAATTAATTTACTTGGAATCTTTGCTTGTGTTAATTCCCAAGCAGTTAATCTTGCACCTTGTTGACGTGGTCTAGTTTCATCTGCATAAACAAAAATGTTTTTATTTGCATAGAAAGCAGATTTTATGACACCTAAGGCTGTTCCCCAACCAGCTGTTGCAAGAGCTCCAGCATTACAGTGAGTTAATATAGTTGCATTTTGAGGTACAACTGATAAACCATTTTCTCCAATCATTTTATTTGTAGTAATATCTTCTTCTTGGATTAAAATAGCTTCTTTTTTTAGAATTTCTTTTATGTTATCACTCTTTTTGTTCTCGTGATATACTTTTAGCATTCGATCTATTGCCCATTTTAAATTGATTGCAGTAGGTCTGGCATTGTTGATAAAATCACAAGCTTTGATAAATTCAACCTCATTCTTTGCAAACTCTTTATAGGCGAAATAAACACCATAAGCTGCAGTTGCACCAATAGCTGGAGCTCCTCTAACTACCATATCTCTTATTGCAAATTCAATATCTTTATAGGTTTTTGCTACAAAAATTTCAAATTTAGAAGGTAGAAGTCTTTGGTCGATTAAAAGTAACTCATCATTTTTGAATTCTAAAGTATTAAATGCTTCATTCATATTTATATTGTTTTCTCCAATTTATTTTGTTAGTAGATGTTCCCATCTTTTTTTAGTTTGTTTCATAGCTAGATCCACATCAATAGTGAGAAGCTTTCTGTTGTGCATTAACATTTCTCCTTTACAAAAAACAGTATCAACATCACTTCCACTAGCACTATAAACTACAGCTGAGAAAGGATCATTTAGAGGTGTTAGATGTGGTTTATTAGTATCAATTAAGATAATATCTGCATCTTTTCCAACTTCTATAGTTCCAACCTTATCGTCAATTGATAGGGCTTTTGCTCCATTTATAGTTGCCATTTTAATAATATCGTAAGGTGTATTTGCTATCGGATCTAAATTGCTAACACAGCTTAGCATTGCAGCTAAATGCATTTCTTCCATCATGTTCAAATTATTATTTGATGAAGCTCCATCTGTTCCAAGGGCTACATTAACGCCGGATTTTCTAAATTTAGAAATTGGGGCAATGCCGCTTGCAAGTTTACAGTTACTACTTGGGTTGTGGACTACACTAATATTTTTATCTTTGCATAGTTTGACTTCATCATCACTTAGATAAACACCATGGGCTAAGACAACCTTAATATCATCTAGTGCATGTGCTTTTTCTAAATACATTAAAGGAGTATCACCAAAGTCTTTTATTGAATTATCGACTTCAATTTGTGTTTCACTCATGTGAGTGTGTAAATCTCCACCTTTATCTAAAATCATATCTCTTGCATAAAGATAAGTTTCTAAAGGAGTTGTATAGATTGCATGAGGGGCTACATTGAATTTTATCAAGCCATTAGCTTTGCTTAAATACTTTTCTGAGATTTCATCAAAAGGTTTTAATCTTTCTTGGATATTATCTAAAGAACCAAATAAAGTTTTACCAATATTTGCTCTCATCTTTGCTTGATAAACAGCTTCACAAGTTTGATCCATCATAAAATACATATCATTGAAAGCTGTAGTGCCTGTACTAATCATTTCAGAGAGAGCAATTTGAGAAGCCCAATAAATATCTTCAGGTTCTAATTTTGCTTCAATTGGAAAAATTTCATTTAACCATGCCATTAAATTAGGAGCTGTATCTTTATAGTTTCTCATCAAACCCATTGAGGTGTGAGTGTGGGCATTTATAAGAGAGGGCATACAAATCATATTTGTAGCATCAAGTTCTCTATCTGCTTTAAATAAAGGGTTATCACTAATTTTACCATTTTCAATTTTTATATCTCCTCGATATGACTTATCTCTTTCTGTCATATCGAGAATTAATGCGTTTTTAATTAATGTATTCATATTTTGAGAATAGCATTTTAAAATTGAAAAGTCGATAAGTTAAAATAATAACATGTCTTAATTATTTACTAAATTTCTTTTAATTTTTTTAGTACTAGTCATAACCATAGGTTTATCAACAATAGTAACCTTTCCAATTTTTTTATAGCCGCTAAGTTCTTTATTAACAAGCTTAATTACTTCATCCATTTCTTCATTGATTTTATCTTTTTTCTCTTTAAAGTAATCTTCACTTGGATAGATTACAGCTTCAATACATTCAGCTGGAACATCTTTTTTCTCTTGGTATCCTCTAACTAATACTTGATCTACTTGAGGATGGAGTTGGAATAAATCTTCTATTTCTTCAGGATAAACATTTTTACCACCTTCGGTTACAATAATGTTTTTAGCTCTTCCTTTTAGATATAAGTAGTTTTCTTTATCAAGGTAACCTAAATCTCCTGTTTTCATCCAACCATCTTCATCAAAAAGTTTTTTAGTATTTTCTTCGTCTTTATAATAACCTTGGCAAATGTTTGGTCCTTTTACAGCAATTTCACCAACACCATTAGAATCAGGATTTAAGATTTTAGCATCTACTAATTCAAAGATTTTACCAACAGAGTGGATTTTAAATTTAGAAATGGGGTTTAAAGCTAGAATTGGACTTGCTTCAGTTAAACCATAACCTTGGATAAAATCTAGTCCAAGTTGTTGATATTGGTGAAATACTTTTGGTGATAAAGGTCCAGCTCCACATATCAAAATTCTATTATGATCAAAGCCAACTTTTGATAGGAGTTTTTTATTAAAGAAATTTCTAAATGGATTTATCTTAAAATATTTTTTACAAATACCGTTTATAAACATGAGAGTGTGGACGATAGAATTTGTAACAAAACCCTTTTTCTTTACTTCCTTCATCATACCTGCAAGTAGTTTATTATATAATAAAGGTATTCCCATAAATACAGTTACTTTACCTTTTGTTAAATCGTTAACCATTCTAGAAACTACAATGCCATGTCCAAATACACATTCACTACCAAATGTTACTGATACTAATAACACAGCAGTACAGCAATAACTGTGATGAAGAGGTAGAAGTGCATATAAAATATCTGTTTCATCTAGTTGTAAGAATTGATCATCTTTAGCTTGGAAAACATCACTTACAATATTTTTTTGAGTTAATACAGCACCTTTTTCGTTACCAGTAGTACCACTAGTAAATAAGATAGCTGCAATATCATCTTCACATCCATCATATGGTTCAAATAACTCTTTAGGAGTTGAATCCATCATTGCTTTATAGTTTTCATTTTTACCTTGGAGTGTCATACAAAGATTTAAAGATTTTAAAAATGATGGATCTTCTTTATCTAATGATTCAAGAATATTTTTATCAGCAATCATGAATTTACAATCACTATAAGTAGCTAATTGTTTAACTTTTTTAATAGTTAGCTGATTGTCCAAAGGAACAACAACACCACCAGCAAAATTAATAGAAAGATAAGCAATTGCCCATTCGATACTATTTTTCCCGTTGATTGCAACCTTGTCTCCAGGCTCTAATTCATTTTCCTTTAGATATGAACTTACTTTAATTAAGTAATCATAAACTTCTTTGTAAGTAAGAGAGAATCTGTTAGGTGAAAACTTGGTAAAACAAATTCTATTAGGGAATTTGTCGAGGGTCATTTTAAAAATTTGAGTTAAAGTGGGCCAATCACCGTTAAAAATTTTGCCTCTGTAGGGGTCTAAGTATCTGTTCCATGAATATTTCATATGCTGTCCTTTTTATAAATTCTCTAATATATTGACAATTTTAATTGCTTTTGTCAATAAAAAAATAATATAGATAAATATATATGTGATTTAAAAATAAATAGATAAAAACTTATTTTTTCATTATTGTAGAATCATTTAAAAGGTAATATAAATCAGGGTATACAACATCTGCATATTTTTTTAAGTTAGGATAATCATTGGCTCCCCATAAAAGTCCAATTTTATAACCTGCTTTACCATTTATAGCATATTTCATATCTGAAACAGTATCACCAACCATAGCTACCTCATTTGGTTGTAAATTAAACATATTGCAGAATATATTAAACGACTCAGGGTTAGGTTTTTGAGCGATATTATCATCTTTTGTTGCAATGTAATCTACATAATCTTCAATACCCATATATTTAAGAAAAATATTAGCGGAAGTTCTATTATCTACTGTAACAACTGCAATTTTATATCCAATTTCTTTTAGGGTTTTAAAGATTGCTCTTTGTTTAGAAAAATCCATATTTTTAATTTTATCTTCAACTAATATATTATTATATTCCATAATTTTTTTGGTATATTTTACTAAGGAAGAGGGGAGCATCAAATTTGATATACAAAACCAGAGAGCTTTTTTTGTTATATTAAACTTACCATGAGAAAAAATAGCTCCACTTGCAACGGTTTCTCCATTTTCTCTAAGGCCTAATAATCTAATGAGATCTTTTTTTCTTTTTTCTACTCTTTTTGAATTTGAAGAGCTAAAGGCTTTATCAATAGAGGTCATTATGACTTCATGCCAAACTAAGGAATAGTCGAAAAGAGTTCCATCTTTGTCAAAAACTATAGCTTTCAAGTTAATCTGATTGTCCATAAGTTTTACTTTATAATAAGTTTGTAATTTAAGCTAGTATCTTATTATAAAAAGATAAGCACAGGGTTTTTTATTAAATAATTATTTTATATATTGATATATATGAAAGATGTAAGCAATGAATTAATTGAATTAACAAAAGATTTTAATACCAAGATAGAGAGTATAAGAGTTTTAATAAAAGATGATATTTATATTTATAATCCATTAAATTATGCTTCTTTAATGTTTGAAGCATACATTAAAGAGTATGTTACATCCCCAACTAAATATTTGTTTTTAGGAATGAACCCTGGTCCTTTTGGAATGGCTCAAACGGGAATACCGTTTGGAGAAGTTAATGCTGTTAAGAATTATTTAAAATTAGATTATCCAATATCATCTCCTGGAGATGAACATCCTAATAGAAAAGTTGAAGGTTTAAATATTAAAAGAAGTGAGATAAGTGGGCTTAGACTTTGGGATTTAATTGAAACCCACTTTAAAGATCCTAAAGATATGAGAGGAAAGATATATATTGCTAACTACTGTCCATTATTATTTTTATCTCCTGTTAAAACTGCCAAAAATATAACTCCTGATAAATTAAGCAAAGAAACAAGAGCTTTACTTTATGAAACATGTGATAAATACTTATTTGATACTATTGATTTATTAAAATGTGAAAAACTAATTGGAATTGGAAAATTTGCACAACAAAAGTTAAAAAATGATAAAATTCCTTATTATTCAATTTTACATCCTTCCCCAGCTTCTCCTCTAGCAAATAAAGGTTGGAAGGAAAAAACAGAGCAAAAACTTATTGAAATTGGAGTGTTAAATGAAAATGATTGTTAAATCTTATGCAAAGGTTAATTTGCATCTTGCAGTAGGGGGTATAAGAGATGATGGTTTTCACTCTCTTCAATCTATTTTTGCTAAAATTAGTTTGCACGATATAATTGAAATAGATGCAGATATTAGTAAGGATTTAAATATTTCAATTAAAGGTTTAGATGCATGTAATCTAAAAGGAGAGGATACTATATCAAAGGCCATTAGATTATGGTGTGAAAAAGCAAGAATTAACTTAGATGTTAAAGTAAATATTAAGAAAAGAATTCCAAGTGAAGCAGGACTTGGGGGAGGATCTAGTAATGGAGCCTCAACTCTTTTAACTTTAAATAAAATGTTTACTAATTATAGATTGAGTTTTGATCAATTAAAAACAATTGCTTTGGATATAGGCTCTGATGTTCCTTTTTTCTTATATGATACAACTTTTGCATATGTAGAGGGGAGAGGTGAATTTGTTGAACCTTTAGATAAAAAATTTGATTACTCTATTGAATTGTATAAACCAAAGCATGGTGTTAGCACTAAAGGTGCTTTTTATAAACTCGATCAAATTAAAAGAAGAGAATTTATCAAAAAAGAAGAGCTAATTAATATCTTTAATCAAGGGGTTAATCAATGGAAAACCTTCTTTTACAATGACTTTGAATTAGTTATAGAAAGTGATGTTTTAAGTAAGTTGCGAGAAGAAAATAATTGTTTTACTTTAATGAGTGGTTCTGGCTCAACTTGTTACAAAGTTTGTAACAAAAATGATAAGTGTTCTTTAAAAACCCCTTTTTCTGAAAAATATAAGGATAAAATAGATACTTTTAGTTGTTTTTTCTAAAATATCTAATATAATGTTATTAATCAAAGCATAAAAAGAGGAGATTGAAATGAAAATAACGGAGGTTAGAATTCGTACTGTAACTGGTGAAAGTAAGCTAAAAGCTTATGCTACTGTAACCTTTGATAATGAATTTGTAGTTCATAATATTAAAGTTATTGAAAGTAAGAATGGGCTGTTTATTGCAATGCCTGCACGTTTAACTGCAAATAACGAATATAAAGATATTGTGCACCCTATAAATAGTGAATTTAGAAATAAATTACAAGAAACAATTTTAGATGCTTATGATAAAGAACTAAGTAAAGCTGAGTAGAAAATTTAAAAAAAATAATTTTTTTTTAAAAAAGTGCTAGACAAATCTAAAAAAATAATGTAGTTTACCTCGTGTCGTTGGGAAGTCGCCAAGTGGTTAAGGCTCTGGTTTTTGGTGCCGGCACCGGGGGTTCGAGTCCCTCCTTCCCAGCCTTCGACCTGCTAATTGTTAGCAGGTTTTTTTATATTTTCATATCTTCATTACTTGACCCCATCACACTTTATCATTAGTATGGCTTTGGACACTTAAGTGTTCATATCCCATGGTAATTGGACTAGATCCAATGAGAGTATTAGGAGAAAAATATGTCTAATCATGTATTTGATGCAACTCTACGTACTTCTGATTTCGGAAGTGCTGGTTCCCGCCGTTTATTACGCGCTGGAAAAATCCCTGCTGTTATTTATGGTAGCAAAACAAAACCAATGCATATTGTAATTGATGCACACAAATTTGCTTTAGCTATTGGAAGTATTTCAGAATCAACTCTTATCACTTTAAATGTTGAAGGTGATGAACACGAAGTATTAGTAAAAACTTTCCAAGAAGATATTATGACTGATATCATTCATCATGTAGACTTCTATGAAGTTGTTCGTGGTGAAAAATTACGTGCTTTTGTTTCTCTTTCTGTTGAAGGAAATCCAGTTGGATGTAAGAAGGGTGGTATCTTAGATGTTGTTCTACACGAAGTTGAAGTTGAATGTTTACCAAAAGACTTACCTGCTGACATTAAAGTTGATGTATCAGCTTTAGATTTAAACGATCACATTTCTGTTAAAGAATTACCTGTTGCAAAAACAGTTTCTATTTTAACTGATGGTGATGAAACTGTAGCAACTGTTAAATCTGTTAAAGTAGAAAAAGTCGCAACAGAAGAAGAAGAAGTCGTAGCAACAGAGGAATAATTTTATGAAATTAGTACTTGGCCTAGGTAATCTTGGAGCTGAGTATAAAGAAACTCGACATAATTGTGGATTTCAAGTCGTAGAATTATGCGCAGCGTTTTTTCATGTAAAAATGAAAAAGCGCTGTTTTCGTTTATACCAAGCTGCTAAGATTGAACAAGATGATGAAACATACACCCTTATAAAACCATTAACTTATATGAATAATAGTGGAAATATACTTAAGTATTTTTCTTCTGTTAAAACTAAAGATATTATAGTTATCTGTGATCAAATGGATTTACCTCTTTCTCATATTAGAATTAAGAAAGGTGGAGGCACTGCCGGTCATAATGGATTGAGAAGTATAGTATCAAATTTAAATGGTGAAAAAGATTTTATTAGAATCTATGTCGGAATAGGGCGCCCTAAAGAAAATCAAAGTGTTGTAGAGCATGTTTTAGGTGTTGAAGAAAATACAAAATTGTTTAAAGAAGGTGTTGAAAAAGCTAATTTAGCATTAATTGATTTAATTAATGGACAATCTATTGAAAAGGTCATGCAAACCTATAATAAAAAAATAAAGTTGTAATTTTAGTAACAATGTTACATTTATTTATATTTTAGATTGACGAATAGATTATTCTTAGTCATATTTATTGTTATAGTATAAACTTTCAAGGTGGCCTTATGGATCAATTTAATGAATATTTTGAAAAATATTCAGAGTTAAAAGACAAAAAAATCGCAATTGCCTTTTCAGGTGGAAGTGATTCCTTAGCCCTTTTATATATGCTAAGTCAAAAGTTTAATAGCAAAAATCTAATAGCTTTATATGTTAATCATGGATTAAGAGATTCAAAAGAATTAAGTGTTGAGAGTAAAATAAATAGGGAAAATTGTTTATCATTAGGTGTTGAATATAAAGAATTTATTTTAGAGAAAGGCGAAATTGAAAAATTAGCAAAAGAGAGAAATAACGGCATTGAAGATGCTGCTAGATTTATGAGATATAATAAATTGCTTTCTTTCTGTAAAGAAAATGGATATTATGCTCTCTCTACAGCTCACACAATAGATGATCAGTTAGAAACAATGATTATGAGAACCTTTAATGGGGCATCTCTTTTATCCCTAACTTGTATTAAGGATATGAGAGAGCAAGATTCTATTAAAATAATTAGACCTCTATTAAAATATTCTAAAGATGATTTGAGATTAAAGTTAAAAGTTGCAGGTCTTATTTGGAGTGAAGATACAACAAATAGGAGTACTGACTATTTAAGAAATAGAATTAGAAAAGAAATTTCCCCTAAAGTTGAATCAATATTTCCAGATGTTAAGCAGATAGTTTATAGAAATGCGCAGCTTTTTACAGGCCTTGTTTCTATAGCACAAGAGAAAGTTAACAAAATGATTGAATCAAATATTGTTAATAGGAAAGAATATTTGTTGCAAGAAGATATAATAAGATATAATATTTTATCAAAGCTTATAAAAAATTTTGAAGTTCCATCGTTTAAAAAAATTGTCCATATAGATAACGTAATTAAACAAAAAAAAGAAGGCTATGAGAAATTTGGTAATATTGAATTATTGATAAAAGATGATTCTTTTGTTATTAATAAGTTTGATAGTATTTCTCAATTTAGCTACGTTGTTGAAAAAATAGAAGATCAAACAATTTCTGTTTTTGACAATAAGTTGATAATAAATTCAGCAGAAAATGAAGATTCTACTCTTTTAAGAATTGCTGATGAAGATATTAGTTTGCCTTTAATTGTTAGAAATCTTAGGAGTGATGATTTTTTAGTAACAGATGGGGGAACTGTAGATATAAGTAAATTTCTCTCTAATTGGAAATTAAAAGAATCTGATAGAAAGAAAGTTGTGGTATTAGAAGATAGAAATGGTATTGTTGCCCTTTTTGCTAAGCATCTTGGTGGAAGAGATAGATTAACAAATAGAGTAAAAACTCCCCTTGTAGGAAAAACCGTTAGAATATATAGTATTGTTTGAAAAGGATTAAATAGTGAATAATTTTTATAATCAAGACCGTGCAAAAGCTGGTATTTATTTAGAAGAAAATAATAATAATAACGATAAGAAACCAGACAAAAATGATTTCTGGAATGGGTTAAAAGGTGGAGGCTCCTCCCCAAATAACAAAAATGATGGAAATGGACCTTTTAAAAATCCTAAAAACAGACTTTCTTTTGGTATCTTTGTTTTTGTTTTATTAACTTTTGGTATCTTAATGTTTGATAGCATGGCAAATGGTAGTGCTCAAAGTGTTCCTTATACTACTTTTAAACAATATGTAGCTTCAGGACAAGTTCAAACTGTAGACATTGAAGCTAATCAAAAAATAACATTTATAACTTCTACAAATGTTCAAATGAGAACTTTAATTCCTTATGTTGATGAAAATTTGTTAGAAGAATTAGAAAATAATGGAGTTATTGTATCAGGTTCTGAACAACAGATATCATATCTTTCTCTATTTTTAAGTATTGTCCCATGGATAATTTTCGTTGGTTTTATGGTAATTTTATACCGTCAGGCAAATGGTATGAACACTAAGATGATGGGTGGCCTTGGTAAAAACTTGGCAAAAGAATATAAACCTGATGAAAATAAAACATCCTTTAATGATGTAGCTGGTCAACTAGAAGCTAAGAATGAATTAATGGAAGTTGTAGACTTCTTAAAAAATCCTTCTAGATTCCATAAAATTGGTGCAAAGATACCAAAAGGTGCATTGCTTGTAGGTCCTCCTGGAACAGGTAAAACTTTATTAGCTAAAGCTGTAGCTGGTGAGGCTGGAGTATCTTTCTTACATACAAGTGGTTCTGACTTTGTAGAAATGTTTGTTGGTATGGGTGCTTCCCGTGTTCGTGATTTATTTGAACAAGCTAGAAAAGCTGCTCCTTGTATTATCTTTATTGACGAATTAGATGCTGTTGGTAGAGCTCGTGGATCTGGCCTTGGTGGTGGACATGATGAAAGAGAACAAACATTGAATCAAATACTTGTTGAAATGGATGGTTTTGATTCTATTTCTAATGTAATTGTTATGGCTGCAACTAACCGTCCTGATGTATTAGACCAAGCTTTACTTAGACCTGGTAGATTTGATAGACAAGTTGTAGTTGACCTTCCAGACATTAAAGAAAGAGAAGCAATTTTAAAAATTCATTGTAAAAAGGTTAAATTAGAAGCTGGTGTTGATTTGATGAGAATCGCTAGAGCTACCCCTGGAAGCAGTGGTGCTGATTTAGCTAATATGATCAATGAAGCTGCTCTTTTTGCTGCAAGAGAAAATAAAGAAACTGTTTCAATGGGTAATATAGAAGCAGCTAGAGATAAAGTAATGTTAGGTGTTGCTAAAAAGAGTAAATTCATGAGCGAAGATGATAAAAAAGCAACAGCTTATCATGAAGCTGGACATACACTTCTTCACTACTACTTATCTCATGTTGATCCACTACATAAGGTTACAATTATCCCACATGGTAGAGCTTTAGGATTAACAATTAGTTTGCCTGAAAAAGATGCATACACACTTACAAAAAGTAAGTTAGTAGATAGAATTAAAATTACTATGGGTGGTTATGTAGCTGAAGAATTGGTTTATGGTGAGACTACTACAGGAACTTCAAATGACATTCAACAAGCAACTAATCTTGCTAAGAGAATGGTTACAGAATTTGGTATGAGTAGTTTAGGCTTTATCAATCTTGGTGATGAAGAAGAGCCTTTATTCTTAGGTCGTGAAATAGCACAACATAAGAACTTTAGTGAAGCAACTGCAAAAATTATCGATGAAGAGATGTTAAAGATTTTAAATAAATGCTTAGATGAAACTAGAGATATTTTAAAATCACACAGAGATCAATTAGATTTATTAACTAATGAGTTAGTAGAAAAAGAAACTCTTGACGATGCAGAAATTAGAGAATTACTAGGTTTTGAACCTATTGAAAACAAATTCAGTTTAACTTAAAAGGATTAATATGGCACATGATTATTCTTTGACAAGGAACTTTTGTATTATTGCGCATATCGACCATGGTAAATCTACCTTGGCCGATAGATTTATTGAAATGGCAAAGTTAGGAAATACAAGAGGCCCTGCCCAAGATCAAGTTTTAGACAATATGGATATTGAAAGAGAAAGGGGAATTACTATAAAAAGCCAAGCAGTTACAATTCCTTATACTGCTAAAGATGGTAAAACCTATACCTTGAATTTAGTAGACACTCCCGGCCATGTTGACTTTAGCTATGAAGTTTCTAGAGCAATTAGCTCTTGTGAAGGTGCACTTTTATTAGTAGACGCATCTCAAGGTGTTGAAGCTCAAACTCTTGCAAATTTATATTTAGCTATGGAACATAATCTTGAAGTTATTCCTGTAATAAACAAAGTAGACCTTCCTTCCGCTAATATTCCAATGTGTTTGGAAATGATAGATAATGACTTAGGTTTAGATCCTGATATGAGTGTACAAGTTAGTGCTAAAACAGGATTTGGGGTAGATGAATTATTTGAGCAAATAGTTGATTTTATACCACCACCTCAAGGAATAGATGAGGATCCATTAAAAGCTGTTATCTTTGACTCACACTACGATGCATATCGTGGAATTATTGTTCACTGTAGAGTTTTTGATGGCTGTCTTAAAAAAGGGGAAACTATCAGATTCATGCACGGTGGTGTTGATTTTATTGTAGAAGAAGTTGGTATTTTCCAACTAGGCTATATTAAAACAGAAGTATTGCATGCAGGAGATGTTGGTTACTTTATTGCTGGTATTAAAAAAATTGGTGATATTAGAGTTGGAGATACTGTAACTAAATTATCTAATCTTGCAAAAGAACCTTTAGAAGGGTTTAAAGATGTACAACCTGTAGTTTTCTCATCTATTTACCCTGTTGATGCAAACGATTATGAAGAATTATTTGATGCAATTGAAAGATTAAAATTAAATGATGCTTCTTTAGTATATGAGAAAGACTCATCAGCTGCTTTAGGATTTGGTTTTAGATGTGGATTTTTAGGTTTATTACATTTAGAGGTAATTCAAGAGAGAATTGAAAGAGAATTTAATTTATCAATTGTATTTACTTCTCCTTCTGTAGAATATAAAGTTCATTTGAAAAAAGATAATGAAGTGGTAGAAATTGATAATCCATTAGAATATCCAGATCAAGTTCTAGTTGATTATAGTGAAGAACCTTTTATTAAAGCAAATGTAATTACTCCAAGTGAATATATTGGACCAATTATGTCTTTAGCAATGGAAAAAAGGGGAGTTCAAACTAATATGAATTATTTAGATTCAAAAAGAGTTGAACTTCAATATGAAATGCCTTTAGCTGAAGTATTATTTGAGTTCTATGATAGATTGAAATCTATTTCTAGAGGATATGCTTCTTTTGATTATGAAGTTATTGGTTATAGAAGAACAGATTTAGTTAGATTAGATATTTTAGTAAATGGAGACCAAGTTGATGCATTATCTCAATTAGTATTTAGAGGAAATGCAGTACAAAGAGGAAAAATTGTTTGTCAAAGACTGAAAGGTGAAATACACAAACAACAATATAAAATAGCTATACAAGCTGCTATAGGTGGTCAAATTGTTTCAAGAGAAACAATAACTGCATATAGAAAAGATGTTACAGCAAAATGTTATGGTGGTGATATCTCAAGAAAGAGAAAGTTACTTGAAAAACAAAAAGAAGGTAAAAAGAGAATGAAAATGGTTGGTAGCGTAGAAATACCACAACAAGCCTTCTTAGCTGTATTAAAGAGTGATGATACTAGTAATTAAATTTATATTATAAAGAGTCTGTGTGTATTCATGGGCTCTTTTTTTGAGGGTAAAAAGGATGAAAGAGTTAATTGGAAAAACAAATAATGGAGAATCTATTTATAAGTACTCTATTTCTAATGGTAAGTATTCTTTAGAGGTTTTAACACTTGGTGCAACTATTTATTCATTAAACGTTCCTGATAAAGATGGGAATAATGTAGACGTAGTTCTTGGTTATAAGGACTTTGAAGACTATAAAACTTCTAAGACATATTATGGTATGAATGTTGGAAGGGTAGCAAACAGAATAAAAGGTGCTAAATTTACTCTAAACGGTGTTGAGTATAATGTAGAAAAAAATGAAGGAGAAAATTGTCTCCATAGTGGTTCTACTTCCTTAGCTTATAAAAACTGGGCTTGTGAAGAGCTAGTTATTAATAATAATCCTGCATTAAAATTAAGTGTAACATCCTTTAATGGTGAAGGTGGTTTTCCAGCAAATATTACTGTTTGGTGTATTTATATGTTAACCGATGATGGCCAATTAATAATTAATTATGAAGCTATTTGTGATAAAGATACAATTCTTAATCTTACAAATCACAGCTATTTCAATTTAAGTGGAGATTATACATCTACAATATTAGATCATAAGTTGATGCTAGATTGTGATAAATATGTTGAAGTTGATGATAAAGCAATCCCAACTGGAAGATTGATTGAAACTGTTAATACCCCTTTTGATTTTACACAATTTCATACTATAGGAGAGAGAATAAATCAAATTCCAGGTGGCTATGATCACGCTATGTGTTTTAGTAATTATACTCAGCAATTAGCTAAAGTTGGAGAGGTAAAATGCGATAGAACTCACATAGTTATGGATATTTCAACAACCCTTCCATCTCTTCAATTATATAGTGGAAATTTCATAGCTGAAGATGAAATTAACAAAGATGGTTCAAAGGGAATAAAAAATGGTGGTATTTGTTTTGAGACTCAATTTTACCCAGATTCACCTAATAATGTGAACTTTCCCTCAATATTACTCAAAAAGGGTGATAAATATAAACATGTAACAATTTATCAGTTTGGAACATATTAACAAATAATTAATAAAAGGAGAGTTTTGCTCTCCTTTTATTGTATTTACTTATTTTATTTTTCTTTTCTTCTCTTAAAAATAATATTATTTTTTTTAATTTCTTCAAAAGAAAAGGTCTCTGGAACAGGATCGTATCCTCCAATATAAAATTTACTACATCTTGCTATTCTAATTACTCCTAAAACTGTTCCTTTTAGTATTCCATGTTTAGAAACTGCTTGTGAAAAGTATGTTGAACAAGTTGGGGAATATATACAGGAGCCACCTATATAAGGAGATAATATACCTTTGTATAGGTAAACTGGAATTAGATAAATAAAACGTAATATCTTTAATAATCTTATCATAGATTCAATATAGCTAATGATTTATTAAAAAACAAGTTACTTAGTCACATAGTGAGCACTAAATTACATATAATTAAGAATGAAATAGTATAAAATTAGTTAAATCAAAGATTAGGTATTTGACTTTTATATAAGTTAATGATACGTTTACACCATAAATAAAGAATATCAACGGAGGAATATCCATATGGCAGGTAATGTATCAAAGAACGCACGTCGTGCTGGTGCTCAAGTATTAACAAGTCGCTGGGGCGGCCAAATTAAAATGAAGAGTGTTTTTGAAAACGGTAGACTACGTCACGTAGCTTATTGTGAAAAAAGCGGTAATACAGCTCGTAAAGCAAAAGATTTAATGTAAAACTAACGTTTTAAGCAAACCAGAGACGATTTCTCTGGTTTATTTTTTTATATAAAGACTTTTGTCATAAAATAAATATTGATATAAAACATAAAGAAAGGTATAGTATATATTAAGTGGTAATGTTAATTATCAATAATGAGAGCTATGGAGAATTGAAGGACAAAATTTATTGATTTTAATTGCATTAGATTAATAATTGAAATAAATTCATTTTTTTTGTACCTAAAATTGAACTCATATGATATACTTCTATAGAAGAAGTATTTATTATACAAAAACCATTGAGATTTATATTAGGAGGAAAACCGTGAAACGTTTTTCAAGTAAATTAATGTCAGCATTGTTAGTAACATTGCTCATCGTTTCCGTAATAGGATGTAAGTCAACACCTGAGCCTGTTGAAGAAGTACCTGCTGCAGCCGTTGTTCAACCTGTAGCTCCTGCACCTGAAAAAGAAGCTCCTGCAGAGGAAATTGAAGTACCTGTTGAAGTTGAAGAAGTAGCAGAAGCACCAGTTGAAGAAGTTGTAGAAGCTCCTAAAGCGGAAGTAAAAGAAGAAGCTAAAGAAGTTACAGTTGTTAAAGAAAAAGAACCAGAAGTTGTTTATCCTTACGGTGTAAAAGAAATTGTAAAAGCTGAAGGTCATGATGTATTCGACCTATTCATCGTACATACAAATGATGTTCATGGTAGAGTAGAAGCAACTGATAGCAATATTGGTTATTCAAGATTATCAACTATGTTACAAGTTGCAAGAAGCATTACAGATAATATCTTATTATTAGATGCTGGTGATGCTATTTCAGGTAGTAACTTTGTTAACCTATATAAAGGTGAAACTGCTGCAGTATTACTTGATATGCTAGGTTATGATGCTATTGCTCTAGGTAACCACGAATTTGATTACGGTCTAGATAGAATATTACAAGCTGCACAAATTGCAAATGAATATTCAAATGTAAAAGTTTTATCAGCTAATACCTTAGATGAAGATGGTAATTTATTATTCCAACCTTACCAAATTTATAACTTCAATGGTTTTAAAGTTGCTGTTATCGGTTTAACAACTCCAGATACATATGTAACTACAAATCCTAAAAACGTTGAAGGTGTATCTTTCGATAGTCCTTTAGTAATTCAAAATGCACAATATGCAGTAGATATGGCTCATCAATTTGCTGACTATGTTGTTGTATTAGGTCACTTTGGTATCGATGAAAATGGTCCAAGTGGTTATACAAGTGAAATGATTTGTGAAAACATTGACGGTATCGATTTATGGGTTGATGGCCACAGCCATGATGTATTACCAGAAGGTGAATATGTAAACGGTACTTTAATTGTACAAACTGGTGAATATTTAGAAAACTTAGGTGTTGTTGACTTATTAGTTAAGAATAATGAAGTTGTTTCTCAAAACGCTTTCTTAATCAAAGCTTCTGATGTTGCAGATCCTACAAGCAGTGAATTAGCTAGTATGTATGGTATTACATCTGTTCCTGAAGATCCACAAGTTAAATCATATATTAGTGCTAAATCTGATGAATTAGATGCAATCTATAGCCAAGTTGTAGCAAATGTTACTAAAACTTTAAACGGTGAAAGAGCTGATGTTAGAACAAAGAAAACAAACCTTTCAGCAATGATCTGTGAAGCAATGACTGAATCTTCAGGCGCTGATTTCTCAATCACTAACGGTGGTGGAATTAGAGCAAGCATTGATGCTGGTGATGTAACAATGGGTGAAATCATTGCAGTATTACCTTTCAACAATGTTGTAACTGTAAGTGAAGTTACTGGTGCTCAAGTTTATGAAGCATTAGAACATGGTTATTCTAGCCTACCTGCAGCTGCTGGTTCATATGCACAAACAGACTTGAAAGTTGTTTATAACAAATATGCTGATCCTGGCAAACGTATCTTAAGAGTATACGCAAACGGAAAAGCTATTAAGAAAGACTCAACTGTATACCATGTTGCAACTAACGACTTCTTAGCTGTTGGTGGAGACGGATATACAATGTTTGATAAAGTTGTAGCAATGAAAGACTTAATGAGTGATGTATTTGCTGAATATTTAGCAGAAAATTACCCAGCAAAATAGTAATTGTTTTAACTGACTTATAAGGCCCACTTTTAGTGGGTCTTTATTTTTCAAAAAAAATAAAAAATATTTTTTTTCTTAACATAATGTAAGTAACGTAGAATCGTAACTTACAAATATAGGTAACAAAAAAGTAGCCAAAAAAGAGAAAAATTAATAAAATTGTATTGACAGAAATGGTGCAATATTGTAATGTACCAATCGTTCCAATTACTTAAGCGCCTGTAGCTCAGTCGGTAGAGCAGGTGGCTGTTAACCACCCTGTCGGGGGTTCAAATCCCTCCGGGCGCGCTTAAACTTGCTCCCAATGTTTTCGGGAGCTTTTTATTTGCTCTAGGTATGAGAGCTAGCACATACCCTAGTAGTTGAGTTTTAAAAATGCTGTTTTAAGATAAAAGCTATTAGAAGAAAACTTTCTTAAAGGAATTGACTATGGCAACAAGAAGAGGCCCACGTTTTAAAGAATGTCGTAGATTAGGTGTGAATGCTTGTGGTCACCCTAAGGCTATGGATCGCGCAAACGCTCCTGCTTTTCGAAAGAAACACAAAGTATCCGACTATGGTATGCAACTAGCTGAAAAGCAAAAAGTTAAAGCATATTACGGTATCTTTGAAAAGCAGTTACGTAATTACTATGCTCAAGCAAGTAGATCTGAACAAAGAACTGGTGATGCTTTAATTACTACACTAGAATGTCGTTTAGACAATCTTGTTTATCGTATTGGATTTGGTAACTCAATTAGACTTTCACGTCAATTGGTTTCCCACGGTCACATTTTAGTTAATGGTAAAAAGGTAGATATTCCTTCATACCAATGTAAAACAGGTGATGTGATTTCATTAAAAGAGAAATCTCGTAAGAACGAAACTTTCAAAAAGAATTTCTTAGGTGCAGCTAAATTTAAGCTTGCTTACCTTGATAAGAATGAAGAAGGTTTTGCAGGAACTCTTTTAAGAACACCAGAAAGAGCTGAAGTTCCAGTTGAAATCAACGACCAATTAGTTGTTGAGTTCTACTCTAAGTAAACTTAAGTTATATAAGGTACAAAAAAAAACTACTAGACAGCATTCTAGTAGTTTTTTATTGCCTAAATATTAATTTATATTTTTCTTAAAATCTTCTGTGTTTAATAACTCAAAGTAATGGTAAGTCCCATCTTTAAGAGCAATAGCGGTAACACTCTTTCTAAACAGCTTATCAAAAAGATTAATTGATTTAACACTCTTTGGATCTTTTCTGTTTTTAATAACATCTAATGCATTAGCTTGGGAAACCTTGTAGACGTTTATAATATCGTCAATTTCAATTTGTCTTTCTAACTTTACATATTTGACTTTGTTCTTTTTCTTTGTTTTTAATTCCATACCAAAAAGAGAATATTTTTTTTCAAAATCTTCGAAATAGAGGGTTTTATTAATTTTAAAAATAAACACACCATATTCTCTAAAGGTAGAGTCGGAGCAACCATACCAAGTTGCAAAAGTTTTCCAAGTGATTTTACCACCATATCTTGTTTCTAAATTATCTATAAACTCTTGAGCTTCTTCATCCATTTTATTACTTAGCTATAATAGCTTTCCTCCAAATCAGTTAAATATTGAGTAACCTTTGATTAATACCGTCTTAATCCTTGAATAATATTTGTGATTATTGTAGCATGCAACACAGATTATTGAAAGTAAATAGTTAGTGAATGAAGAATTGAGATAGGTAGTTAGCGATGGATTATTTAATAAAAGATTTTGGAAAGATTCTTAAAAAGAATGCTTTGATGATGAGAAGGTTATTATTACAAGAAAATACCGATTGTATGAGAGTTTATGATAGAAACATCGAGGAATTACCTGTTAGTGTTGAATTATTTTCTAAGTATGCAAGAATCACTGATTACAGTGAAGATGGGCTTTCAGATGAATTAGAAGATCTTGTAAAAGATGCAGTTAGAAGAATGTGTTATGTACAAGGTGAAAATGTTATTTTTCACAGACGTGCAAAAAGAAGCAATAAAGAGCAACATGAACTACAAAGTACACATAGTGTAACTCTTGAGGTAAATGAGGCTTCACACCGATTTAAAGTTGATTTAACGAAAAGAATAGATACTGGTCTATTTCTAGATCATTATAAAACAAGAAAATTAGTACAAAGCATAAGTGATAATAAAAGAGTATTAAACCTTTTTTCTTACACTGGTTCTTTTAGTGTATATGCAGCTGCAGGAAATGCTCAATTAGTTGAGTCTATAGATTTAAGTAAAACATATACAGATTGGGCAATGCATAATTTAAGCATTAATGGATTTCAAGGAGATAAATATCCTTGTATTACCACTGATGCTCTAAAGTATGTCATTGATTCTGTAAGAAATAAAAAAATATATGATTTAGTAATTTTTGATCCTCCTAGTTTTTCTAATAGTAGAAAAATGGAGAAGGATTTTGATGTTCAACGCGATTATGTAAGATATTTAAAATTTATTAATAATTTATTAGAAAAAGGTGGAAAGGTAATATTTTCAACAAATTTAAGTTCCTTCCACATGGATCCAGGTCGTCTTAAAGGATTTGAAGTAAAAAATATAACAAAAGATATTTTAGCAGATGGTTTCACAAAGAAAAAAGGCACTTCAAGAACTTGGATATTAGAAAAAGTTAGTAAAGTTAAATTAACCAAAGAAGATTATGAAGGAAAAAAATACTTTACTGTAAGAGAAAATGCGAAGAAAGAAAGGGTAAAGCGAATGGAAGAAATCCAAAAAAACGAAGAAAATGATTTTGAAAAAATAATAGCTAATTTAGAAGCAAGTTATAGCGAAAGTGAAAATTTAAGTGAAACTGAAGAATTTGCGATTAATGAAGAAAAAACTGGATCATTAAACAAAGAAGAAACTGAAGAAAAATATGATGTAGATGATGAACTAGTAATTCGCTGGGATTCTAGTTATGAACCATCAAAATCTCCTCGATCTAGGGACAGACGCCCATCTAGAGATGGAAGAGGTTATTCAAGAGATGATAAATCTTCTTTTGATAGAATAGAGAGATCTTTTACTAGAGATGATAGAGATAGAAGGGGTTCGAGAGATAGAGGATCTAGATCTTTTAGTAGAGAGGGAAGAGATAGAAGACCTTCTAGAGATGGAGATAGACCTTATAACAGAGACAGATCCTTTAATAGAGATGATAGAGACAGACGTCCATCTAGAGATGGAGATAGACCTTATAACAGAGACAGATCTTTCAATAGAGATGATAGAGACAGACGTCAATCTAGAGATGGAGGAGATAGACCTTACAACAGAGATAGATCCTTTAGTAGAGATGACAGAGACAGACGTCCATCTAGAGACAGATCCTTTAGTAGAGATGATAGAGACAGACGTCCATCTAGAGATGGAGGAGATAGACCTTATAACAGAGATAGATCCTTTAACAGAGATGACAGAGACAGACGTCCATCTAGAGATAATAGAGATGATAGAGAAAGAAGACCTGCTAGAGATGGTGGCTTTTCAAGAAACAGAAATTCTCAATCAGAAGGTTATACACCTAGAGAGAAAAGAGTGAAGTCTAGTAAGCCTAAACCTTATGGTTTTGAAAAGAAAAACAAACAAAGAAATGAAGAAGATTTTTAGATTTTGTAAGAAAAATATAATTATTCTCAAAAATTCATAAAAATACATAATTGAACTAATACCCTTAGAAAACTAGTATAAGGGTATTTTTTATAAACTTTTTGACCTAAAATAAAATATATATTAATTTTTATGTCTAGCCACCAATTTAATATTATACTAATATTAATATAACACTTGATGATAATAGAGTGTATAAGGAGTTAATATATGAATAAGAGTGCATCCTGCGAGTTGCGTCGGCTGACAAATCATGTCAGAAGAAAACTTATGACCTTTAAAGGTGATAAGAATAATAAGAGGCAAACATCCTCTCATTATTACATCATTAATTACATAGCCTCAAAAGGTAATGAAGATGTTTTCCAAAGAGATATTGATCAAAGATTCTCTCTTAGAAGGCCTACAACAACCGAGATACTAAAATTAATGGAAAGAAATGGTTTAGTAACAAAGAAATCTGTTGAGAATGATTTGAGACTAAAGAAAGTTGTATTAACAAAAAAAGCTAAAGTTCTAGGCGCAGAATTTGAAACTTTTTTAGATGATATGGAAAGTCAAATGACAGAAGGAATTTCTGATGAACACATGGAAGTTTTCTTTGACGTTGTTGAAAAAATGAGACTTAATTTAGAGAATGAGAGTTAATGAAGATTAGACCAATTTTGGGGAGCTTGAAGGGGTTTTATAAGGAAACTATTCTAGCTCCTTTGTTTGTAATTATTGATACTTTACTGTTTTCTCAAATCCCTTTTATTATTGCAAGATTAATAGATAATGGGATTAATGCTGGAGATAAAGAATATATAATTAATACTGGAATACAACTTTTACTAGTTACGTTAATGATGACCGTAACTGGAGTATTAGGTGGTGTATTTACTGCAAAGGGAGCTACAGGGTTTAGTAAAAATTTGAGACATAATTTATTCTATAAAATAGAAGATTATTCTTTTTCAAATTTAGATAAGTTCTCTTCAAGTTCCTTAATAGTACGTCTCACAACAGATGTGCAGAGGCTGCAGAATGTTTATCAAATGTCAATTAGAGGTGCTTTTAGGGCATTAAGTAGCATAATATTTGCTATATATATGTCATATATAATAAGTCCTAAGTTATCAATGACATTTTTATTTGCAGTTCCAATTTTGGTCACTTTGTTAATCGTAATAATAAAGCTTGCTTTCCCTAGATTTGAAAAGGTTTTTAAAGAGATAGATAACTTAAATAGAGTTGTTAAAGAAAATTTAGATGGAATTAGAGTTGTTAAGGCTTATGTTCAAAATGAATATGAGGTTAAGAAATTTAAAGAGAGAAGTTCCCTTTTAGAGAAATTATATGTTAATGCTTATAAGCTTATGGTTTCTGTAATGCCAATAATGCTTTTTTGTGTTTTCGCAATTACTATAGTTATAGTTTTCTTAGGTTCTAAGATGGTTATCAGTACAGAATTAACAACCGGAGAATTAGTAAGTCTAGTCAGTTATACTAGTATGGCATTATTTGGTTTAATAATGTTTTCTGGTGTATTTGTAATGGCGATTGTGGCATCCCCTAGTATAAAGAGAGTTGTTGAAGTTCTTGAAGAAGTACCAGATATTAAAGATGAAAAAAATCCTATAACTGAATTAAATAATGCTGATATTGAATTTAAAGATGTGAGTTTTAGTTATCTGAAAAGAGATGATAAACTTTGCTTAGAAAATATTAATTTAAAAATTAAGCAGGGAGAAAAAATTGGTATTATTGGATCGACTGGGTCTTCAAAAACTAGTTTAGTAAATTTACTTCCACGTTTATATGATGTTCAATCTGGATCAATTGAGATTGGGGGTATAGATGTAAGAAAATATTCACTTGAAACTTTAAGAAAT
The DNA here is from genome assembly GCA_028532815.1 of Pleomorphochaeta sp. GTDB lineage: Bacteria > Spirochaetota > Spirochaetia > Sphaerochaetales > Sphaerochaetaceae > Pleomorphochaeta. The sequence goes on from JAQQAS010000052.1 coordinate 68,737, forward strand.
AACATATCTTATGCTTTACAAAAGTCAGTCTTATTTAGTGGCACTATTAAAGAAAACCTCTTATGGGGTAAAAATACTGCTAGTGATGAAGAAATTGTTCAAGCATGTAAAGTTGCTCAAATTCATGACTTTATTATGGCTAAAAAAGGAACTTATGATTATCAAATTGAGAGAGGTGGGGTTAACGTATCTGGTGGGCAGAGACAACGTCTTGCAATTGCTAGAGCATTAATTAAATCTCCTAAAATCTTAATTTTAGATGATTCAACAAGTGCTGTTGATATGGCTACTGAAGCTAGTATCAACAAAGGTTTAAGTGAAAAATTACCAAATACAACAAAAATTATAATAGCACAAAGAATTTCAAGCATTGAAAATTGTGATAAGATTATAGTTTTAGATGAAGGCAAGATTGTGGGACTTGGAAAACATGAAGATTTATTAGCAACTAATAATATATATCAAGAAGTATATTATACTCAAAAAAAGGAGGTTGGTGATGCCTCCGTTTAGTTCAAGAGGGCCAGGAGCCCATGGAAAAGGTGCAAAACCAAAATCATTTAAGAAAACTTCTTTAAGGCTTCTTAAATATTTAGCACCATATAAATTTAAATTAATTTTAGTTTTTATTTGTATTATATTAGCAGCTACAACAACAATAGCTTCTTCTGTCTTTTTAAGATTTATAATTGATTATGGTATTACTCCTTTATTAGGTGTAGAAAATCCAGATTTCTCATATTTTTATAAGACGGTTCCTATATTTGCAGCAGTATTGCTAATAGGTGTTGGAGCAATGTATTACTATTCAAAAGCTATGGTAAAAATTTCTCAAAAAGTTTTAAAAACTTTAAGAGATCAAATGTTTGAACATATGCAAAGTTTACCTTTAATTTATTTTGACACAAATGGTCATGGTAATATAATGAGTCGTTATACAAGTGATATCGATGCAATGGTTAATTTACTAGCACAAAGCTTACCACAGCTTCTACTTGGGTTATTACAATTTATTGGGATCTTAATTGCGATGTTATTAACTAGCTGGAGATTATCAATTGTTGCTTTTACCCTATTAGTGGGTATGTTAGTTGTAGTACAATTACTAGGTAAAGCATCAGGGAAGTATTTTTCTAAGCAACAACAATCTTTAGGTGAAGTAAACTCATATATCGAAGAAATGACTGCAGGTCAAAAAGAAGTTAAGGTCTATAACCAACAAAATGCAGTAAATAAAAGATTCGATAAATTAAATAATAAATTATTTGAGAACTCTAGAAAAGCGAGTTCCTTAGCTAATATTTTTATGCCAATTACAACAGGTTTGAGTTATGTACAATATGTAATTTTAGCGATGGTTGGTGGCCTTTTAGCATTAAGTGGTTATAGTACTATAACACTTGGTGTAATAGTAAGCTTTTTACAATTATCTAGAAATTTAGCACAACCTGTTTCCTCTTTAGGACAGCAGTTAAACTCATTGATGCTTGCTATTGCAGGTGCGGAGAGAATCTTTGATCTAATTGATGAAGAGAGCGAAGGTGATTTAGGTCATATTGAACTTGTAAATACAATGGTAGATAAAGATGATAGAATTGTTGAATGTAAAGAAAAGACTTGTCACTGGGCTTTTAAGGACGGAGATAAATATACCTTGCTTCATGGTGAAGTTGAATTAAAAGATGTAAATTTCTCTTATGTGAAAGGTAAACAAATTCTTAAAAATATTAATGTTAAAGCTATGGCTGGTCATAATATTGCCTTTGTAGGTTCAACTGGAGCTGGAAAAACAACTATTACAAATTTAATAAATCGTTTTTACGATATTGATAGTGGTGCAATCTATTATGATGGTATTAATATAAAAGATATCAAAAAAGCTGATTTAAGAAGAGCTCTAGGTTTCGTATTACAAGATACAAGCTTATTTAGTGGTACAATTAAAGAAAATATTAGATATGGTAATCTTGATGCAAGTGATGAAGATGTAATTAAAGCTGCTAAACTTGCAAATGCAGATCACTTTATATCTCTTTTAGAAGATGGTTATGATACTTTCTTAGATGGAGAAGATAATTTATTGTCAGTTGGACAAAGGCAGTTGTTAGCGATTGCAAGATGTGCTGTGGCTAATCCACCTGTTATGATATTAGATGAAGCAACTAGTAGTATTGATACTAGAACTGAAATGATAGTTCAAGAAGGTATGAATAAATTAATGGAAGGTAGAACTGTTTTCGTAATTGCTCATAGATTGTCCACAATTAGAAATAGTGACGTTATAGTTGTGTTAGAACATGGGGAAATTATTGAAATGGGGAATCATAATGAGCTTCTTAAAAAGAAAGGTGCCTACTATAATTTATATACAGGTTTAACTAAATTAGATTAGTTAAAAATAATTGTTGATATTACAAGATGTGGAAGTTACAATATAAAAAATAGAGTAATTTGCACATCTTTTTTTATGGTTTTTGTTATAAAAAATCGGTTGACATTTTTTACTTAATGAAGCATAATCCTTATAGATAATTAATTTCAATAAGGATAGCGTATGGTAGAGAGAAGACAAACGATTCAAAGAGGGTTAGTCCTTGATGCTGTTAAGGTGTTATATAATCATCCTACAGCCCAAGAGGTTTATGATTTTATTCATGAAACTCACCCTAGTGTAGGTAAAGCTACAGTTTATAGAAATTTGAATTTATTAGTTGACGAAGGCCAGTTGAGAAGAGTCTTTGCCATAGATGGTCCAGATCATTATGATTGCACAACTCATACACATCAGCATATTGAGTGTAGAATTTGTAAGAAAATTGTTGATGTTAAATTACCTATAGATTTAGAAAGTATTGTCAATGTTGAAAAAGAAACAGGCTTTTCAAATATTGATGAGAATATAATAATAACAGGAATATGTCCTGAATGTTTAAAGAATGCTAATAAAAATAAAATAAGTTAGCAAAGGAGAGAAATTAATGGAATTCAAAGGTTCAAAGACTGAGAAAAACTTAATGGATGCATTTGCTGGAGAATCACAAGCACGTAATAAGTATACTTATTATGCATCAAAGGCAAAAAAAGAAGGTTATGTTCAAATCGCAAACCTATTTTTAGAAACAGCTGACAATGAAAAAGAACATGCTAAACTTTGGTTTAAATTACTACAAGAAGGTGGTGATATCCAAGATACCATGACTAATCTAAAAGATGCTGCTAGTGGTGAAAACTATGAATGGACTGATATGTATCAAAGAATGTCTGAAGAAGCTGCTGAAGAAGGATTTACAAAGATTTCTAAGCTATTTAGTATGGTAGCTGCAATTGAAAAAGAACATGAAGCTAGATATTTAGCATTGTTAAAGAACATTGAAGATGGTGTTGTTTTCTCACGTGATGGAGATATGGTTTGGAAATGTTCAAATTGTGGTCATATTCATGTTGGAAAAAAAGCTCCTAGCGTTTGCCCAGTATGTGCACATCCACAAGCATATTTTGAATTAACAAACAAAAATTATTAATACAAATTTGTTGAGATGATTTTATAGGCTATCCTTTCATTTGATTGTGATAGCTTTAATTATGCCCAAAGGTAAAAAATAAATCTCAGTTACAAACTGAGATTTATTCTATTAATAACACAATAAGCACTATTGTATATTAGTCTACTGAAAAGGTTACCTGGATGTTACTTACATATTCACCAGGTTGTGAGATGTCTTTTGCATCCCACGTTAATTTAAAGTTAGCCATAGTGGTTGATGAATAATAGATGCTTTGGCTTAGCGGAATTGTATACTTATATATATTAGATCCAAGTGGAGTGTTAGAAAATGTAATTCCCTCAATAGTTGTGGTATCAACAATTTCCATAACTTGGCTTTCTATAGTATAGCTATCATCTCCTTGTCCAATATTTCCGTTTTCATCTAATAATTGGAAAAATCCAACTTCTAGTTCTATATCTAAAGTAAAATCTTCTAAATCAGTTCCTGAAATTAAAATTGAAAAGGGTGATAACTCCCAAGATTCGGTTAAAAGTAAAGCTTCATTATCTGAAGTTTGACTTATGGTTGTTCCATCATCTAAGGGAGAACCATCATAATATAAATCAGCTATGAAATCTTCAGATTCTGCATTTGCAATTACATAAGCAGTTTGAGAAGATTCTACAAAAGTAATATCACTTTCATATTCAGGAGCAGTAGATGAAACAGTTTGTTCAGCAAATAATGAAAAACTTGCTAATAAGGAAAAAATAAATATTATATATATTTTTTTCATTAATATCTTACTCCTATTTTTTAATTATAATATAAGTATTATAATTATTATTTCTACTTTTTAAAAAAAAGTAGTTTATACTTCAACAACACTAATTGTTATATCAGTATAATACCGTCCAGCACCAATATCTTCATATTCTGGACTTGTGATTTGAAATGTAAAGGTTGGAAGGCTAGTATTTGTTGAATCGTAGTATTCACCGACATAAAAAGTTAAAATTCCAGTTGAAGGAGTTTTATTAATTATACTAGGTGTTTGTGAAATGTACTCTTTAGTACTTCCATCAAGTCTATAATAACTTGAATTGCTTACATCTATCTCATGTGATTGGTTAGCTTCAACTGAACCAAAAAAAGTTACTATAAAATCATCTGTAGTAAATCCATCTCTTAAACTAAAAGGATTTTCAACATCATTTAAATCAGAATATACTCCAGAGGCATCAATATAATATTCACCATCTGTAATATCATTGTCATCAATTATCTGTGAATAATACCTTTTCATTGTTAGCTGTCCATCAATATCTGTGTTTAACATAATTTGAGGATCTGCAAAAAGAGGTAAACTGATAATGAAACTTGCAATTACTAAAATAAGATTTTTAATCATGTTTTCCTCCCATTAAAAAAGATATTTATTTGTCTGTTTGTTCATTTGTAAATATATTCCATGTCTCTTCTTATGTCAATAGTTGTATTATAATATGTAATAAGTTGCAGAAAATAGTTTGGTTAATAAAATCAAAATCAAGATTGAGAATGAAAAAAGGACAAAAATATAATCTATTGTATCTTTTTTTGATTCGAAGTCAAGATTTTAATAATATAAATTGGTAATAAAAATTTGAATGTTATGACAAACTTAAAAAGTTTTTTAAACTATTATTATTATCTAAATCTTTAAATTTAAAAAATCAATTGGGTTCTTAGATGCAAATAAATTTATTTCCTCATCACTAAACGAGCTGTTTTCAAATATGTTAAAATATTGAGAATATGATTTAACCTTGAATAAATTAACTGAAAAATCTGATCCAAATAAGGAATGAGTTATTATATGGTCTCTAATATCTTTATTCTCTTGAAGATTTAAGAAATTTATAAATTCACAATAGAATTGAGGGGTGCTGCCACTAAATGAAAAATCTAAGTAAACATTTTTATATTTTTTCATTAAATCAATAATATTATAAAACCAAGGGCTAGTTGGTAATCTCTCTGATTTAGGTTTGATTAAATTTTGTGCGATTATTGAAGCTGTTGGAATGTTGCTAATTGAGCTGTATTGTTTACCACTATGAGCAAAATCAATTTTTAAATTTGGGAATTCTTGTAAAACAACATCCCAAGATTTTGGATTAGTATATGCCCAAGCTTCTTTTGTAGGAATCGTTCTAAATCCTTGATCATCACAATGGGTTATAATAGGTAAATCATTTTCACAGCAAAATTGATATATGTATAACATTTTGTCCAATTCTTTTTTATCTGTTGGCCAGGGATTAAGTCCTAAAGGAGGATAAAACTTAATTCCATAAAATTTTTTCTTTGATGATACTCTTTTATTTATAGTATGACTCTTATTTATATAGGTAGAAGTTAAATCCTTTATAAACTCTAGGGAGTGTGCTGGTGTATTTATTCCTAGAAATGGGAAAAATTCTAAAATTCCATCCTTATTATATTTCTTATAATCTTTGAAAGCCTGTAATGAATCTTCTACATACTTTAATATTTTTATCTCACGACTAATCGGATAATATATGCTAGAAAAGTCTTTATTATTATTAGAAAAATCCATCAATAATGGAATAAGTGCAAACTTATCATATTCTGTATTTCTGAATTTTAATTTGCTGTTATATATATAAGGAACAAAATTCTCTTGTTCCTTCTCACTTAATTTGTTTTTAAAGAGTCCTTTTAGATCATCTTCCATCATCGCAAATGTTTCGCCAATTGGTTTTTCAAAAGCTAATAAAAGATTAATGAGTTTGTTGTTTAAGACTGTTGTGTTTGCTTTTGTCCCTTCTAATATATAAGAAGTAGAAAAAAAACCGCTTGTTAGTAAATCTGCAATCCCTGAGTTTAAAGAACTTATGGTACTTACAAAGTCAGGATGGTCTAAATTCATCGCATGCATATGTGAATCAAAGAAATATTTCATGCCTAATTATATATATAAAAGGAGGTTTTTCGCAATTATATTGTAAAAAATGACATAAATTTATTTTTTAATTTTAAATGTGAGAAGTATGTTAGAAGTGTGCAATATGTAGATTGATTGTTTATGTGTAAATATAAATGCTTACTGTATAAGGAATTGTATATGTTATATCCATGAAATAAGTATGAAATTATACGTATATTTTAGCCATAAATTTTATTTTATTAAAATAAATAAAAAAAGTATTGACATAAGAAACGAGTTATTGTATATTTAAGTCATAATCAATCTAAGAACAAAAATACAAAATTAAGGAGATAAAGATTATGAAGAAAAAATTAATTACAATATTAGCAATGTTAGCAATAGGTGCAACATTCGTTTTTGCTGAAGATACAACAGCAGGTGCTGATCCTGGAGAATGGTCTGGAGCTGCTCTAGTTCAAGCAGATGGAGAAAGCACAGTAATTGTTGCTGATGCAGATGAAGAACAATATTTATTTGCTTTAGAAGTTGCAACAGATGATGCAGCTACAAGTTGGACAGCAGCTGATACTCTATATATTACTGATGCTGACTGGGATGTAAGAGCAGGTTTTGATGTAGATTTTAGAATTCGCGCTACTGCAGGTGCAATGGCTGGTGTATCTGGTTTACAAACTACTTTGACAATAAGTAACTTATTAAGAGAAAGTGATAGTTGGGATGCAGGTGCAGGAACATTGTCTTTATCTTCTAATGGTTCTTTTATGCCAACAACATTATCCGGATTAGTATTCTCTACAACTCTTGATGAATCTCATGTATATGGTGTAGATGCAACTACAGCAGCAAATGCAACAGCTGATTCATTTGTTTTCAACATTGACTACGCTGGTGATGATCAAGCTCCTGCTGGTAGATACAGAAGTACAGTAACTGTAGCATATACAGTTAGCTAATCTAAATTAAGTTTAGTATAAAAGCTCCTTCAACTGAAGGAGTTTTTAAATGCCCAAATAGTTACTTTAACTTTAAAAAAAATAATACCCTTCAATAGTTTAGAAATATTCTAATTAATATTGAAGGGTTTAATATTTTAATCTTATTAGAAATTAAGAATATTTACTTAATTCCCATTTTCTTTTTCATCTTTGCCCAAGAATCTCTTAGTGTTACTGTTCTGTTAAATACTAAATGATCAGGAGAACTATCTTTGTTATCAACACAGAAATAACCATTTCTAATGAATTGTAAATAATCTCCCACCTTAGCTTCTTTAATATAAGGTTCAATCTTTGCATCTTCTACTACAACTAAAGACTCTGGATTTAAATCATCAAGGTAATTACCTGTATCTTTTCCAGGGTATTCACTCTTAAATAATTTATCATAAAGTCTAACTTCAGCAGAAGCTGCATGTTTTACAGAAACCCAATGGCTAGTACCTCTAACTTTTCTCTTGTCAGGAGTAGTTCCACCACGACTTTCAGGATCATAAGTACAATGAACAACAGTAACTTTACCATTTTCATCTTTTTCAAAACTAGTTGCTGTTACATAGTAAGTATATTTTAGTCTAATTTCATTTCCAGGATATAATCTATGATATTTTCTTGGAGGAACTTCCATGAAATCTTCTCTTTCAATATAAACTTCTTTAGAGAAAGGAATCATGTGAGTCTTTGAATTAGGATCTTCTGGGTTATCAATAGCTTCAAAGAATTCTTCTTTGTCTTCAGGATAATTATCTATTATAAGTTTGATAGGATCTAAGATAGCCATAATTCTAGTAGCTCTTTTATTTAAATCCTCTCTAACACAGAATTCCATTAGTGAATAATCAACAACACCTTCAGTTTTAGCAACACCAACTCTATCAATGAAATCTCTCATTGATTCAGGTGAATAACCACGACGTCTAACACCACTAACAGTTGGCATTCTAGGATCATCCCAACCTTCAACAAGTTTTAGATTAACTAGATTTAATAGTCTTCTTTTACTCATAAGCATATAATTAATATTTAATCTAGCAAATTCATATTGATGAGGAGCATGTTCAATACCATCAATTTCTGTAGCCCAATCATAAGCAGGTCTATGATCTTCAAATTCTAGGGTACAAATAGAGTGGGTAATATTTTCAATAGCATCACTAATTGGATGGGTGAAATCATACATAGGATAAATACACCATTTATCTCCAGTTCTAGGATGAGTTGCAAACTTAATTCTATATAAAGCTGGGTCTCTCATATTAATATTTGGAGATGCCATATCGATTTTTGCTCGAAGAGTATATTTACCTTCTGGGTGTTTACCATCTTTCATTTCTAGAAATAGCTTTAAGTTTTCTTCAATGCTTCTATCTCTGTCAGGAGAGTTTTTACCAGGTTCAGTTAATGTTCCTCTATATTCTCTCATTTGTTCAGGGGTTAGGGAATCAACATAAGCTTTTCCATCTTTTATTAATTGAACAGCAATTTCGAATAACTGCTCATAATAATCAGATGCATAATATTCATGGTTACCCCAATCAAAGCCTAACCACTTAATATCTTCTTTAATAGATTCGATGTATTCAACATCCTCTTTAGTAGGGTTTGTATCATCTAATCTTAGATGACATCTGCCACCATATTTCTGAGCTAAACCAAAGTTTAAACAAATTGATTTAATATGACCAATGTGTAGATAGCCATTTGGCTCTGGTGGGAATCGTGTTACTATTTCATTGTTTGGTACACGATTGTTCTTTAAATCATCTTCAATGATCTTTTCTAAAAAGTTTAGAGGTTTTTTTTCTTCTAACTCCATATATTCCGTCCTTTGCCCTTTCAAAGGGGCCTTTAACTAAGGGCAATAATAGCATGAGGAGCCGATTAAAGAAAAGTATTTATAGATAAATCGCTGATAAATAAGTATAAAATTATTTACTTTTTAATATATAGAATATCTCTTACTTTAACAAATTCATTATTTGTAAAATGATAACCAAAGGAAATTGCATCTAAAGAAGCTGGTAAAGTTGCTTTTGATATAAGCTCATCTTCAATGAAAAAAGAAAAAGAATCTTTTTCTCTTACAATCTTTATCTTTAAATAATCTTTATTATCATAAATTGAAGAATTTAGATTAACAATAGATCTAAAACCATTAATAGATATGGTAATAAAAGCATCATTTTCTATATTTAAAGAGAAAAAAGTTTTCTCAGTAATTGAAATAATTAATGAAATATTTTTGTTTAATAAAGAAACAGAACTAATAAACTCAAAATCTTCATCACTTACAGCTAGAAAGTAACTATCATTTCCTTTAGCTTCAAAGCGATTATAAGAAAGGCTTTTAATATAGCCTTTATTTATCCATTTCATTTCTCTTGGAGTTATTTTTTTCATACACACAGATTATAAGAAACTAAGGGTAATAGTGCAATATAAAATACATTGTATTATAATGATATTTGATTTAATATATTTAAAAAAAATAATAGAGGTATAACTATGATATTTGTTATTGGTGAATATGTAATAGATTTAGTTGATGATAAGAAAAATAATTATGCGTGTCATTTAGGTGGATGTGGTTTAAATTGTGCAGTAGCTTGTGCAAAGCAAGGAGCTCCAACGGCCTTCATTTCCCCTATATCAGAAGATGCTAATGGAAAAAAAGTTTTAAACTATTTAATAGAAAAAGAAATCCTTTTCGAACCAGATTTATGTAATACTAAAGCTCCATCAACACTAGCTTTAGCAACAATTGAAGAAAGTGGTTCTGCTAAATATGATTTTTATTTAAAAAATACAGCCTCAATGGTTTTATCTAGTGAAGAATTATTATCAGCACTCACAGCACATACAGATATAAAAGCTGTACATATTGCCTCTCTTTCTCTTTTACTAAACCCAACAAGTTCAGCAATCTATGATGTATTATCTTTTTTGAATCCTAGACCTGTAATATTTGTTGATCCTAATATTCGAGCTCAAGAAGTAGTAAAAATAATAAATTGGAAGAAAAAATTAATATCATTTTTTGAAATAGCTGCAATAATTAAGTTAAGTGATGAGGATTTAGAGTTTATTTTTGAAGGTCTTTCTCAAGAAGAAGCAATAGAAAGTTTAAAGAAAATCAATCCCCATGCCCATATTATACTAACAAAAGGCAGTCAAGGTGCAACTTGGTATACTTCAGATAATAAAATCTTTAACCAAAAGAACTATGATGTTAAAGTTGTCGATACAATAGGTTCTGGAGATACATTCTCTGGTTCACTGCTAGCATATCTTTCAAAAGAAGGTGCTTTTGGTGACTATATTGAAAACCCAAAATTAGAAATACAAGATTCTCTAATTAAAAAAGCCTTAAAATATGCTTGTTACAGTGCTTCTTTAAACTGTGCTAAAAATGGTTGTAATCCTCCAAGCGAAAGTGAAGTTTTAGAAATTTTATAATAAATTAATACATAATAAAGACAAGTAAAAGAGATTTCTTTTACTTGCTAATTACTTTTTATTTAGATAGAATTATTTTATGAAAAAAAGTTCTAAAAGAAAAATTACCAAAGTATTAATAGCTCTTATTTTATTCATTTTATTAGTTGTTTTTACTATGTTTTTATACTCTTGGTCTTCATCTTTAAATAAAGAATATAAGAGAGATCAATTAAGAGAAAATGTTACAGAATTATTAGAATTAGAAGGGGAGAGAGGACTTCTCTCCTTAGCTGGAGTTACTGTAAATGAAATCTTTTACAGTGAGGATAGCCTCTCTCTTGCAATAGATAATGGGGAAAATTGGCTTTACACCAGTGAAGAAATGCAAAATATTAGGGTTTATGAAAAATGTAGTGATAGTGTTGTTCATATAAGTGGAGCAAATAAAACTACTGATTACATATCCTATGAAAAAACTAATACAAGTGGAAGTGGAGTAATTTTATCAACTAAAGGAGACATTTTAACAAACTATCACGTTATTGAAAATCTTGATATAATTAAAGTTACTTTATCAGATGGAAGCTCCTATACTGCAAATATAGTTGGCGTTGATGAAGTTGAAGATATAGCTTTAATAAATATTGATGTCGATAAAAAGAAATTAAAACCTATAGAACTTGGGAAAAGCTTTAATTTAAAAGTTGGTCAAAAAGTATATGCAATAGGTAATCCATTTGGATATGATAGAACTCTTACCACAGGAATAATTAGTGGATTGGACAGATCTGTACAAACTAGCGATGGTAAATTAATAATGTCCATGATTCAAACAGATGCTGCAATAAACCCTGGAAATAGTGGAGGTCCACTTATCAATTCACACAGTGAAATGATTGCAATGAACACCTCTATTTATAATGAAAATGGAAATTCAGGAATGAATTTCGCAATTCCAATTGATACCATACTCTCAATAATTCCAGATTTAATTACTTATGGAAAGGTAATGAGAGGCTCAATAGATATAGTGCCTGTTCAATTAACCCCACAATTAGCAGAATATGCTAAAATTAAAGTTTCTAAGGGTATTTTAATTAGCCAAGTTGTTAAAAATGGAAAAGCACAAGAAGCAGGACTTTTAGCAGGAGATGTTAAAGTTTCCTATGGTGCCTCAACTCTTTATTTAGGAGGAGATGTTATTGTAAAAATCAATGACTATCCTATTGAAACCTATACTGATTATTACAATGCTCTACTAACCACTAGAATGGGTGAAAAAGTAGATGTTACAATAATTAGAGATGGTAAAGAACTTGTAAAGACAGTTGAGCTAGTTAGCAGAAGTGAAGATGAAGATAAGGTAGAAAATTAATGAGTGAAGATGTAAAAGTTGATTTAAAATGGGGTGGAGAGTTAGTTGAAAACTATCATCACACTAGTGGAGGAAAACAAAAACCTTTGCACGTAGTATCTCCTTATGAACCCTCAGGCGATCAAGCTCAAGCTATAGAAAAATTAAGTGAAGGAATAAAGAAAGGGGATAGATTCCAAGTATTAAAAGGGGTTACTGGAAGTGGTAAAACCTATACTATGGCTAAGGTAATTGAACAAATTAATAGGCCAACCTTAATCCTTTCCCATAATAAAACTTTAGCTGCACAGTTATATAGAGAATTTAAAACCTTCTTTCCAAATAATGCAGTTGAATACTTTGTTTCAACATATGATTATTACCAACCAGAAGCATACGTCCCTGGTAAAGATTTATACATAGAAAAAACAGCAGATATAAATGATGAAATCGATAGATTAAGACTTAGTGCCTCTTTTTCATTAATGGAAAGAAGAGATGTAATAGTAGTTTCTACCGTATCTTGTATCTATGGACTTGGTAGTCCTGTAAGTTTAAGAGATATGGTTCATAGCTTCAAAGTTGGTACAGTATTTGATCATAGAAGCGAATTAGAACAATTAGTTAGAATGCAGTATGAAAGAAATGATGATGTACTTGAGAGAGGGAGATTTAGAGTTAGAGGTGATGTGATAGAAATATGTCCATCTTATCTAGAAAACGCTGTAAGGATAACTTTAGACTGGGATATTATTGAAGATATAACTTGGTTTGATCCAATATCTGGGAAAAAAGGAGAGACTGTAGAGGGATTCTCACTGTACCCCGCAAAGCAGTTTGTTATGCCTCATGAGGCAGTTTTAGAAGGACTATCTAGAATAGAACATGAATTAAAAGATAGAATTGAATACTTTAATTCTCAAGGTAAAATTGTTGAAGCTGAAAGAATAAAATCAAGAGTTGAGTACGATTTAGAAATGCTAAAAGAAATTGGGTATTGTTCTGGAATTGAAAACTATTCAAGACAACTTACAGGAAGAAAAGAAGGGGAGAGACCTGCAGTATTATTAGATTATTTCCCCTCTGACTTTGTGACTTTCATAGATGAATCTCATGTTACCCTTCCTCAAGTTGGAGCTATGTATGAAGGAGATAGATCTAGGAAATTAAACTTGGTTAATTATGGCTTTAGATTACCTTCTGCCCTAGATAATAGACCTTTAAAATATAATGAGTTTGATAAGATTGTAACTCAAAGAGTATATGTAACTGCAACTCCTGGAAAGAGAGAACTTGAAGAGAGTGAAAATTTAGTTGAACAAGTAATTAGACCAACTGGTTTATTAGATCCAGAGATTTCAGTTAGAAAAACTGAAGGTCAGATGGAAGATTTATATAAAGAAATTCAAGTCACAATTAAAAAGAAAAAGAGAGTACTAATCACAACTCTTACTAAGAAAATGAGTGAAGATTTAACAGATTATCTAAGTTCCTTAGATCTAAAGGTTAGATATTTACACAGTGATATTGGAACAATAGAAAGAGTTGAAATTTTAAGAGACCTTAGAAAAGGTGTTTTTGATATATTAATTGGAATTAACTTATTAAGAGAAGGACTCGATTTACCTGAAGTTTCCCTTGTTGCAATATTAGATGCTGATAAAATAGGATTCTTAAGATCTGCAACCTCCTTAATTCAAACAATAGGAAGAGCTGCTAGAAATTCAGATGGTAGAGTAATTATGTATGCAGATAAAGAAAGCTATGCAATGACAGAAGCTATAAGCGAAACTAATAGAAGACGTGAAATACAAATGGCTTACAATAAAGAGCATGGGATAACACCAACAACTATTGATAAAGCTATTGAAGACATAATTGAAAGAGACTTAGAAGATAAGAAAAATGATATTAATGGAGAAATTAATATCAGAAGAGCATCATATAACCTTTTACAAAAGAAAGATAGAAACAAATATATTAAAGAGCTTGAAAAAGAGATGTTTAAATATGCTAAAGACTTAGAGTTTGAAAAAGCTGCTTTAATTCGAGATGAAATTGAAAGTGTTAAAAACAATTCAATTACAACTTAATATCTAAATAATACTAAATCAAACCTACCTCCAGATACTTGGGGGTATTGGTGGTACACATCATAATTATTAGAATTTTGAGCAATTTCTTGATTCGATTTAATATATGATACTAATGAATCTATACTAACTATATTATTTTTTGCAGCTGGAGGAACTCCATTGCTAAGTTCTCCTTGAATACCATCTTCATCAATATAATCCTCATCAATTGTTGTAGATAATACACCTTTTTCACCATCACACCATCCAAGACCTTCAAGCAAAGCCTTTGTAAAATAACCATGGATACGAGAGTTATAAAGACTACTAGGTTCATATGATTTATTATCTTTTTCAGTTGCTACGAGTATGTAAATATCATTGGTTTCTTCATTTGTTGAGATAAATTTATTATAAGCATCAATAAAATTAAATTTTTCATCACTAAGGGAGTAAGCACTATCTTTATAGAAGTTCCCAGAGTAGCAAGAATCTACAATAATAACTACCTTTCCCTTAACCTCTACTAAGGAATTATAAATTTCATCAACACTTAATAATTGCTCCTCATTAACCAAGCCATTTGATGAGAAACTTGTTCCATATTCTGTTGATAGAGTATCTGTTGTAGCTAAAAGCCAACTACCATTTTGATTAGCATGACCAGAGTAATAAATAATATTTATAGAATTATCATGAGATATAGTAGAGAGTTTCTCTAGTGCACTTAAAATATTGGTTTTACTTGGATAATTTAAGTCATTTACAGTTGCACTGTCATGCTTTATTCCCTCTTGGTGATAAGAAAAATTAGTATAATTAATCTCTTGTTCACTACATATAAGTCTTATTGTTTTTTCTAATTCTTTAGAATCATTAAGAGTGCCATATAGACTTGAAATATCAGTATTTTGGTAATCTAAAGCAATATTTAAAAGGTTAATCTCATAATCATAGTTAGGTGATAATAATTCACAACCAGCTAATAAAAAAAGACTTAATACTACTAATATAAAATACCTTTTCATAAGGCCTCCTTTAATTTTTTATATTAAAGAAGTCTCTTATTTGCTTGAAACTTTTCTTATATAATTAGTAAGCCAATCAAAAGAAGTACTTACTCCAATTCCCACAGATGGAGCTAATAAATATTTTCTATAAATAACATTAACCCCAGTGGTTAGAGAAATACTATAACCGTCTCCTTTATTTATTATAAAAGATGGAATAATTGATACAGCTGTATAAAGTTCTTTGTTTTGGCTTTGTCCTAATTTACCAACACCCATAGATAATTTTGTATTTAGAAAAAAATTAGTTGAGAAATAATATCCATAATCTATACCCATACCAACAGCACTAAAATCTCTTAAGTATTCATTTTGATAAATTAGTGAATCTGATACTTGAAAGATTGAAAAGAAAGCTCCTATTTGATGGTTATTAAACTTTACATATAATGGAGTAAAATCATAAGTTGAAGAGAGGGAAGAGTAAATTGGTAAGTCACTACTATCATCTAAAGTAATTGATGGATGATAATATAAATTAAGATCAAATTTCGAGCCAAGATCCGAAGAGTAGGCATTTATTGAAACAACTGTAACAATCAAAAGAAAAATAAAACTAACTTTTTTTCTCAAAATGGTAACTCCTTTTAATCTTAATAATCTAATTTTTATCTAAGTTGCTTCAACTAATACATTACCTTCATATTTTTTTAAATCTTTTTTTCTAATACAAATATCAACAAATTCAAAGTCCGGTTTATAATTAGAAAATATAGATAGTTCAACATCATTATATAATAAATTTACTTTATAAAAAACACCTCTAAATTCACAAGAGAGAACTTTTGCATCTTTTAAAATGATATGAGGTAAGATTTCTTTTAAATAAAACTTATTATTTTCAATTAAATACGGTTTTTCTAAACGATAAAAATAACTAGTGTTTTCTGCTGAAGTTGTATTTAGCAAAGGGTCTATTATGTGAGCTGGGATAAAAGATCCATCCCCCATGAAAGTTGCTGCAAAAATAGTTTTAGGATTATTATATAAATCTTCAGCATTTGAACACATTTCAACTTTTCCCATATTCATCAAAACAATTGTATCGGAAATTGAGAGCGCTTCACTTTGATCGTGAGTTACATAAATCATAGTAATGTTTAAAGCTTTTTGTATTCTTCTAATCTCATCTCTAAGATGAGTTCTCATCTTAGCATCAAGAGCAGATAAAGGTTCATCTAATAAAAGAAGCTTAGGTTCAAAAGCAAGGGCTCTTGCAAGAGCAACTCTTTGTCTTTCCCCTCCTGAAAGGCTGTCGATTTTTCTATTTTCAAAACCTAATAGGCCAACAACTTCTAAAAGTTCTTTAACTCTTTGTTTTCTAATGCTTTTTTTTACTTTCTTAATCTTTAATGGATATGCTATATTTTTTTCAACATTTAAATGAGGGTATAGAGCATAATCTTGAAAAACCATAGCAATTTGTCTTTCATTAACTTTTAACTGAGAAATATCAGTATCATCAATGATTATATGGCCTTCATCGTTATTTAATAAGCCTGTTATTAATTGTAAAGTTGTGCTTTTACCACATCCACTAGGACCTAAAAGAGAAATAAGTTCTCCCTTATGTAAGTCTAAATCTATATCCAAAAGAAATTGTGGAAATTGTTTCTTTAATTTTAATTTAATTATTTCATCCATAAATTATCCAAAATAAATAATTATTATATCTTCTTTGTATTTTATATATTTAAATATAAAATTTGTTGTCATTTTTCAAATATTCGCTACTTAGGAATACTATAGTACAAACAAATATTAATATAGTACCTAAAGCGCAAGCACCGCCAAAATTATAGGAACCTATCAATCTGTACATAGTAACAGGGATAGTTGTAATAGAAGATGAGGCTAAGATAAGAGTTGCATTTACCTCTCCCATACTAATAGCAAAAGCAAATATAGCTCCACTTAGAAGAGCACTCTTTAAAAGAGGGACCTCAACAGTTAAAAAGGCTTTAAAAGGAGTTGCTCCAAGAGTCATAGCACTTGCACTTAAAGAAGTTGGTAACTTTCTTATCTCTGGAGTAATTGCCCTAATGTTGAAAGGAAGTACAATTACTAAGTGAGCTAAAATTACTAATATTAAACCTTCTGGATTATTAAGTTTAGCTGAAATTAAATAATATCCTAAACCAATAATTACAGAAGAAACAGCTAAGGGTAACATTGAAAGCAATTCAATTAAAATTGATGTAGTAGATTTATCTCTTTTACTAGCAATAGCTAAAGATAGAGCCATAGGAGTTGATAAAATAGAGACCATAAATGCAATTTTAAGAGAATTTATAACAGAAGAAAAACTAGATTTCATAACCCCTGTTGTTGAAGCTAATCCAAATAATTGTTTATACCACTTAAGGGTGAAAACACTATTATCGCTTCTAGTATTCGATGCTAAAAATGATTTTATTATAATTGAGATAATTGGTGATAAGACAAATAGAAAAACAAAAACTATATAAATAAAAGTTAATATCTTTCCAATTTTTGAAATAGGTTTCTTTTGTTTTTGGTAAAGACTTTTATTTATATTTTCTTTTAAAGAAGCTTTTCTTTGAAAGATATTATAAAGAATGAGAATTACTATACAAAAAAGAATAGAAATAATTGCATAAGAAGATGCACTATTTAAATCCATAGAAATTCTAGCTCTTCTATATATTTCAACTTCCATAGTTGTATATTTAGGACCTCCTCCTAATACAAGTATTATTGAAAAACTGGTAAAACAGAAAAGAAATACCAAAAGAGAGGATGATATAATTGATACAATTAATCTTGGTAAAGTGATATTAATAAAGGTTTGCAGCTTTGATGCTCCAAAAACATAAGAAGATAATTCAATCTTATAATCTAAATTTTCCCAATAAGTTGTAACTAATACTAAAATAATTGGAAAATTGTAAAACGCATGTGCAATAATTATCGCTTTATAAGAATATAATATTTTTAGGGGAGGATTTTCTAAATTAAATAAATTCATCAATAGAACATTTAAAAATCCATTGTTACCATAAAAAGTAACAAAACCAAGAATTACTAAAATAGCTGGAAGTACAAAGGGAATAGTACAAATAGCTAATATTAATTTTCTACCTTTAACTTGATAATTTACTAGTAAATAAGAGCCGGGAATAGCAATTAGGAGAGATAAAAGAGTAGAAATAAAAGCTTGGTTGATAGTAAATGATAGAATTCTTAGAGTATAAGGATCTAATAGAATTTTTGAAAAGAGTGATAAATCAAACTGTTTATCTACAAAAAAAGCTCTAGATAGAGTACTAGTTAGAGGAAGTAAGAAAATAAGAAACAAGATGATTAAAGAAGGAATTGGAAGTATCTTCTCATATAGATTTCTATTATCAATATTATTTCTTTTCATAAGTTCCCTCTATTTTTATATATCTTGAGTTATAACAAATGCTTCCCTAAAAAGAAATAGGGAAGCAAAAATAAATATTGTTATTTACTCATAACTAGAGTCCATTGATCTAACCAAGTATCAAGATTTGTTTCAATATCACTTGCTTCAAGACTTAGAGTAATATTAGGTTTAGGTGCCCACTCAAAAGCACTAGGTAATTCTGTTTTTAAGTTAGTAGGGTACATAGAGTTTGCACTAGCAATATCAAGTTGAGCATCAGTTAGTAAAAAGTCAATAAACTCTTTTGCTAAGTCTTTTTTAGTACTGCTTTTTACAAGTCCAACACCTTCGATAGTTGCACTATGACCTTCATCAAATATGATAGTTTGATATCTAGTAGTATCTTCATACATAACATGATAAACAGGGGATGTGGTATAAGATAGGGTAATTGGAGCCTCTCCTGATGTAAACATACCATATGCACTAGACCAACCTTCAGTAATAGTTAGGGCATTATCTCTCATATCATCCCACCAATTTAAATAATCATCTCCAAATACTTCACGAGTCCAAATTAATAAACCAAGACCAACAGAAGAAGTTCTAGGGTCAATTAAGATGACTTTATCTTTATATTTAGGATCTGTTAAATCTTCTAGTGAAGAAGGTAAGTCTTCTTTACTAATTTCTTCACTATCATATACAAATGCAAAGTTACCATAATCAAAAGGTAAAAGGCGGTTTTGATCATCAAACTTTAAAAAGCTAGGGATATCAGCTAAAACAGGAGAATCATAACTTTCGAATAAGTCACTGTTATAAGCCTTCATAGCCATATCATCTGAAATACCAATAATAACATCAGCTTTTGGATTAGATTTTTCTAATTCAGCCTTTGTTAACATTTCAATGGCATCTCCAGCAGAAATTAGATTTACACTTACGCCAGTTTTTTCTTCAAATGCAGTAACTACTTTTTGACCTGGACCCCAGTCCCCACAAAAAGCGTCATAAGCATAAACAGTGATTTCATTTGATGAAACTTGAGAATTCTCTTTGGTACCAGAGGCAAAGAGAGCTAAGGTTGTAGCAAGTAAGGCCACAACAATTGTTAAAAACTTTTTCATAAAAAAGCCTCCAAATTGAAATTTGGCCTAAGGGTTGGATACAAAATGAATGTATTTAAAGATAAAGGTGATTGTCTTCCTCCGCTAGCATTATCTAGATCAGGTTAACGGGTTTTATCTCAGGCAAAAGCCACCCCAGGACAATTCTTAGAGTAATAATGTGAATAATTCTTGTCAAGGGTTTCTCATTAGAGTACCATTGAGATATGAAGGATTTATACTATTGTAAAGACATTACTAAAATTGATAGCTTAGCCCAAAATCAATATAATCAACCGGGTATAATTCTAATGGAACAAGCCGGTTTAAAAACTTGGTTATATATAAAAGATAAAATAAAAAAAGATGAAAATATAACTGTAGTTTGTGGTGGTGGAAATAATGGTGGGGATGCCCTAGTTGTCGCTAGATGTGCATATAACGATGGCTATAAAAATATTAACATAATTTATTGTTCTACAAAATTTAGTGATAGCTTTGAAATTCAAGATAAGATAATTAGAAGCTATAATCTTCCAATAACTAGTTATTTAGATAATAAAGATAAATCAATAGATATAATAAATAATTCAACCCATCTAATTGATGGAATAATTGGGGTCGGTTTAAAAAGTAATCTTAGATTAAACCTAGTTGAGTTAATTAAAATAATTAATGCTTCATCTTCAATCAAATATTGTATTGATGTTCCAAGTGGTTTATCTGATGTAGTCAGTGATATATGTGTTAAAGCAAACTTTACTTTTTGTATGGGACCTTTAAAAGCATTATATTATTATCCAAAGAATATTGAAAAATGTAATGAGATTATTGAAATCAACCCAAGCTTTCCCCCTCAAGTTATTGAGAAAGTTAAGCCTATAGCTCAACTTGAAGAAAATCATAAAGTAGATATTTTACCTTTAAATAAGAGTGATTATAAAAAAACTAGAGGGCATTTAGCATCTTTTGGTGGAAGTAATCAATATTCAGGGGCATTAAGATTAACAAGTAAAGCTGCATTTAGCTCAAGGTGTGGACTAGTTACTGCTTTCTGTGATTCTCAAATATATAATGTTGTAGCTAGTGAAAGCCCTTCTATAATTGTAAAGAAACTTGAAGATGGTTTTGATTTAAAATGTTATAATGCAATACTAGCAGGACCTGGTTGGGATAAAAATAGAGAAGAATTACTATTAGAAATACTTTCATACAATAAACCTACAGTAATTGATGCAGATGGAATTAGAGCATATGCACACCTTTATAGGGAGAAAAAAATTAATATAAAGGAAAATGAAAAGTTAATTTTTACTCCTCATTTAGGAGAATTGAAAGTATTAGCAGATTCAGTTTTAGAAAATTATTCAATAGATAATATTGATTCACTATTAGATACACTAACTAAATTGAGCTCAATTTTAAATGCAACTATTGTTTGTAAAGCTAGTGTAGTATATATTGTTTCTCCTAATAAGTTACCACTTATTATTTACAATTTAAATCCAAGTTTAGCTGTTGCAGGAAGTGGAGATATATTAGCGGGGTGTATTGCATCTTTTCTTTGTAATGGCTTTTCAACATATAAAAGTGCAAAAGAAGGAGTTCTACTCCACATTAATGCTGGAAAATTAGCTAAAAAAGAACTTGGTTATTATTCAAGTGAGCAATTGATAGAGTATATAGGAAAACAATTATTATGATGCAAATTTGGTTTATAACAATTATATATTTAGTATATACAGGGTTAGTTCTGATAACCCAGGAATTTGGAGTTAAAGTTCCAATTTTGCTAAATATGAGAGAGTATTTATTCACTCATAGAAAGATCTTTATATTTGTGATGTTTTTAGGATATTTACTAACTATTTTAAATTGTTTTATACCAACAATTCCAGGCCCTATGGTACTTGGAGATTTATTTGTAACTATTGCACTATTATATTCATCAATATGGTATAATATTAATCTATTTAAAAGTAAAGGAGATATAATAATTGAACAAACAAGAAGAAAGTTTAATCTAAGAATGGCAATAATTATTTTTAATATTGCTTTATTACATTTTTTACTTCCCCATTGGGTTCTATTATAAAGGATAAATATGGAAGAATTAATTGAAAGAACAACAACCGCAGGCATATGCTTTAAAGATAATAAAGTATTAATTGGTAAAAGGGTAGATAAAGGTTCTATTGCTTGTAAATGGGAATTCCCAGGTGGAAAAAATAGATGGGGTGAAACAATTGAAGATACTCTAAAAAGAGAATTTGATGAAGAGTTAGGTGTTGATGTTAAAGTAGGAGAAGAATTAGCTAGTTGTGATTTTGTTAATAAAGATACTCATTATACTTTAAAAGCACATCAAATTTTCTTAGATAAAGATATTGAAGACTTAGAGCTTAGAGAACACACTCAACTAAAGTGGGAAGAGTTATCAGCTTTAAAAGATTATAATTTTGCTGATAGCGATATGCAAATAATCAAACAATTAATTAAAAAGTTTGAGGATAAATAAAGTATGGATTTACTAGATAAAATTGATAGTCTAATAAAAAGCGACAGTAATAAATTAATAATTGGAATAACAGGAGCTGGTGGAAAAACTACAACAATGATAGCTCTTGGACAGTATTACAGAGATCAAGGAAAGAAAGTTCTTCTAAGTACAACTACAAAAGTTCAGTCTCCTAGATTCTATAATTTTGAAGTTAATCATGTATTTATAGATGAATCTGAATTTTTTAATCACACCCCAAAAAATGGTGAGTCTGTACTCTTTGTTGAAAAACATATAATGAATGCTAAAAAAGCAATTGCTCCAAGGGATGAAATTCTTTCTATTATTACTAACAACTATGATGTAGTTATATTTGAAGCAGATGGAGCTAGATGTTTACCTTGTAAAATACACAGTGATAGAGATCCTGTAATTACAAAAGATATGAATGCAATTATAGCAATGGTTGGTCTATCAAGTTATGGAGATATGGCAGCTAATGTAGTTATGGGTGAAAATTCAACTCAAATTGTAGATATCGATTATTATCAAAATTTAATAGATGATGAGAGAGGTTTATTAAAAGGAATAAATGAAAATCATAATGCTATTATTTTCTTTAATCAATTTGATTTGATAGATGATAAAGTAGCTGATAGTTTAAAGCATTTAAAAACAGATTATCCTATTGTTGTTGGATCAATTGAGAAAAATATAATGATATAAATTACTTGTTTTAATATTTAGTCCTTGTTTGTTTGATTTCTGTGAATTATCATAATTGTAATAGGAGCTGTTAAATTAAATGCTAAAAAATGACGTTGAAAGTGAAAAAACTTTACATTTTTATTATACTATATACATTTTTCTATTAATTGTAGAAGGTGTACATTTAATCCTCTCATATGCAACTGAGGCTTTTTCCTTAAGTAATTTAATAATCCCTTTTCTGTATATTATTTTGGCTTTTATATATATAAACAAATTTAAAAGCTCTGAAAAAAAAGTTACCTATTTTTCTATAATCAACATTTTTATACTTTGGTCTTATATAACTTTGAATATTATCCTAAAAAATAAAATATTTTTTTCAGGAGTGTTCTTAATTGAATTTGGTATTGTTTTAGTTTATTCAAACTTTAAATTGATATATAAACTTCTTTGTCTATTATTAATCAGCTTACAATTAGTCTTAGCTCATTTATATTTAGGTTTTGGATCAAATATTGTAAAAGAAAATTTGTTATTTATTTCTGGTTTATTTATAATCATTTTATTTTCATGTATTATTTCCGATAAAATTGTTCAAATTTATAAGGATCTAATAAAAGAAAGTAATCAAAGTTCTCTGAAATTGAATAATACTAACAAATTTTTACAAACGATATTAAATCAAGAAAAAATAAGGATATTGTATTTTTACTTAGACGATAATAGTGCAGTGCTTGCTAGTAATAATTTTTCATTTGGCGGTGAAACCAAAATTGATAACTTCTTATCATATCTTAGAACAAATAAGATAATCCCCATAGAATATTTTGGTATTGTTCAAAAAGCCATAGATAAGACCAAAGAAGAAGGATTCCATTCTATGGTTGTCCCAGTAAATAAGAAAGATAATAGTGTTTGGATGAAATTTAACGGTACTTTGGATGTAGAAAGTATAACAAATAGAGAAAGAATTATTGTTAGTATAACAAGTATTAATGATCGAAAGCTAATTGAATTAAAATTCAAAAATGCTCTTAGACAATGTTCAATCTCAATTTGGGAATATGATATTTTAAGTGATAAAATTTTTAATTATTCCGATTCAGTTCTAGAGTATTACTTTTATGGTAAACAAATCGAAAACGCATCACAGACTATAATTGACAGAAATATTATATATTTTAAAGATATAAGTGTTTTTCAAGACAATCTCGATAAAGTTAAAAAAGGGGAAAATAATGTCTCTTTCGATGTTAGAATTTTCCCTACTAGAAATAGTTCATATTCTTGGGTAAGACTTAGTTTTACTTGTTTCAAAGATAATCAAGAAAGACCAACTAATGCGTGGGTTACTATTGATAATATTGATGATGCAAAGGCCTCAGAAAAATGGTTCGAAATAGAAAGAAATAAGAATATTGATACTAGATCTGGTTTGTTAGCAATGGCAGAATTAAATATATCAAGAAATTTCGTAATTAATTATTCAAATAAATATATTGATGAAGAACTTAAAGATAATTCGATAAAAACAATGTTAGACTCATTTATGAAAATAGGATTCTCTATAGATGAGAAAGAATCCATTTATAATACTATTAATCAAGATAATTTATTAGAAGTTTATAATAAAGGGCAACGAATTATTGAAAATCAATTTAAAATAATAACTGGCTCAAATGATATTTTTTATATCTCAAATGTTGTTAAATTATATTTGGATCTAAAAACAAAAGAAATTATTGCTTTTGTTTTTTTCTATGACATTACAGATTCTGCTGTAACTAAATTAGCAATGGATTCTATTTTAAATTCTAAATTTGTTTATTTAGCATACGTAAATATATTAAATTCTCATATGAGTATTAGTAGAACTCAATTAATTGATGTAACAAATGCTTCAAATGTATTTAGAATATATAAAGATGAATGGGAAGTCTTTATTGAAAAATATGTTCACCCTGATGATAAAGAATATGTTTATAAATGTGTTGATATTGAAAATGTCAGAGAACAAATGAAATATAAAAAGAGTTTTAATTTTACTTATAGAATTACTGATGGTGGTAATATGATAACTATGAGGAGAACCCACTTTGTTAGAAGTGATAAAAAAAGTCCTTATATTGTTATATTAGAAGAAAATATTTCAAATGAAATGATTTCTAGAATAAAGCATGAACTAGTTTTAAAAGATGCTCTAAAACAAGCAACTCAAGCAGCAAAAGCAAAGAGTGAATTTCTCTCTAGAATGAGTCATGAAATAAGAACTCCACTTAGTGCAATAATAGGCCTTTCTGAATTAGGTGTTAGTTCTGATAATAGTAATTATAAGGATTATTTTAATAAGATTAATGATTCTGGTCAGTATTTGCTTGGTCTAATGAATGATATTTTAGATATGAATAAAATTGAATTAGGGCAAGTTACTTTAAATTCAGAGTTTGTTGATACTGAAGAGTTCTATGAAGTTATTTTAACAATAATTAGAAATCAGGCAAGTAAGAAAAATATTAAGTTTGAATTTATAAAAAATGGTCCACAATATAGATATCAATACCTTGAGAAATTAAGAGTTCAACAGATATTGTTAAATGTTTTAAATAATGCAATTAAATATACTCCTAAGAATGGACACGTTGTATATACCATCACAAATGTAAATAAAAATGGAGAAAAATACGTTGTCCATGAAGTTAAAGATAATGGCGTTGGGATATCTAAAGATTTTATAAAAAATATATTTAATCCCTTTACTAGAGAGCGAAATTCTTTAAGTGATACAGAAGGTGGTACAGGCTTAGGGCTTGCAATATGTGCTAGTTTAGTAAAACAGTTAAATGGTGAAATCACTGTAGAGAGCACCTTAAATGAAGGGACTGTGATAACTATTACTTTACCATTAACAGTTACTACAAAAGAAAAATACCTTCAACATTATAAACACAATAAAAAAGTCGATAATAGTAAAATGTTCAATGGTAAAAAAATACTTGTAGCTGAAGATCATCAAGTTAATGCTATGATAATATTAACTATATTAAATAATAGGGGCATAATTACAGAGCATGTTTTAAATGGTGAAGATGCAGTTGATGAGTTTAGTAAATCGCAAAACAATGAATATGATATGATTTTGATGGATATCATGATGCCTAAATTAAATGGCTTAGATGCTGCAAAGAGGATTAGAGAACTTGATAGAGAAGATGCTAAGAAAGTTCCAATTATTGCATTAAGTGCTAATGCTTTTGAAGAAGATAAGAAGAGAAGTCTTGAGTTTGGAATGAATGATCATCTAAAAAAGCCAATTGAAATTCCTATTCTTATTCAAACTTTAAGTAAGTACTTATAAAAAAGAGGCTGCAAAGGCAGCCTCAAAAAAATGTATAAAATTTAAATGACTGTATTATCGGGAATAATGGCATTTTTTCTTATAACGATAATACCGTCCCTAATAGAATACATTTCCTTATCGATATCATCTCGTGGAATGTCGTCAACTCCAATTCTACAACCATTTCCAATTCTAGCATTTTGGTCAATGATTGCTCTTTTAATAATGGTTCCTCTTCCAATACCAATGTTTGGAATTCCATTTTTATTATTTTTAGCTCTATCTTCTACGGTTTCATAGAAAGCAGAACCCATACAATATACTCCATCTAATGATGCACCACTTTCAATAATTGTTCTAACCCCAATTATTGAATTAACTATGTATGCATTTGTAATTATTGAACCTTCACTTGTCAATGAGTTACTAATATTACAGAAGTTTACCTTAGTTGCGGGTAGATGTCTTCTGTGAGTATATATTGGCATATCTTCATCATAGAAGTTAAATTCTGGTGTCATAGAAGCTAAATTTAAGTTTGTATCAAAGAACGCTTTTATTGTTCCTATATCTTCCCAGAATCCATCAAATAGATAAGCGTTAACCTTTCTCGTTTTAATAACATCTGGAATAATTTCTTTACCAAAGTCGGTTAAATCATTATCTAAAATTTCATCCATAGTTTTAGAATTGAAAATATAAATACCCATACTTGCTAGATATTCATTTGATCCATTAACTTCTTTATTAAGTTCGCTTTGCATTAATGAATTAGGTACTTTGTATTCTTGAATATCTAAATCATCAGCAGGTTTTTCTAAGAATTGAGTAATTTGGCCATTTTCATTAGCACCAATAATACCAAGTCCAGTTGCTTGAGCTCTAGAAATTGGTTTTGCAGCAATAGTAAGTTCAGCACCAGATTCAACATGTTTTTTTAACATGTTATGAAAATCCATACTATAAAGTTGATCTCCTGATAAAATAATGTAATATTTTGCTTTAGTATCTCTAAAGTGAATAAGGTTTTTTCTTACAGCATCTGCTGTACCTTGATACCAAGTTTCACTTTGATATGTTTGCTCTGCAGCTAATATTTCAACGAAACCTTGGGTAAATGTGTCAAATTTATATGTATTATTAATGTGATTGTGAAGTGATGCAGAATTAAATTGTGTGAGTAGATAGATTTGCATTATATCACTGTTAATACAGTTTGAAATAGGAATGTCAACAAGTCTATATTTACCTGCAAAAGGTACTGCTGGTTTAGCTCTATCTTTTGTAAGAGGGTAGAGTCTGGTGCCCTTCCCACCTCCTAGAATAATAGCTAGCGCTTCTTGTTTTTTCATGATAACCCCTTAGTGTATATTTTTAGATACGATAAAGCAGATTTTGTCCAAGTAAAATCTAAATTCATACTTCGCTTTATCATTTGGTTTAATGTTTCTTTGTCATTGTAATAAATATTCAAAGCCCGTTTTACTGTTTCAATTATAGCATGACTTTCTAGTTGAGAAAATAAAAAACCTGTTCCATCATTTGGAAATTCGCCAATATCAGTGATTGTATCAGCTAAACCACCAGTTTTTCTTGCAATTGGTAAAGTACCATATCTTAGAGAATATAACTGGTTCAAGCCACATGGTTCATATCGACTTGGCATGAAAAAGAAGTCACTAGCTCCTTCAACCATATGAGCATATTTATTACTAAACATAATATTCACACTTATATTGTCATATTTTGAATCAAGTTCTTTTAATTTATTTTGTATAACTTCATCACCTGTTCCAATAATTAAAATTTGTACATTCTCGTTTGATAAAATCGTCTCAAGAACTTTATGTTCATCAAGTAATTCATAAAAACCTTTTTGTTCAGCAAATCTTGAAATCATACTGATCAGAGGGATTTCATCATTA
The DNA here is from genome assembly GCA_028532815.1 of Pleomorphochaeta sp. GTDB lineage: Bacteria > Spirochaetota > Spirochaetia > Sphaerochaetales > Sphaerochaetaceae > Pleomorphochaeta. Next base: position 97,065 of record JAQQAS010000052.1, read on the forward strand.
ACTTCTAGGTTAAACTCTTTTTGAACAAGCCTTTTTAGTTCTTTCTTTCCACTTAAATCTGAACTGTTGTAATGATTTTCAAAATAGATATCACTATTAGGATCCCATTCATCATAATCAATTGCGTTTATGATTCCAAAAAGATGGCTTCTTCGTTTCTTTAATATTTCATGAAGATTACAGCCTAATTCTTTTGTTTGAATTTCTTTTGCATAAGTTGGACTTACTGTTGTTATATAATCACTATAAACTAGACCTGTTCTAAGCATATTTACTTTTTTATTAATAGATGTCCCATCAAATAAGTCATCTTCTAATTCAATTGATGCTTTTAACGCTTCAAATCTTGGAAAAATACCTTGATAGGCTAAGTTGTGAATAGTGAATACACTTTTACATTTATTAAAGAATTTATCTTTTGATTTTTTTAATAGGTAAGGGACAAATCCAGCTGTCCAATCATGAGCATGAAGTATATCTACTTTAAAGTCTAATTCCTTACATAAAGGAAAAACAGACTTTGCTAAAAGCATATATCTTTCAAAATTGTCATTGTAAGGAGTAAAAGATGTGTCTCCATAGATTCCCTTTCTTTCACTAAATAAAGGGTGAACAAGAGAAAGATAGTCAACATTGTTAATTGTTTTCTTTACTACTGTAACTTTTTCTATGTTTGAATTTAATTCTACTTCGAATGAGGCAATAGGGGGAGAGAAGTCTTTTAATTCAATAAAGCCATAAGACGGCATAAGAACTGAAACCTTGTTATCTAAATCTGCTAAAGCTGCTGAAAGTGCACTTGTAACATCGGCTAGACCCCCAGATTTTGAAAAAGGGACTACTTCGCTTGTTATCATTAAAATATTCATATTTAACATTATACCGGCAATCAAATATAGGTCAAGAAAGAATAATAAAAAGCTAATCAAAAATTAATAGTAATCTGTTAAAAAGTACTATTTTATAATAAATCCCTTACAAAATTGTAAGGGATCTTGGATTTATGATTTTCTTAATATTTATTATTAGTTACTTCATCGATATATTCGCTAGCACTGTGAGCTGCTATTGCACCATCACTTGCAGCAGTTACAACTTGTCTAAATGGAGTGTTTCTAACATCTCCAATAGCATAGAAGCCTTTTAGAGAAGTTTCCATTTTTTGATTGGCATCAACATAACCCCAATCATCTAATAGTGATTTATCTAATAAATCTGTTTGAGGTAACATTCCAGCAAAAATGAATACTGCATCAGCATCTAATACTTTTGTTGATTTGTCGACTGTGCTTTCAAGTTTAATTGAAGTTACTTTATCATCACCTAATATTTCTAAAGGTCTATATTCCATTTCAAGTTTGATATTACTATTTTTAACTTGATCAACTAAATTAGCTTGAGCTCTAAATCTATTTCTTCTGTGAATAAGAGTAACATCATCTGATAATTTACTTAAATAGAGAGCATCAGTTAATGCTGTGTCTCCACCACCGATAACCATGATTCTTTTACCTCTGAAGAATGGACCATCACAAGTTCCACAATATGAAACACCTCTGCCTGAGAATTCTTCTTCACCTGGTATATCTAGGTGTCTGTGAACAGCTCCTGTAGCCCAGATAATTGTAAATGTTTCAACTTCTTCATTTTTTAATTTAACAAAAAATTTTTCTCCTTTTTTCTCAAAGGAAATAAATTCATCATATATAATATTTGCACCAAAGTTTTGTGCTTGCTTTAACATTCTATCTGCAACTTCAAAGCCTGAAATAGGTTCTACAATCCCCGGATAGTTTTCGATTTTATCAATATACATAAATTGTCCACCAGTTGCTAATTTTTCAACTAAATGAACTGTTCTACCTGCTCTAGCACCATATTGTGCGGCTGCTAATCCTGCAGCACCACCGCCGATTATTAAGATATCAGTCTTTATCATTTTTTTTCCTCATTTGAAATTTGATATTTATAATATAATCAATGTTGAATTAAAAATAAAGTTACAAAGTCACAAAAGGAGAAAACTAAAAAAAAAGCTACCAATCTATATCAAATTGGTAGCTTTTTTAATTAATTAGTGTGATCTTTTATCTTTTTATCTAATGCTATCTCAGCATCACTTTTTCTTATATAAGAGGGACCAAACCCTAAGGGGGCAGGACCATTTTTTTCATATTCTAATTTTCCAAGTACTGCTAAATGATATGCTAAATCATATTGTGATTCATCAACAAATATTTCTAGATTAGGAAGTTTTTCTCCAATTTCAGCTTTAAGAAGTTTATCATAAAACTTTTTAGAGTCAGGGCCTGTGATTAAGACTTTTTTCTCATCTTTTAATAATTCAATAGTTTCCTTTTCATTGATATCTAAATCTTTAGTAAGTCTTTCATTGTTTTTAAAAAGAGATATGTAAAAACGTTTCTTTCTAGCATCAATAGATGTTAAAATAGTTCCATCAAAATAGGAAACTGGATAAGCTAGTAGCTTATTTGTTTCAATAGCGACTAGAGGAGCTCCACTAGCTACACTTATGCCTTTAAGTGCACTCATTGCTATTCTCAAACCTGTGAAGGAGCCAGGGCCTTTTGTACAAACTAGTAAATCAATATCTCTAAGTTCAATATTTAAATCTTTAGTTAATTCAATAATTTTAGGAACTAGGTTTTCACTATGTTGTAAGCCACCAGTTAAATTTAAAGATATTTTACTTTTATCTGTCATTAAACATAAATATAAAGTGTTTGTGCTTGTATCAGCTGCTAAAATATTCATTTTTAAGCCTTCTTTAATTATTAGTTAGAGTAATTTCTCTATCAAGATTATCTAGAATGTTGATATCAATGTAAATAGTATCATCTGGTAACATCTCTTCAATTTTTTCAGACCATTCAATTAAAGTTACACCATTACCATATAACATTTCTTCTCCACCTAGCATTTCAAACTCATCGCATCCTGAAATTCTATATAAATCCATATGATATAGAGGTAAATCTCCATCATATTCTTGTATTATAGTAAAGGTTGGAGAAACTATAGCATCTTCAATATTCAAATATTGAGCAATTCCTTTTGCAATTACAGTCTTACCAGCCCCTAGGCTTCCTCTCAATGAAATAACTGTTCCACTTTTGCACATTTGCCCAATTTTCTTTCCAATTTCAATAGTATCTTCTGTATTATGACTAATAAATTGCATGTGTACTCCTAATCCTAGTCCTCTTGGGAATGTGAACAATTTTCATTATGTTGATGTTCATGATCATGATCATGAACATGATCTTCAGAGGTAGGCATATCTTCAACAACTTCTTCATTTATTGGATCTGATAATGTATCCCCTGTTTCTTCACAGTATTTTTTAACTAAATGAATTACAAGTGGGTCATTTTCATCAATAAGTCTAGATTTTTCTAATAAATATCTAGCTTTATCGTAATTCTTGTCTTCAAGATTAAGAAGAGCATAATTTGTTAATAAGGTTAGATTTTCTGGTTCTAAATCAATAGCTGTATCTAAATAGAATAGGGCTAGTTCTCTTTGACCTTCTTCAAGTGCACAAATAGCTAGTTCATTATAAATTTCACTATTACATTCACCAAGTTTCATAGCTTCTAAAAAGCAAGGTTTAGCCTCAGCAAATTTTTCTTGTCTTCTTAGAGCCCAACCTTTGAAGAAGTGAGCATTCCAAACATCTGGATTATCTTTTAAGAAATCATTAAGGATTTCGATAGCTTTATCTTCATTACATAAGTTGATTTGATCATAAGCTTCTAAAAGTTTAGCATCATCTTTAATTTTTTCTGAAATATCACTAAGTATCTTTTTTACTTGATCTTTCCTTTTGTCCTCATCACTAGCTAGTTCAACAAATTTTTCTAAATTGTCTCTAGCAGCTTCGATATTATTTTGATAAACATGGAAATAACCAATTTCGCAAAGTAAGTCTGGATTGTCTTTAAAGTTTTCTAAGCCTTCATTTAATGTATCAAAAGCTTTTTGTTGGAAATAATCATATTGAGTTTGGGATATGTCTTTTGTTCTTGTAGCTTGTGTTGAATAATGAATTGCTAAGTTAATATAAGAAGCTGGTTGTGGAGCTAGATGATTTACTGCAATAAACAATTCTTCACTAAATTCAAAGTCTTCTGCTTTTTGTTTTGCTATTGCTGCTAAATTTAATTGGTTAATTGCATCCTTTTGTGCAGCTAGTACAAAATCTCTATAATATTCAAAATGTGTGTTAGAAGGATCCCATGCAACAATTTTTATCATTCCGGCTACGATTCTTTCAATTGTAATATCGTTTTGCTCTATTTCAGTTTTTCCATCTTCTAATTGTATTGGAATAGCAATGGAAGAATCTAATTTAAATCCATCAATTTCTTTTTCTAAACTTTTAGGTAAATTGATAAAAACTATGCCTTTTAACTTTTCTGTGTTTTTCATAAATTATTGTCCTCGGGGATATAAGAAAATGTGATGTGGATAGAGCTCGCTCTTGAACCTGTTGGTTCAAGGGGGATACTAGTTAAGCTAAAAATTCTGTTCCCAAAGACCCGAAGGTAGGGAGCAATGCAAGATAGCTATTCCGAATCCCAATGATTTAAGTTGAGCCAAGAGACATGCGCCCTCATCCACACCACTAAATAAACAAAATTAAGGTATATAAATTGTACACCATGATCATAAAAGTTTAAAGACTAATCTTTTGCTTTTACTTAAGGGAGAATAAACAAAAGAGTGAGATGTTTCAAGGGGTAAAGGAGAAAATATTGGCAAAACACATATAAGATATGAATACTATAAATAGAATAAAAAAAGACGAACAAAATGTTCGCCTTTTATTCCGATAAGGAATCTATTGTGTAAATTCAAAAGATAAGATCTTGATTAATTATTTTCTAAATCTTCTAAATCTAGTAATTCGCTTTCAAGTGCGCTTCCGGTTGTATAATCTTCAGCGGCATTAAGCTCTTCATTTAGATTATCTAGTAATTCAATATCTTCAAGACCTGAAATATCTTCAAGGGTATCGAGAGAGCGTGCAATACTTTGAGCTAATTGTTCAGAATTATCTTTGTATTCTTCAACATACTTTTCAAGTTCATTAACTCTGCTATTAGCAAAAGTATAGTCCATTTTGAGTTTGTTATGTTCTTCAACTAACTCTTGGTGTACTTTTTTTAAGTCTTCAAACTCTTCTTGAACTAATTTTAGTTCTTCCTTGATTTGGTTATTCAATTCTTGAAGTTTAGCTTTATCTTTGTTTAGTACATCAATAAAAGCTTTTGTTTTTAAGACCTTTTCTTCAAGCTTAGTCATGTTTGATTTTAGTAATGTTGCGTCCATCGATACCTCCATTAACTAGTTAGCTAATTCCTTTTTTACTGTATCAACAAGACTCTTGAAAGATGTTTTATCTTCAATTGCCATGTTTGATAAAGCTTTACGGTTAATAGCAATACCAGCTTTATTTAAGCCATGAATGAATTGAGAATAAGAAATTCCTTCAGCTCTAACTGCAGCATTGATTCTTGCAATCCATAGTTTTCTGAAATCTCTTTTTCTTTCTTTACGACCGCGATATGCATATTGACCTGCTTTTGCAACAGCATCTTTTGCTACACGATTATTGGTGCTTCTACGACCGTAGTATCCTTTAGCCTGTTTAAGAATTTTTTTTCTTCTGTCTTTACGTTTGGTTCCGTCTACTGCTCTTGGCATTTTCTCACTCCTCTCTTATTGATATGGAAGCAAAACTTTTACTTTTTTTGCTTCTGCTTCGCTTAGAACACCAGTATGACGTAAAGCTCTTTTACGTTTTGTGGTCTTTTTAGTGAGAATATGGCGAAGTCCTTGCTTTTTATAGCGAACTTTACCAGAACCGGTAACCTTGTACCGCTTTGCAGCGGACTTTCTTGTTTTCATCTTTGGCATTTTTGTACCTCTTTCGCGCTCACAGGGAACAAGATTCCCCCTGCTAGCAACTATAATTTATACGTTCTACGAACGTTTATTTTTTCTTTGTGGGCTAATAATCATGCTCATCATTTTCCCTTCCATTAAAGGACGACGATCCATGTTATATGCTACACCCATTTCAGTAAGTTCATTTAAAATTTTATCTAATACAACTTTACCTAATTCAGTATGTGCAAGTTCACGTCCACGGAAACGGATTGAAACCTTAACTTTATTACCTTCATTTAAGAAATCAGCAATAAATTTACTTTTTGTAACCAAATCATGTCTTTCAATTTTTGGTTGCATTCTAATTTCTTTCATTTTAATAATAGTTTGGTTTTTCTTAGCTTCTCTTAAACGTTTTTCTTGTTCATAACGATATCTTCCAAAATCTAGTATTTTACAAACTGGGGGATTCGCACTAGGGGAAACTTCAACTAAGTCTAAACCCTCTTCTTCAGCAAGATTAATTGCGTCATATGTTTTCATTACACCTTTCTGTGTACCTTCTGAATCAATTACAAAAACTTCCTTCGCGCGGATTAATTTGTTAATCCTCAAATCCTTTATAGCCATCTAACTCCTTGTGAATTACCTTGTAAAACACGTTTAAATTTTGAAATTTATATCATATAAGCTGATATCTCTGATTATATTATCATAGCAATTAAATTGAGTCAAAGCATGTGTGTACTTTTCTAGCTAAAAATAATAAAAAAACCACCCCAAAATAGCTTTGAGGTGGTAATTAAGTTACTTTAAAATTAAGCTTGGTTAGCACTTCCTAGAACATTAATGTTCTTGTAAGCGTACATTTCTTTTAAAGCTTCACGAGCCGGTCCTAAATATTTTCTAGGGTCAAATTCGCCAGGTTTTTCAGCCATAACTTTACGGATAGTTCCTGTCATAGCTAAGCGACCATCACTATCGATATTGATTTTACAAACAGCGCTTTTTGCAGCTTTTCTTAGTTGTTCTTCAGGAATACCAACGCTATCTTTTAATGCGCCACCGTTTTCGTTAATCATTTTAACGTATTGAGCTGGTACAGAAGAAGATCCGTGTAATACAATTGGGAAACCAGGAAGTTGTTTTTCAATATCAGCTAAGATATCAAAACGTAGTGGAGGTGGAATTAATACACCTTCAGCATTACGAGTACATTGTTCTGGTTTGAATTTGTTAGCACCATGGCTAGTTCCGATAGAAATAGCTAAAGAGTCAACACCTGTTTTGCTTACAAAGTCAATTACTTCTTCAGGTTGAGTGTAAGTTGAGTGTTCTGCAACAACATCATCTTCGATTCCAGCTAGAACGCCTAATTCGCCTTCAACTGTTACATCAAATTTGTGTGCATATTCAACAACTTTTTTTGTTAGTGCAACATTTTCATCATAAGGGAAATGTGAACCGTCAATCATTACTGAAGAAAAGCCATTGTCGATACAATCTTTACATGTTTCAAAGCTATCGCCATGATCTAAGTGTAATACAACAGGAATATCATAGCCAAGTTCATGAGCATATTCTGTTGCACCACGAGCCATGTTTCTCAATAAATTGATGTTAGCATAGTCTCTAGCACCTTTAGATACTTGTAGAATAACGGGTGATTTTGTTTCAACGCAAGCTTTAATAATAGCTTGTAACTGTTCCATGTTATTAAAGTTGTAAGCTGGGATAGCATAACCGCCCTTTACAGCTTTCTTAAACATTTCTCTTGTGTTTACTAGACCTAAGTCTTTGTAAGAAGTCATATTGTTTACTCCTTGTTAATTTGGTTTTGTTTTCAATACAATGTTATATATTTGTTGCCTTTCGGTCAACAACACAGAGATAGTATTGACCAATGAATTTTCTCTTGTTACTGTTTTTTTATGAATATTAAATTTAAAAAGTTGTTTTATGTGTTTATTGTAACATTATTTGCCTTTTATGCACTATTACAGATAGTTTATTATACAAGAAGTCCAATCTACTTTATAACTGATACTATTTACTTAGAAACAACAATTAAACAACAAAAGACTAAATTAAAATATAAAGCTTTGTTAAATAATAAAAAAGTGAAGTATATAGTCGATAGGGAAAGTAATGGTAGTTGGAAGACTTATGATTATAAGCCTAATTCAACAATTATTTTATCTCCCTATATTTCTATGCTTTATAATATAGATGATGATTTTAAATTTAATAATGAATTTATTACTATAGATATAGAAAATGAGGGGCAAAAATATAATGCAACTGGAGATTTTATAAGTGGGTTTGAAAAATTAGCACTAGCTTTAAAATCTGATAATAAGGTTGTATATCTAATAAGCTCAAAAGCTTGGCCACAAAGTAGTACAAAAGCTGAAGCTTTTGAGAGAGTTTTTGGAGAGGAAGGCTTAACAAAAATTTCACTAACAGGTGATGAGTTAGATCAAAAGGCATATGAAATTGTTGATCTAATCAATATTGATGAAGAAGCTCAGATTGTTTCAACTGGAGCTACTTTGATATCTGCTTTTAATAAAATTGATAATAATTTTTATTATAATTTAGAGGCAAATCAGGCTTTAGCTTTTGATTTGAATTCTCTAAATTATATTATTTATGAAGATCTAACGCCTCTAGTTGAAAGTCATTCAACAAATATTGTTTTAAAAACTAAGTTGTTTAACAATCAAGAAGGTTTAGTAAATTTCTTTTTACATTTGTACAGATATCTGATATCTCAACTTTTTTAATATCTGCGGCTTCTTTATATACTAATGGAATTAGTAATGGTGAATTAAACTTTCCTCTAAAAGGTTGTGGGGGTAAATATGGTGCATCCGTTTCTAAAAGGAGTCTATCAAGGGGTACATATTCTAATGCTTTTCTCAATTCATCATTCTTTTTATAAGTAATAGTTGCAGAGAAAGAGATGTAAAAGCCTTTATCTAGAGCTATTTTTGCAAATTCTGTATCTGAAGAGAAACAATGAATAATCCCATTTGTACTAAAGGATGTGTTTTGAATTATTTCTTTCATTTTATCATCTGCTTCTCTATTGTGTATTATTATTGGAAGTTTATATTTATTTGCTAATTCTATTTGCTTAATAAATAAATCTTCTTGAAGATAAGATTCACCATAATCCCAATGATAATCTAGTCCAATTTCACCAATGGCTTTAACACTGTATTTATTTATATTTGCTTCTATAATATTAAGAGATTTGTCATGGGCTTTTTTATCTTTTGTTCCCCAAGGTCCAAGTCCACAACTTAGATATATATTATTATAATCTTTTACTAGTAAAGATCTCTCTTCAATATCATTTTCATTTACTGCTATATCAAGTGCTGTATAATTATTGTTTTTTAACTCTTCTAATAAAAGAGTTAAGTCAGTTCCTTTTTCTTTCATTGCTAGTAGGTGAAAGTGAGAATCTGTATAAGAAAGGTTTTTGTCGGTTGCTTCTTTTAATAATCTGTTTCTTTTTTCTTTATTATATTTTGCCATAATTTATTTCCTAGGATGAATTATATCTAAGTAATTGTAAAAATAATAGTCTAATTTTATCTATTTGTAATATGAGTGTTTGACTTTATAAAATTTGTTATTATATTATAAATGTAAAGAGTTAGCAATAGCTAATTCTTTAGGAGAGTTATATGCTTACTTTAAAAGATATTAATTATAGTATTGATGGTAAAAATATTATAAAAGATATAAATTACAAATTTTTAAAGGGCCGAATATATTTATTAACTGGCCCTAATGGGGGAGGTAAAACTTCTCTTGGGAAAATCATTACCGGTTTATATCCAACAGATACTGGAAGTATTGAGTTCAATAAAAAAAATATTACCAACTTAAGTATTAGTGATAGAGCAAAGCTTGGCATTTCCTATGGTTTTCAAAATCCTATCTATTTCAAAGGTTTATCTGTAAGAGATATTTTAACTCTTTCTAGTAAAGAGAAAGATGAAGAACAGTTAAACAATCTTTTAGCAAAGGTTGGTTTATGTGGAAAGGAATATCTAGATAGGGAACTTGATGATAGACTTTCTGGAGGAGAGGTTAAGAGAATTGAAATAGCTAGTGTTTTAGCTAAAAAGAAAACAAAACTCTATATTTTTGATGAACCTGAGGCAGGTATTGATCTGTGGAGTTTTAAAGAACTTATTTCTATCTTTAAAAAACTAAAAGAAGAGAAAAAGACAATTATTATTGTATCTCATCAGGAAAAGATCTTAGAGCTCTCTGATTATATATTAGTAATTAATCAGGGAACTATTGAAAAATCTGGTCCAACAAAAGATATTCTTCCATCTTTAATTTCTAAAGATAAAGAAAATAATTGTGAAGGTTGTATAAAGAAGGAGATAATGTAATGTTAGAAAATACTATGAAACTTCTTAAAAAATTATATGGTGATATCAACTTTAGTAACTCAGCAATTAACGTTAGAGAAAATTGTTCTTCTTGTATGCGAAATAATTCTAATAATGTTGTTATTAGTGATATGGATGATAAAAGTGGTATAAATATTTTAGTGAAATCTTCTGCAAGAGGAGAGATGGTGTTTATTCCAGCTATTATTAATAAAAGTAATGTTAATGATGTTGTGAAAAATGATTTTTATATTGAAGATGGAGCAGAAGTTGTTATTCAAGCAGGTTGTGCTGTTCACACCGATGGACAAAAGAAGTCAATTCATAATGGTATTCATCGGTTTTTTATTGGTGAAAATGCAAAAGTTACCTACTATGAAAAACACTTTGGAGAGGGTTCTCACGCTCAAAAAATTATTTCTCCCATAACGGAAGTTACTATGAGCAAAGGCTCTTCCTTTTTAATGGATTCTATTCAATTAGATGGAGTTAGTTTTACTGAGAGAGAAACTAAAGCTATAGTTGAATCAGGGGCTTCTTTGGATGTTAATGAAAGAATTTTAACTCAAGGAACTCAAGAGGCTATTAGTAAGTTTGATGTAAATGTTATTGGAGAGGGTGCAAGTGTAAATATTGTTTCAAGATCTGTTGCAAAAGATGATTCTAAGCAAACTCTAAAAAGTAATATTACAGGCAGTGCTCCCTGTCAGGGACACAGTGAATGTGATGCAATTTTAGAAGGTAATGGAATTGCTATTGCCATTCCTGCTCTAATTGCTAATCATCCAGATGCAACATTGGTTCATGAGGCTGCTATTGGAAGGATTTCTAAGCAACAAATAGAGAAGTTGCAAACTCTTGGGCTAAGTGAAGAGGAGGCTGAAAGTTATATTGTAAAGGGGTTTTTGAAATAAAGTAAAATAAATTTTTTTAAAATTTACATAATTTTAAAGCAAAAAAATTGGCAATTATGATTTATTGCTAAAAATTTTTTTGCTTTTTTTATTTTTATTTCATTTTTTTATTTCTTAATATTTGCCAGTAAAGGATATATTTCAAAAATATCTTGTTTGATAGAAATAAATAATGTTATTATGTTAACAGTTTATTTAGGGAGGAAATATGAAAAAAAATTTAGTAATTAAGATTATTATTGGATTTGTCCTTGGTTTAGTTGTTGGTGTTGCTCTATGGTTATCAGGTGCAAGTGTTGGAGGTTATACTAAAATAGTATCTCCTTTTGGTAACGTTTTGGTATCCATGTTGAAGATGGTTGTTGTACCTGTTATCTTTTTATCTCTTATTAGTGGTGCTGCATCACTTCCAACTGGTAAGTTTGGAAAGATTGGTATTAAAGTTATTGTTTGGTATTTTGCAACATCATTAGTTGCTGCTGTAGTTGGTTCTTTATTAGCAACTATATTTAATCCAGGTAGTTCAAATATTAGTTTATGGCAACAGTTAATTACAACTGAAACAGCTGTACAAGAGGTTAGTGTATCAACAACTGGAGCTTTAACTGAAGTATTTTTAAATATGTTTAAGAATCCTTTTGAATCTCTTGCTAATGGTAATTTCTTAGCTATAATCGTATTTGCAATTGCATTTGGCCTTGCTCTTAAAATCAATGTTGATAATCCAAAAACAAGCGATTCTTCTAAAGAAAAAATCCATTTGTTCTTAGATTTAGTTTCAACAGCTCAAGAAGGTGTATTTACCATTGTTGATTGGGTATTAGCTTATTCTCCAATTGGTGTATTTGCCCTAACTTCTGTTAACTTTGCTAACTATGGTTCTGCTCTATTTGGTCCTTATGTATCATTAACCTTAGGTGTTATCACAGGAATTATCTTTATGATAGTTGTTGTTTATCCTGCTATGATTGCTATTTTTGTTCATAAAAATCCTTTTACTGTATTAAATAGAATTAAAGAAGCTCCTTTAACTGCTTTTGTAACTAGAAGTTCTGCTGCAACTCTACCTGTTTCTATTACTGTTGCTGAAGATGAATTAAAGGTTGATCCAAGTTTATCAGCTTTCGCACTTCCTTTAGGTGCTACAATTAATATGGATGGTGTTTGTGTACACCTACCTTTCTTTGCTGTATTAGCTGCTAATATGTTTGGTGTTCAATTAGGCTTTACTGGTTTAACTATTTTAGTAATTACAACTGTTCTAGCTTCTATTGGAGCTGGCGGGGTTCCTGGTGGCTCTCTAATGTTGTTGTTCATTATTTTACAAAACATGGGATTACAACCTGATCAAATTGCTATAATTGTTGGTTTAGCTTTAGGTATTAACCCAATATTAGATATGTTCGAAACTATGAATAATGTTACAGGGGATCTTGTTTGTACATACGCTGTTGCAGAAACATCTGATATGATTCTTAGTGAAGAGTAGTATCTTATTTTTATAAAAAATTAGAAGAGATTTAATTATGTTTTTTCATAATGAATCTCTTTTTTTGTTGTCCTTATCATTTACATTAATATATAAAAATGTTAGGCTAGACTAAGAAAAAATGATATTAAATGGAGATAACATGAGTTATATAAATAATTTAGAAAAAGCTAAGCTTTTTAAATCTGATGAGTTAGTAAAAACATATAGTGGCCAGATAATTAGTACTAAGATATCTGAAAATAGTTCTTTAACTTTAGAACTTTATTCTTTTGATAAAGGTGAAGAGATTAGTAAACAAAAAGCTATTTATGATACTTTCTTCTATGTTGTTAAAGGTGAGATTGAAATTTCTAATGATCTTATTAAGAAGAATGAGTATAAGACTTTAAATAAGGGTGAAGATAGTCATTTGATTGCAAAAGAACCTACTGTCTTGTTAATGTATTTATTTAAGAAAGAAGGTCAACTTAAAAATTTAAATAAAACAGATAACAAATCATTAATTGAAGAAGTATCATTTGTTGATAACTCTGTGGCTAGTAAAGTTCTTTATCAAGATGATATTTTAAGTTTAACTCTTTTAGCTCTGGATGAAGATCAAGGTTTAAATACTCACTCAGCTTCAGGAGATGTTTTAGTTGTTTCTCTAGGTGGGGAAGTCTTAATTAAAATAGGGGATGAAGAATTTAATTTAAGTGGTGATGATCTAATTGTTCTTCCTGCAGGTATTCCTCACAGTTTAATGGCAAAAAAACCTTATAAAATGTTTATTTCAGTTGTTAAACAGTAATAATATTAAATTTTAAGATGTTAAATTAGTATTTTTAAAGTATTTTGAATTTGTTTTTCTGCTTAATTATTGTTCTCAAAAAGAATTAATTTTTTAAGCAGAAAAAAAGTTATTTTTTTTAATAAACTAGTTGACGCAAAAGGTGTTTTTTGATAGGTTTAAGTCATCGCCGAAGTGGTGGAATTGGTAGACACAAGGGACTTAAAATCCCTTGTCCTTTAGGACGTGCGAGTTCAAGTCTCGCCTTCGGCACTAACACTACATTATATTAATAAGCAAAGCTAGTTTAATTCTTTAAGTTAAAGAAATGAAAACTGGCTTTTTTATTTGTCTTTTGAAATCACTAAAATATAGTAAAAGGTTTAATAATTATTGATTATTTTTTTATATAGTTTATTTCTCAATGATTCTATAGTTGATTTATAAAATTTCTTATTTAAACAAGTTCGAGTCTTGTCCTTGACCTATATAAATATTTGTTGATGCTTTTTATAGATTAATCCCATTCACAATTATAAGCTAATAAAAAAATTTGAATGAAGATACTTTACACACAAATAGAATCTTTTCAAATCATCCTTAATATATTAAACTTAAAAAGTTATAATTTAATGCCATCAAATATTGGGGAAAGAGATGATTATCTATGAGAATGATAAGACTGGTTTTATAAAAGATGTTAATTCGGGATTATATGTTGAAAAAATAGAACGAAATGTATTTGAAAAAATGCATCGAAAAACTGGGGAGAGTGAAATTAAATCATGGATGAATTCATTAATTAGAATGAAAGATATCATAGATGATGATGAAATACCAGAAGATGTTGGTGTTGCAGTTGAATATAACATACCAACTACTTCTAAAAGAGTAGATTTTATATTATCTGGATATAATAAAAACAAAGAAATGGAAACTTTATTTGTTGAGTTAAAACAGTGGCAAGAAGTTTCTGAGGTTAAAAATCAAGATGATGTAGTAAGAACTGTTACAGGTCGAGCAGATAGAGTGGTTACTCATCCATCCTATCAAGTTTGGTCATATACAGAATTATTAAAGAATAGTAATAAAAATATTCAACTTAATAATATAAGGTTAAATCCTTGTGCATATTTGCATAATTATAGAATTAAGGAAAATGATCCTATTACTGATTCAAAATTTAATAATATAATTGAAAAAGCTCCTATTTTTACTATTACTGATCGAGAGAAATTAAAACAATATATAAAAAAACATATTAAATATGGGGATAAATTGCTATCATTAGAAATGATAGATAAAAGTGAATTATATCCTGCTAAGTCATTGCAAGATAATATATTATCTATGTTAAAACGAAATCCTGAATTTATTATGATTGATGAACAAAAGGTTATTTATGAACAAATAATTGATTTAACAAATAAATCTAAGATTGATAATAAAAAACGTGTAATTATTGTAAAAGGCGGACCTGGAACAGGAAAAACAGTTGTCGCAATAAACTTGTTAGTTCAATCGCTTAATATGGGGATATTTTCTTCATATGTTACAAAGAATAGTGCTCCTAGAGAAGTTTTTTATCAAAAATTAAAAGGAAAAGATTTTACCCAAAAATATATAAAAGGTTTGTTTATGGGTTCTGGTTCTTTCATAAACACACCAAGTAATAGTTATGGTCTTTTAATTTGTGATGAAGCTCATAGATTGAATGAAAAATCTGGATTATTTAGTTATGGGGAAAACCAAATTAAAGAAATAATCAATGCTGCAAAAACGTCGGTATTTTTTATAGATGAAAATCAAATTGTTACTGCAAAAGATATTGGTTCTATATCAGAAATAAAGAAATGGGCAGATTTTGTAGATGCTGAGTGTTATGAAACGGAATTAACGAGTCAATTTAGATGTGGTGGTTCGGATGGCTATTTATCATGGATTGACAATACTTTACAAATTAAAGAAACAGCAAATTATTCTTTGGAAGGAATTTCTTATGATTTTAAAATATTTGAAGACCCAAAAAAATTACAAGAAGCTATTTTAGATAAAAATAAAATTAATAACAAATCTAGATTAGTTGCAGGATATTGTTGGGATTGGATTAGTAAAAATGACCCAATAGAAGGGATAAATGATATAGTAATAGATGATTTTGAAATGCAATGGAATTTAAATCAATCAAAATTACCTTTTGCTATTGATGATACTTCAGTGAACCAAATAGGGTGCATACATACTTGCCAAGGACTTGAATTTGATTATGTAGGTGTTATTATTGGAGATGATTTACGATATGAAAATAACAATGTAATTACTGATTATACTAAAAAAGCAAAAACAGATAAATCGTTAAATGGGCTTAAGGGCCTTGCTAAAAAGAATAATCTTGAAGCATTAAATAAAATTGATTTAATAATTAGGAATACTTATAGGACTTTAATGACTAGAGGATTAAAAGGTTGTTATATTTATTGCACTGATAAAAATCTTGCTGATTATTTCAAAAAATGTCTTAATTAAAAAAAATAATTTAATATCCGTTTTTTTTAATTTGGTATATTGCTAAATATAAAGTTATTTAATTAAATGAAAAAATAATAAAACCGATAAAATATAAGATAAAACATATTTAAAAGGCTTAATGCAATTTATATTGTATCTAATTAATTAAAAATTTCAGGGAAGAATTCTTTTATTATCAAATTTAGCTGCTCTTTTATTAATGAAAAGGGGCAACGAACTCTTTATTGATAGTACGAATTTACGTATATGATGTAACAAAGGACTATAATAAAGCAAGTCTAAATTGAATTACTTAAAGAGATATTTTTAAAATATTTATCTAATTACGATTTGGAATTTTTAAAAAAGGGAATAAAAAGCATCCAATACCTATTATGACAGTGAATACTACAAATCTTTAAGTATTTAATATAGGTATTTATTGTCGATTTTATGTAGTTATATAACTTTTTCAAGAATTTTATCATGCCCAATTTTTAGGGTTGGATCTTTACCATTGTAATTAGAAGTAATATATTCAGCATATATTTTTTACTACAAATAGTATTTTGCTTTTTTGATTAATTCCTAAACCTCTCTGAATTTCTCTCTGTAATGGTTTTCTAATCTTTTTAAAAAATAGATGCTAAAGTTGATTTATTTAAAATCTTTTATAATTGCTATGACCTAATAAGAAAGCTAATTAGTGAATTATATCGTCATAGGTAAAATATTTTCCAAGATATATTGAATTTTCGTTTTTTATGATTGTCCTATGGATTTTATCCTTTTTCTATTGTGTTGTTACTTTTAATCATACAAAGAATTCAGAGGTTTTGTATTTTTTATTAACTTTTTAGGTGTGTTATTTCAAATTATTATCTATAATAAAAAATTTTGTATTTAAAATTTGACTTATGAAAATCCATAGGATAATATTTCTTTTATGAAAAATAAGAAAAAGCAACCTGTAACTTTACGACTATTATTATATATAATTTTTTCAATATGTGTGCTAATACCAGTGGTTTGCTTTATGATTGTAATACCTTCTTTTTTTAGAAGAGAAATGAATACTCAGTTGCTTGATGATGTTGAGAGTAAACTAGTTTCAGTTTCAAATGAACTAGTAAATACAATTCTCTCGTTGCAACAAATTTCAATATTACCATATTCTGACAAAGAAATCTTTGAGCTTTTAAATGATAAGGGGAATAATTCAATAATCAATTTATCTGAGAAAGTGTTATTTTTTGACTATATGAAGCTTCTATATAATGATATCACAAGCCTTATAATATTGGGAGAAAATGGAAATATTTATTATTATCACCGAAATCAAAATAATTCTGTAAAAAAAGATTATGATTTTTCTCGTTATAAAATAAATGAACAAAATGAATCATATTATTTGGGAGCCCATTATTCTGATTATTTTGAAAAAACAAATCCTAAAGTGTTTTCCTGTGTAAAAGAAGTAATTCATCCATATGAAAAAGATCTTCTATGCACAGTGATAATTGATTCTGAAAGTTCAATATTTAATAGAGCTTTTGCTTCTATGAATATGAATAAAAATACTACATCTATTCTATTAGATTCAAATAATAATGTAATATATTCGTCTCAAAATATTGAAGATAATATACTTGAATCATTAAGGGCCGGTCGTAATGAATTATTAATAGATAGAAATGAAAATAAAATAGTATATAGAAAAATTCCAATAGGAAATTGGACGATTGCAATTATAGTATCAATGGAAAGTATAGAAAATAGAATTAAGGTAATTTATTTAGTTTGCATTGTCGCCTCATTAATTACAATTCTCTTTTCTTTTGCAGTATTACGATATATTAGTATTAAATATATGTTGAAACCCCTTTCTGAAATGGGGCATGTTATGGCTGAAGTAGAAAAAGGTAATTTAAATGTTCACTTTAATTATAAATCCAGAGATGAAATAAGTCTTTTAGGTATAAAGTTAAATCAAATGATTAATGAATTACAAACATTAATCGATAAAGAATATAAATTAGTAATTAGTCAAAAGAAAGCTGAATATAGGGCTCTACAATCGCGGATTAAGCCTCATTTTTTATATAATTCTTTAAATTGCATTGTTGGATTGAATCGACTAGGCGATACGTCAAGGTTAGAAACTGCGATTTTAGATCTTACTGATATGATGCGATATTCTCTTTCTAATGAGAACAATAGTGGCTGGTCAACAATTTCAGATGAAGTTAATTTTATAAAACAATATATACATTTAGAAAAGTTAAGATTTGAAGATAAATTACAGTTTAAATTAGACTATAATTATAAAACTCAAAACTATAAAATTCCAAAATTACTAATTCAACCATTAGTAGAAAATGCGATTGTTCACAATGTTGAAAAATCATTGGTTCCAATACCAGTAATAGTAAAAATTGATTTAATTAATAAAGTTAATGATTGTTATCTTCAAATTATAGTTGAAGATAAAGGAAGCGGTTTTGATACCTCTATAAATGGTGGAGGAATAGGCTTATCAAATGTTCGAGAAAGATTGAAATATGGATATATCGGAAGTGAAATGAAGGTTGATTCAATAATTGAAGTTGGTACTAGAATTGAAATTTTAATTCCAATAAAGGAGGTTTGCAATGAGAATATTAATAGCTGATGATGAGACTCTAGCTAGAGTCACATTGAGGTCTATGATAGGTGATATATATCCAAATTTTGAAATTCTTGAAGTAACAAATGGGTTAGAATTAATGAATAAAGCAGTAAATTATCAACCCCATATAGCTTTTGTTGATATAAATATGCCTAAGTTTACTGGTTTACAAGCTATAGCTAATTTAAAAGAAAAACTTCCCTTAACTCAGTGGTTAATATTAACAGGCCATGCTAAATTTGATTTTGCTCAAGAGGCTTTAAGTTTGGGTGTTACTGAATTTTTAGTAAAACCTTTAAGACCTAGTAAATTAAAAGAGGCTATGGAAAAAGCTGTTATTCAGTATAATAATCAAATTAATAGAAGAGATGCTTTATTTGAACAAGAAGTTAGAGATGTTATTCATGGTAGAAAAAACGATTATAATATTGATAATTTATTTTTAATATTGCTTCATTTAGAACAAATAGATGAGAGAGAAATTGGTTTACTAAAAATTAAAGTAAAACAAGAACTATTAAGAATATATGATAACCTATATGATTATGCACTTATAAAAACATCAAATCTTGATTTATTATTAGTAGTTAGAGCAAAAAAAAAAGAAACTGATTTTTTATATAGCAAAGATATTTATAATTTATTAAAGCTAAATTGTACTTTTCCCTTTTGGATGTTTGAGTTGAAACAAACTAATGGAGAAGTGAGTTTGTTAGATTCGATAAATAATATTATTAGTTATTCAAAAATTTGGATAGCGAAAGAATGTTATTCAATTACTGTAGTTGATAGCAATCAATTTGATATTCCAAGTGAAATTGAAGAAAGTTATAGGTTAATTGAAAATACAGCTTCACAGATTGAAAAGAAAAATAATATAAAAAAATTAATAAATGACTTAAATAAATATAAGTCGATAAGTGAAAGTAATTCAAAGACTGTCTTTAACAATTTGGTATATTTATTTTCACAAGGTCCAGTTCAAAAAGAAGCTAATATCAACAATAATGATTATTCTTTTCTTTTAACTGTTGAACCGTCTTTCTCCCCACAAATATCAGATGTGATTACTTATATAGATGAGCATTTTAGTGAAGATATAGGTATAAAACAAATCTCTGATTTAATTGGGATAACCCCCAATTATTTAAGTGCAAAATTCAAAGCTGAAATGAATATGAGATTTATTGATTATCTCACGCAAAAACGAATTGAAAAGGCATGCTTTTTACTTAAAAATTCTAATCTATTTATTCATAAAATTGCTAATGAAGTAGGATTTAGAAATGTAAAACACTTCTCAAAAATATTTAAAAAGTATAAAGGTTGTTTGCCCTCCGAATATTGATATGGTAATAATCATAGTTTTATCTACCCTTTTTTATAGGAATTCAAATCTTACTAAATAAAAAAAACCATTTTATTATTTTAATATAAAACAATTTTTTATTTATACAAAAGGAGATATTTATGAAAAAAATTTTAAAAACTATGTCATTAGGAATTATGATTCTTAGTGTATCTTCAATGTTCTTATTTGCTCAAGGTAGTTCTGAGGCTAAAAAAATGACTTTAAAATTAGGTTTTAGTTCACCTGAATCTAATCCTTGGTACATTTGTGCAGAGCAAATGGCTGAAGAAGTATATGAAAAAACTGACGGTAATATTACCATTGAACTCTTTCCTTCAGAAATATTAGGTTCTGATAAGCAAATGGCTGAAATGGTAAAAATGAATACTCTAGATATGCAAATTGCACCACAAGGCGTTGTTGCAAATTATGAACCAAAATTAGCTGCGTTGGAATTACCTTTCTTATTTGATTCTAATGAAGCAGTTGCTAAACTTCTTGATGGACCAATGGGTGAAGAATTAGCAAAAGATTTACCAGCAAAGGGAATTAGAATTTTAGCATATTGGGAAAATGGATTAAGACAAACAACAAATAATGTAAGAGCAATTACTACTCCTTCTGATTTTGAAGGTATGAAAATCCGAACACCTGATAATAAAATGACAATTTCTATATTTGAAGCTTTAGGTGCAAATCCAGCACCATTAGCATATAGTGAATTATATATGGCTCTATCACAAGGTGTATTTGATGGACAAGAGAATCCTGTTGTAAATATTCATGCATCTAAATTAAATGAAGTTCAAAAATATTTGAGTTTCACAAATCATAAATATGAAGGTAAACCTTTCATTATTAGTGAAGAAACTTGGAAAAAATTATCACCTGAATATCAAACAATTTTAAGCGATGCAGCTAAGAAATATGCTGTTATAAATCGTCAAATGTTTGCAGATCAAGATAAAGAATTAAGAGCTGATTTAGAAGCTAAAGGCATGAAATTAAACTCACCTGATTTAACTCCATTTAGAGAAGCAACAGCTTCTGTTTATGATGAATGGAAAGCAACTCTTGGTGAAGACTTAATTAATAGAGTTGTTAATGCTGCTCAAGGTAATTAATTTAAAAATTATTAATTAGCTACAGGAACCAATTAGGTTACCTGTAGCATTAATTAAAGGTAATGCTATGAAAAAAATTATTATTTCGCTAAGCGAATTATTTTATAAATTATTCAAAGAATTAGATATTATTTTATTATTAATTCTTGCTATTTTAACATTTTCAGGTGTAATCTCTCGATATTTATTTAATAGTCCATTGGTTTGGCTCTACGAATTAACACTTGTTCTTTTTTCGTGGATAATCTTTGGTGGTATTTCTATAGCATTTAAGACTGGGGAAAATATTAGAGTAGATTTATTTGGGAATCATAGAAAAAAATTAAAAAGAGTGTTTGCAATTGTAGGAAACATTTTTACTATAATTTTTTTATTAGTCGTAATTAAAAATGGAATAACTATTATTTCTACAACTTGGTCACAACAGTATAATACAATAGACATTTCAACAGCATGGTTTTATATCCCATTTCCTTTGTGTGGCTTCGTTTCATTAATTCATATAGTTTCTTCTTTATTACAAGGTAAAAATCCTTTAATACATGTTGAAGAAGATGGAGGGGTATAGTTATGATGGGAATTTCATTATTAATATTATTTATAGTTTTCTTATTATCTGGTATTCCAATAGCTGTAGCAATGGGTTTTTCTTCTATGGCTGTTTGTGTGCTATTTAATGCTTATCCAACTTTAGCAATAGTTCATAAAATTGTTGCAGGTGTTGATAGTTATGTTTTAATTTCTATCCCTTTCTTTATATTAGCTGGTGAAATAATGAATACCGGAGGTATTACAAATCGTATTTTTAATTTTGCTAATTTAATTGTTGGAAAAATTCCTGGTGGAATGGGTCATACTAATGTTTTTGCAAGTATTATTTTTTCTGGTATGTCGGGATCTGCTGTTGCAGATACAGGTGGATTAGGAATGATTGAAATGAAGGCTATGACAGATAAAGGTTATGATAAAGAGTTTTCTGCTGCAGTTACTTGTACTTCTGCAACGATTGGGCCAATAATTCCTCCAAGTATACCACTAGTAGTTTTTGGAGCAATGGCTGAAGTGTCAATTGGTTCATTATTCATTGCGGGGATTATTCCAGGTATCTTAATGGGTTTATCTTTAATGGCTATGATTTATTATATTTCTGTTAAAAGAAAATATCCAACAAGAGATAAAATCGGAGTAAAAAATGGCTTAATAATAACAAGAAAAGCTATTTTACCTATGTTATCACCTGTTATTATTGTTGGTGGAATATTAACTGGAATAATAACACCAACAGAAGCTGCAATAGTTGCTACAGTATATGCTTTTATATTATCAACAGCATACGGAGAAATGAATTTAAAAGAGTTAAAAAGAATTTTGTTTAATACCATAATTAATAGCGCAACAATTATCTTTATAATAGGTGCAGCAACTTCTTTTTCTTGGATTTTAACAGTTGAAGGTATACCAAGATTAGTAACTGAATTTATTCTATCTGTAACAAGCAATAAATATTTAATTTTAATATTGTTAAATGTAATTTTATTAGTAATGGGTATGTTTATGGAAGGTTTATCAATTTTAACAATTATTGTACCTTTTTTAATTCCATTAATTAAAGCTGTTGGAATGAACCCTGTTCATATGGGTATAATGGTTGTATTAAATGTAATGATAGGTTTATCAACACCTCCTGTTGGAATGTCTTTATTTGTTATTAATAAAATAGCAAAGGTGAATATGAATAAGTTATTTAAAGAAGTAATCCCCTTGATTATTCCACTATTTATAGTATTGATGTTAGTTACATTTATCCCTGAAATATCTATGGTATTGCCAACTCTTATATTATCTTAAAAATATTTAATTAATGAGTGATAATTAATATAAGAATATCTTAGACCAAAAGAGTTAAATAATTCTTTTGGTCTTTTATAGTTATATATCCAAAAAAATCTAATTTCTTTTGATATATAAATGCATTCTAAGGATAGGACGAATTATATAAGTAGTTTTCCTTATTTAGTTAAAGTAGTTGCTTTTGCAAATTCTTGTAAAGCATGGTCTGCAACATTTGAGCCTTTATCTTTAAATTCTTCAACTTCATTGATTCTTGCAGTAGCTGTTATAATATTTAAATAATTATTAGGTGAATTTTTTTATAAAAAAATGGTCCCAGGCCCTTAGGCGACTGAAGCTCTATCCATGTAATTAAATAATAGAATTATTCAATATAACCGTCAAGGTAGTACTCTACCAGGTGCCGTTGGTGCTTTTACAATATCATTAAATAGAGGTGACACTGGTGAGGAATGGGTTGCGGAGAAAAAGTCGGACTAATAATTGGATGATTTAAAATGGGAATAAAACCATATACGAAAGTAGAGCAAGAATTAGCTCTAAAAGGATTTGAACGTTTAAGATCAGTAACTGCCGTAATACAAAAAAGGATATCCTAGTAGATTAACTCTTTATCAGTGGTATGAAAGAAATAAAGCTGAGTGTGAAACTATAGTATCGTCATTTAGTTGAACCTCCCGGTATCGAACGGTATTCCGTGGTGAAGTGATAGGACGGTTCCGCGAGGAACCCTCCTATTCGATTATTAATTATTATGAGCACTTTTATTAAATCGAGACATTGAAGATTTATCTTTTTCTAATTCTTCAAAACTTCTTCTTTTTATAAAAGTGTTTTTGCTTATTTTTTTATTAGGTTCTTTGTAATACTTTTTTAATCTTTCTTTTGCTTTCACTATTTCATCTTTATATTGTGGCAACCATTTTTCCTGAGCTATAAGCATTTCATCAACCATTTGATATATTTCATCAGGATATAATACAGCTGAAGTTAATGGATCTAACAGCATAGCCTGTCTTAAGAGAACTATATCACCAGTTAAAGCGGCTTTTACAGCTAACCTCTGAACATTGATACTTGATGTACAAATTGATGCACATCCATCAGGAAGATTATCTACTTGAGGAATATGGACACCTAAAGCATCTACATAACCAGGAACTTCAACAACACAATCTTGAGCTAAATTTTTTACAACATCATTGTTAATTACATTAAAATGACCTCTGTATATACGATTAGTTTCAATAGCTTCAATAATATGGGAACCATGTTCTATTCCATCATTATAAGAAGAATATTTTAAAGGCCCTTCTTCTAACCATTTTGGAAAATCTTTTTCAAACCAATCTCGTCTTTCACTACATTCTCTGTAATACCCCGCAGATTCTCCATTAATCCAAGTATCTAATGAAATAAATTCATGGATTCTATCTACATCTTTTCTATACCAAGGTAAATATTCACTTAGATGCCCATTTGATTCAGTTGAAAAAAGACCAAAATGCTTTAATACATCTATTCTTACTTTTTCTGTTTCAGATATTTCTTTATCATTTAACAAAGTCTCTAATATTTTTGGTTGAAGATTTTCTTTTGATTTTTTATCAATAATTTTGGTATACCAAGTTTGATGATTAATTCCTACACACTCGATTAAAATATCATCCATTTCTTTCTTAAATGTTTTTGCAATTAGGTTATGCCCATTTTGAACGCCATGGCATAAACCAATTGTATTTACACCAAAATAAGTATTACAAGCCCAAGTTAGCATTGCATTAGGATTACCATAATTTAATAGTAAACAATTTTTATTTGCAACTTCTTTTATATCATCACAAAATTCTTTTAATGCAATAATTCCTCTTTGCCCATACATAATACCACCAACACAAAGAGTGTCTCCAACACATTGATCTATGCCATATTTTAATGGAATCATAACATCGCTTTCAAAAGCTTCAAGCATTCCAATCCTAGCAAAATTAAATACATAATCTGCATTTTTTAAAGCTTCTTTTCTGTCTAGATAACATTTTATTTGTATATTTAATTTATTGTAATCAATATCTCTTTGACATAGCTGATACGCCATATGTAAGTTCTGTTTATTAATATCTGTAAAAGTAATTTCAATCTCTTTAAATTCTGGTACACTTAAAAGATCTCTAAGCATCTCTCTAGTAAATCCGATACTACCTGCTCCTATAAATGCTATTTTCATTATTTTATATTCCTCCTATAAAAAGTCAACAGTAAGCCTAATTCTGCTAACTATATTACTAATTTAATAGTCAATAGGAGTAATTGTTTATGCTCCTATGACTTCATCCACTCTAAGACTACGTCCTACTGCTTTTATCATTAGAGAAGGATTATATTCTTCTCTTCTACGCAGCATCACAAAAACTATCCTTGCTAGTTTCCTTGATGTTGCGATTATTGATTTATTAGAACCTTTGGTTTCTTTCATATTTTGATAATCAACCAAAAGCCTCCATTCTTTGATTTTCTTTGTGTTTCTCAAAAAGCCCATACACATTTGAACAATAGATGTTCTTAGCTCTACTAGTCCATGTTTTGTTATATGCCCAATATGCTATGTTTTATTAGAGCTATGAATATACGGCGTTAACCTGCATAAGAAACAATCTCTTATAATCATCTTCAAATTTATACAAATCTATTGTGTATCAGGATATTGTTGCAGCTGTTAAAAACCAACACCAAGGATTTTATTTAATAGCTTATAATCTTCATCATTGGCTACGACATCCTTTATATACTTCTCAAAATCATAGACACTTACTATAAGAGAATTTAAAATTGTAAACATCTCTTTTAGAGATGCGACAACTGTCTTTGTGTATGGGGCTTGTCCGAGGCTATATATAAGCTCTTGTCGCTTTTTTTTACTTTTTAGTTGAGCACTCTTTGTCACCGGCTAAAAATTCTGTTTTGACCAAGTTCCTTTTATATAATTTGCCCAACTATGATTATCTTCTCCAACATATTCATATGTATCAAACTCATCTCCAGCGTTAAACATTCTTGGGTCTTTTGTTTCAATAAGTTTCTTTATTAATAGATTTTTCATCTTTTTGATTAAATCAAAGTGATCTTGGCTATCAATTAAATTATTTAAACATTCAGAATCATTTTTAATATCATAAAATTCAAATTCAGGACGCTTATTAAAAGAGAAATTATAGTAATAATCATTTCCCTCATCCTTTAATTCGAGAATTTTATCCTTTGTTGGAGATGAATCACAGTTTGTATAATTTGTTTCAGGGTTCCCTGCTGGCCATCGATTTGGTTTAAGATTCCAAATTAATAAGTAATTTTCATCTCTTAAACATCTAACAGGATATCCTTTATCACCTTCTCTTCCTACATCATGTCTTTCTTTACCCATTAATGCATAATTATCTTCTCGGGTATCTTCAAAAAATAAAGGAAATAAACTCTTACCATCAAGCATCTGATTATATTTTATATTCGCAATTTCTAAAATAGTTGGGAAAAAATCAACAAAACTCACGATTGAATTCACTTTTTTATTCTTGGGCATTTTAAGATTATCACCATTATATATTACTAAAGGAAGATGGAAATCATTCTCATACATTTGACCTTTTATTCTAGGGAAAGGCGCTCCATTATCAGAAGTAACAACAATAATAGTTTCTTTTAATAAGTCTTGTTTTTTTAATAAATTAACCATTTTGTTAAGATGTGAATCAAAATATTTTATTTCAAATGCATAATCACAAAAATCCTGTTTAACCTCTTCACAATTAGGTAAATATTTTGGAATTTGAGAATCTTTTATATTGGAAATACCACCTTCCTTAAATGAGTAAGGACGATGTGGTTCATGCCCTCCATACCAAAAGAAAAAAGGTTCATTTTCTTTTTTTTCATTAATAAATTGTTCAAAATTTGAAGCATAATCACAATCACTGATACTACTTCCTTTTGGAGGATTACATTTTATATCACTATAATTATTGCCTACAGGATTTCTATTTCTCTTACATCTTCTATAATCCCCGGGTTCCCAACCTTTTCCAGTATACCCAATTTTGTAACCATTACTTTCTAAAACATCAGGAAAGACGGTAACATTATTAGGAAAGTATCCAAAATGATTACAACCTTCTCTTAGTCTCCAGGTATGAAGTCCAGATAATATACTACATCTTGATGGCGCACATTTTGGATTTGTTGTAAAAGCATTATTAAAAACATAACCTTCATCTGCTAATTTTTTTATACATGGAGTTTGAACAAAGCTTGAATCATTTATCCCAAAATGAGAAGCATCATCTGCTATAGCGAATAAAATATTATATTGTTTCATTGTAATACTCTTTGACCAGGTGTATAAATTAAAGGAGCATTAATTATTTCTGCTCTATAACCTTCAATTTCTTCAATTTTATTTAGCAAAGTTTCTTTTAAATTGTCACTAACAACCCTATATACATCCATTCCTACTAAGTTAACTAATTCATAAGGATCAGATTCTAAATCATATAAATAACTTTCTTTATAAGTTAATGAATTTTTATTTTTATGTGGATCAAGGGTGTTGTCTTCAACACAATATTTCCATCTATTAGTTCTTATAGCTCTTCCTACAGTTGATTCGCTAATTTGAATAAATGCAACATCTTCCCATTCATCTGTTTTTCTATTAATTAAAGGGATAGCACTATGTCCCTCCATTTTTACATTTTGCTTAATATTACAAGCATCAAGTAAAGTAGGGGCTAAATCTACTAAACTAAACAAATGCTTAAATGTTCCACCATTATTAAATACACCACCTTTAGCAGCAATAGGAATTCTTATTGAACTTTCATGACAAGATCTCTTATATTCTCCATTCCTTGTCTTAAAGTGATTACCATGATCAGTTGCAAATAAAATAATTGTATTATCATCTAAATCAAGAGATTTAATGGCATCCATTACTCTTCCTAAACAATCATCTAATTTTTTTACAAGCGAATAGTAATCAGATAATTGATAAGGAGAACTCCCTTTTAAAGTTAATAAATCTCTAGGGATATAAACATTATTATCATATTTATTTTTATAAACATCAGCTGGTGGATAATTATCACTAGTATTTTGATGATGTGGTTCTAGAAACGATAAAAACAAAAAGAAGGGATTTTCTTTTTCTCTATCAATATATCTTATTGCTTCATCGGTTAATGCATCAATTCTATAGCCTGGAAGTTTTACCTCATTACCTTCTTTATCAAAAAGACGAGTATCATATTCCCTTGAAGTAAATTCAAGTAAATCACACCCTAACCAATATTTATAATCACCTTGATATTCTTTTGGTACTGGAATTTGTTTATCTCTCTCTGGAGAAAAAGGAGTCCCTCCTAAATGCCATTTCCCAATATAACCAGTATTATATCCTTCTTCATTAAAATAAGAAGCTAAAGATGGTAAATGTTTAGGAAAAGGAATACCATTCTTATAAACTTCAGTTGTAGTAGCATAGCACCCTGTTTGAATACAACTTCTAGCAGGGCCACATACAGGTTGAGGTGTAAAACTGAGGCTAAAATGAGTTCCTTCATCTGCTAATCTTTTAAAATTAGGCATCAAATCCATAGTGTTTCCATGAAGGGAAGAAGTATCCCACCTCTGTTGATCTGTTAAAAAAACAACTACATTAGGTTTTTTATTATTCATAAAGTCTCCAAATAGATAAATTATTGTAGGCAATAAGCCTACAATAATATAAGTCAAAAAAAGTTTTTACTATTTATAATAGTTTGTAATATCTTCTAAAATAATTGGAAGGCCAGCTTTATCAACTGCATTTAAATATTGTTTCCAAACAGAATCATTTCTAACATCAAGTTTTCCAACAATAAAGTTATTGATATATTCTTCCATTACAGAAGCAACTTCAGGTTTATATTGCATTGAAATATCTGTTGAATAACCATCATATAATGGATTAATAACATCAACTTCATTATCTGCATTTCTCAAACCTTTTGCCATTGTAGGATCAGCATTATCCCAATCCATTTCAACAATTCCTGTCCATTCTGTCCAAGTATGATTTCCTTCTCCTCCACTTGATAATTTCCATTTTTCTGGTCTTGTTGCTAAAGCTTTTGTTTCAGCGCTCTTTAATTCATTTAAGAATTTCATTGCTGCAGCTGTTTTTTCATCAGAATTTTTTGCAACTACCCAGTTCTTATAATAACCAGTTGATCCACCACGTGCACCACCTTCTGGTCCTTGAGGAGCAATTTCAAAAGAGTCCATCTTTCCATTAGGATTTGCACCATAGAAAGCTTGAGTTAAAGCGTCAGCAAATGGTGAGTTAGCCATTAATACAGCTGATTTACCTTGAATAAATTTTTGAGTTGCAGTATCTCTATCCATTGAGAAGATTTCTGGATCTAATACACCTTGAGTATATAAATCATTTAAATATTCAACACCTTCTCTAAATCCATCAGTAGTTTCAATTGCATACCAATTACCATTTTTATCTTGATTTAAGTTAGGTCTATTCCATTGTACTGGCATACCTTTTGAATATGCTGCAGCAAATGCTGTTAAAGGACCCCATGAGCCATAAGCGGTTAAACCAACAGAATTTGGATGATTAGCCTTCATAGCATTAACAAATTCAATGAAACCTTGAGGATTATAAGCGTCATAAGTTACACCAGCTTCTTTTGCCCAGTCAGCTCTATAAACCCAATACCAACCATAAGCTTTCATTCTTCTTGCTGGAAGTCTATAATAATCTCCATTATCTTCTTTAAAGATATTTCCATAGGTGTTATCTAAGACTTTCATTTCATCTTGGATATTAGTTAGATTTAAATCTTTACTCCATTTTGTGAAATCTGCTAATAAATCACCTAACATAGCATCTTTATAAGCTTGAACATCTTCAATAAAGAAAAGATCTGGTAAATCACCACTTGCTAATCTAGCAGCAATGGTATCACGTTGTTCTTGATTAGCAACAACAGTATAAGTTACTTTTGTATTTGTTTTCTTTTCAATTTCATGCATCAAAGCTTCTTCACTATCACTGATTGGCCATTGAGCTAAGAATTCGATTTCCACAGGGCCGTCACTTTTGGCAGCCTCTTTTTCTCCATTAGCAAATACAAACACAGGTGTCATTATTAATACTAATAAAAATACACTAAATAATTTTTTCATCATTTACCTCCTTGATGATATATATCTATTAACCTTTTACAGCACCAATTAATGCGCCCTTTACAAAGTATCTTTGCATAAAGGGATAAACTACAAGAATTGGTAAAGCACCTAATATAATTGAAGCAAATTTCAACATTGTTGTTAGTGGTTGGTTTACTGCTTGAGCAGCATCAACAGCTAATTGTTCTTGTGTTAATAAGCTTCCTAAATAATCTTGAATTGTCTTCTTATCTGGATCACTAATAAAGAAAACAGATGGAAGATAAGTGTTCCAATAATTTACAGCAATAAATACTGTTATTGCTGCTATCATTGCAGTTGATAAAGGAAATACTATTTGAAAGAAAATTTTATTTATACCAGCTCCGTCAATTCGAGCTGATTCTTCTAATTCCTTAGGAAATTCTATAAAGTTACTTCTCATTATTATTAAAAAGAAGGGATTAATTACTGCAATAATTATTAAAACTGCTCTTGTATTAATTAAACCTAAATCTTTAAAGTTTATGTAATTTGGTATTAGACCAGGATCAATAAACATAGTTGCAACAACTAGTAAAAATATAAATTTAATACCTGGTATATTCTTTGATAGAGCATATGCAGAATATGTTGTGAAAAACACACTTAAAACAGTACCAAAAACAGCTATAAAAACAGTATTTAAAATATATAATAAAGTGTCTGTTTCAGCTAAGAGATATTTGTAGTTGTCTAATGCTGGGTTATTTACCCAAAGTAGAACATTTTTTTGCAAGTACTCTGTTCCATTCATAAAAGAACCCATTAAAACATGCCAGAACGGATATACCATAATTATGCAGATGATAATCATAAAAACCCCAATAAGAATGTCTGCTATACTTAATTTTTTTGTTACCATTAGAATATACCTTTCTGTCCAAGTTTTTTTGAAATTCTGTCAGAAGAAAATACAAAAATAAAAGCTATCATAGAATTAAATAAACCGGCTGCTGCTGCAAAACTATACCTATACTTACTAAGGCCTTGTTCATAAACATAGTATGGAAGTATTAAACCTTTGCTCTTCATTATTGGATTATAGAGAACGAAGATCTGCTCATATCCTGTTGTCAACAGACTTCCAACTTGAATGATTAGGAGAGTCACAATTACATATGTTATTCCAGGAAGGGTTATGTGAAGTATCTGCTGAAATCTATTGGCTCCATCAATTGTGGCACTTTCATATAAGGAAGAATTAATACCTGTCATTGCAGCAAGATATAGAATTGTTCCCCAACCAACTTCTTTCCAAATTCCCGATACTACTAAGATTCCTCTAAAATATTCAGAAGATGTTAAAAATCCAACGGGTTCTTGGTTAAATAAACCTATAAGTAAATTTATAACACCTCCTTGTGTTGTTAAAAAACTTCTTAATATACCACCAATAACAACCCATGAAATAAAATGGGGTAAATAAACTAAAGTTTGAGTAATCTTTTTAAATTTAATTAGTTTTAATTCATTCAATAATAAAGCCAATATAATTGGAGCAGGGAATCCAAAAACTATTCTATAAAAAGCAATAATTAATGTATTCTTTAACGCTAAAATAAAATCGCCAGACGTAAACAGTTGCACAAAATATTTTAATCCAACCCATTTAGCTTTATCCACAGGAACAGTTATTCTATAATCCTTAAAGGCAACTTGCAAAAAATACAAAGGTCTATATTTTATTAAAATAAAAAATAAAATACATGGAATAAGCATTAAATAATATGTCCTATTATTAACAATCTGCTTTTTCAGTTGATTTTTTTTTAATTTTTTGTAATGAACATCATCAACAGCTTTTTTCATTTACTTCTCTCCAATTATTTTCATATTCGAAACTTTCAAACACATTTTTTAGTAAGCTATAATCATCTTGAGTTAATTTTTCAAACGACATGGCAATATGATTAGTATAATAAGTATCTGGGATACCAAGTTTAGCTTGAATTGTTATGTAATCTCTCCAATGCTTCAAATCAACCATCAAATCATTATCGGTATCAATTAACCATTTATCACAAGAAATTCTAGCTAACATAGATCTACCTTTCATAATTTCTAAAACAGCATCACTCTCTCCATCTAAATCATTTAGTCTTAACATATCAACAACTTCAGAAAAATATGGATTGCAAGTATGAGTTATTAATAAAGAATCTTTTTTCACATCTTTCATTATCCTATATATGTTCTCAATATATAATTTTAATAACTCAACTCCCCAAACATTTTTCTTTGATACTTTAATTAATTCAGTTCTCTCAGTTCTTTTCTTATATATATGTTTTTCATTATTCTCATTTATCAAACCCCAGAATGAATTTATATATGTTGTAAAAACATCTTCTTCACTAGGTGTATTTTGTGTAAAATCAATTTTAAAACCATCAGCATCAAGTTCTTTTAACATATAAGTGATTTCATCTCTGAGGAGTTGAACATATTTTTCATTAGTTGGATCAGGAGCCACAGCTCGACCGTGGAGAGTTAAACAACAATCATCATTTAAGCCTTGTGATACAAGAGGAGAATACCAAAGCAAAACATGGCGACCTTTATCATGCTCTTTTTTGATAAAATCTTTTAAATTCGGCCATTTATCTAAATCTTCCTTACCTAAAGCAGCATTTTTAGCCCATCCCATATCAATAATAATTGTTCCAGGGTTTATATCATTACTTTCCAAATCATTAATATATTCGCAATAACGATTTTGACTACAATAATCAGTTACATTTACAAAATTACCATTTTCATGACCATCATGATCTCTTCTATAATCATATCTCATCTGACCCCAACCACAAAAAATGGGTTTATTCCACCAAGCCGGGATAATTTTATTATCTATTGTATCAATACATCTATTTTCTTTTAAAATATCTATATAGTTAGATAATGCTTTTTCAAGATTATCTGCTTTCGGTGATAAAACTAATGAAGGTAATTTATATTCGCAATTTTCAACTTCCAAATGACCTTCAAAGCAAAGTTTTATTTCTTTTCCAATTTGAACTCTCTCAAAATTGTTTTCACCTTTTTTTGCCATAACACCTAAAGCTTGATAATCTTTGTTATCTGTTAAAACCATAGCAAACGGGGGAGGGCTTAGCCATTGTTGGCAAGATAGAATATCATTTTCATCAATATTCTTAATCACAGGGAATGTAGACCAATCAAATCTTGGTGCGATATATTTTTTATAACCATCAATAATATTAAAATATCTAACATTAGTTATTTTAGAAGAACCTTCAACTATCAATGAAAAGACAATATAATGTTCATTAAAATGAATTAACATTTGTTCGTTTTCCCAACTACTAGAATCAAAATTAACTATGATATCAAAATTATCAATAGATATATTCTTTATTTTAGTTTTATCAATATTATCAATTGAATCTGCATAACTTAGAATATTTGCTTCTAAAAGAGTTGAGTTATTTTCATTATATTTAAAAATACCTTGTTCATTTATCTCGAATGAATACGAACTTGTTTTTAATAATATAATTTTCTCTTTCTTCTCAATTTTCATTATTTAAACCTTTATTTAATTTTTGAGTTAACGTACACACAGTATCATAGCTACATTTAAATCTGTCAAGCAAAAAATTTGCACAGATATGCAAATATTTTGAATGAATCAAAAAATAGATTGCTAAATACTTTAAAAAAATGATTTAAAATATCAATAAATAATAAAAAAACTAGATATTTGCATATATTTTATTGATAATTATTAATTTTATGTTATACTAGCTAAGCAAATTTTTATCATTTTTGATACTAGGAATTATTATATGGTCACAATGAAAGATATTGCTGAATTAACTGGAGTTTCAATTAGTACTGTATCAAGAGTGCTGCACAACAAAGGTAATATTAGCGAAAAAGTAAGAAAAAAAGTATTAAGTGCTTGTGAAGAATTAACATTTAATAAAGGGTTAGTCGCTCAATCAGCAACACGCACAGCTTATAATATTGCATTAATCCTTCCTTTTGAAGGAGAATATTTTAACAATGATCCAAACACTTCCTTTGATATTAGAATGATAAAAAGCACATTAGAATCACAAGGTCATTTACCTAAAATTTATTTTTCTCCAATAGATGAAAAACAGTTAATAAAAGATAATATTGATGGAATTATTCTATCTGATCCAATAATTGATGGTTCAACTATTGAAAAAATACTAAAATCAAAAATACCTTATCTAATTACCAATGGGGTTTATAGAGATAAAGATTTATTCCAAATTGATTATGATAATTATAATGGAATGAAAAAAATTACTAATTATGTAATATCAAAAGGACATAATAATTTACTATTATTAGCTGGTCCCAGAAATCATCTAGTTGTAAAAAACAGAATTGACGGATTTATTGATTCAATAAATAAAGATATCAATTATAAAATTATTTACGGTGATTTTTCTTTAAATAGTGGATACACAAGAATAAAAGAACTAATTTCAAAAAACGAACTAAAGAATGTAAGTTGCATAATGGCCGTTTCAGATTATATTGCAATTGGTGCAATTAGAGCTTTAATGGAAGCTAAAATAAAAATTCCAGAACAAATTTCAATAACCGGGTTTGACAATATAGAAGTATCTGCCTATACAACACCACCTCTATCAACAATAAATAGAGTGAGTGAAGGCTTCGCATATTATGTAATAAATTCTTTAACTACAAGAATTACAAAAAAATTTGAAATTAGTAGTAGTACTACTTTCTTTAAAACAGATATTATCGAAAGAGATTCAGTTATAAATTTTGTTTGACCATAAAAAAGCGATATGCCCACATTTAAGTTATATTTAGATGTTAATTACATGAAGCAGTTGCAAAAAAATAGCTTTTAATCAACTAAATCTCCAGCAAGACTATTATATCATAACTAATCTTTTATAGAAAAAAACAAACCATTATGATAAATTTATTTAATACATACGTTAAGAACTTTTAATTGGTTAATACTTTATTTCTATAACAAGATAATTCTCCGGAGTTTTGCAGTTAAATATAAATAAAAGAATGATAAGGTTTTATCTAGAATGTAATTATCAGCACGATAATTATTTTTTTTATTAAATTTTCGTCCCTAGTTGTACGTAGTTGACTTTTGTTTATGGTTGTGCTAATATGTCAATGAGGAGATTTAATCATGTATTTAACTAAGTCAAAAGTAAAAAGTAAAGAGTAAAAAGTTGTTGTTGCTTCGTAACAGGAATAAAAAGCGAAAATAAAGAGTTATAAGTTAATACTAGCTAAATGCTAATGGCCAAAAGCTAAAAGCCTCTTCAAAAAAAAATCCCCCGCCAGCGATTGCCAACGGGGAGATTTTTTGGGGATGAACTATGATGGAATTAGTCCTCCAGTTCTTTTTTTTGCGATTGCCAGTATTGATATACCTTGCGACCACCATAGGCAGCACCAAGTGTCAGCAGTATGGCAAGGCCGGAGCCGATGGGGGCGTTGCCACCCACAGGGCCACCGTCTGCGTTGGGATCACCAGGCGGTTCAGGTGGGCCTGCCTGAGCAAATAATGAGGTGCCTGAGGTTGTTAAAACTACGATTAAAATTAATTTACCTAATATCTTTTTCATGGTTATCATGTTTTTAGCGAATGAATACTTTGTTTGTGAATACCTGATTGCCGGC
The DNA here is from genome assembly GCA_028532815.1 of Pleomorphochaeta sp. Taxonomy (GTDB): domain Bacteria; phylum Spirochaetota; class Spirochaetia; order Sphaerochaetales; family Sphaerochaetaceae; genus Pleomorphochaeta. Next base: position 133,015 of record JAQQAS010000052.1, read on the forward strand.
AATGATGCGTGCTACCAACACATGTTGATTGGTGCGTACGGTAATAATTTCGGGATTACTTAGATTATGTGCACCCTGGTAAAGTATTTTGCCTTGCATATCAACCAGCTGAATGATAGCTTTTTCGCCTGTTAAGGCTGGTATGCTCACATAAACCTTGTCATCGTAACTCCAGATCAGGTGCCCGGAAACCGCTTGTTCGTCCAGGCCAACCACACCTTTAAAGTGCAGCCTGAAGCGCAACGGATCATTTTCGGTGGCATGGGTAAAGCTGTATTCCTGCTGTTCGCGCAGATTGATCATCTGGCCGGATAGCAAGTCTTCGAGGTAGATTTCAGCCAGCGGGCTAAAGCTTTCGAGATTAGTAAAGTTAAAGCTGACTTCACTTACTGTTGACAGCTCAAAGCCGATCGGAATCACTATGGTTTCATCCCGATAGGGGAGGGTATTGATGCTAAGTTCGGTACCTTCCTCGCTTAAACTGAAAAGCTGTGGAGCTTCACCATCAGATCGCATTTTTTGCGCATCTCGGTTACCTTCAAAAGTCGGACTGGCATCTGCATTGAACTGAACAAGCAATTCATCGCTTAGATTATTTGCCGCAGCATGAAGCCTGAGCATCTCTGCTATCTGCGCAGGTTCTTTCAGGAAATTGTTGGCCGAGTGTGTGCGAGCCTCATTTTTGATCGTCAAAGAGCCTGAACCAGCGTTACTTGCCTGAACAAAGAACGACTGCCCGACAGGAATGATATTGCTTACTTCATTGGTGCCACTTCCGGCATCTCTCACATAAGCTCCATAATTTCCAGCATCTCTGTTGTAGATCCAGATAGTTTCAAAGAGATTGTTTTCGGTGAAACCACCTTCGGCATTCCAGTCGATAGCCGAAGGATAGGGGTTGGGCACCAGATTGTATCCGCCTTCATTGTATGAACCATTATATACGGATGCCGCAGCTGGTGTTGCCGTAACAAAGTCGCCACTCATCAATGCACCTTCAAAATCGTAGGTAGTATTGTTGCTGGTGAACCAAATCATATAACCCTGGTTGTTGGTGATCGCTATTTCCGGATCTTCCCCAACGCCATCCCAGTCTTGTGGATCGGCAGTTGCATCAAAATAATACAGATAGGAATGCATGAATAATCCGGCTGTAAGTGCTCCGTTTATTGGAACACTCACCAAATGATAGCCACCGCCGTTTATGTAACGTTGGATAGTGGCAGGAACATCTGCCGAGCTGTGGATGAGCGAGCCGGTGCCACTTGCATCGGATTGTAAAAGCAAAGCCGCAGCACCAGCATTATTCGTCAGTGTGTTGTTGACAGTAAGATCCTGTAAGGGTGGAATTGTAATACTTCCTCCTTCTTCTATGATCACTGATTCTGCCACGAGTGCCTGGTTAAGCTGTGCTGTGCCGCTAATCATGATGTTATTCCCATCGGGGATGGTCGAAGCAGCCCAATTGGAGGGATCTGAAATAGCTCCATTGCCCGAAAACTCAACATAGGAATACAGTTCTGTTACTATTTCACCATGCGAAACAGTTCGTTTTCTGTTCGGATTACCATCCCATTCGCCATTACCCCAGCCCGTGTTTTTAAACAGCTTGTACTCGTATTGAAGCTCTGAGAGGTTCAATACATTGATCCAGGTATTAGTAGGGCCAAGTCTGCTGAACAAGGCATTACTATTGGTGCCCGGTTCGCCCCAGGGGGGAGTAATCAGGTTGCCGGACAGATAAACAACATCTGTTTCTGCATCAAAGCCTGCAGCTAACGACATATCAGCCAGGAAAGTAACTTTATTATAATCTGTAATAATGATGTCATCAATATTAAGTCTCCTATTGGAGCTGCCTGTTTCTGTAGCTCTTTTGATTCTGATTCTGACATTCCCGTCAATGTTCACTTTTTCGTGGAAGGTTTGCACTTCATCACTAGCAGGGGAAGTGAATGTGCTGCCAATCTGTGTCCAGTCAGAGCCCGCATTGGTGCTGTATTCTACTTTCCAGTCCACCTGCTGATCTGTGCCATAACGCCGGTAGTTAAAGTAAATACTTCCTATGCCATTGGCTTTGTCCTGTAGCATGGTCATAACGGAAGTGCCATAGCCTCTCATCCTTACAGATCGCATACCTGTTTTGTAATCACTGGCTGATTCACCAATCAAAGCATCTGTTAAATTCCATTCCACATTGCTGATGGTGACTGTTCCTGAAGCATACGTTGCTTTAGTTTCTCCGTTGCCTTCAAAACTTATATAATAGTATGGCAAAACTTCTAAAATATTAATGTTATCGATTTGCCAGGTTCGATAGTTTCCCTCTATACCCACGTCCCTGTATTTGAACCCCAGATAAAACTGACCTGAAATGGCAGATAAATCAATATCACCTGAATTAACATATACATAATTGCCTGCATCTGGTTGTGTAAAGTTCAACTCTGTCCAATTGGTATTATCTGGATTTCCAATCCCACTATAATCTGTTGAATAAAAAAGCTTTAGATAATTATTGGCATCATCAGTTCCATAATTATAGGCAGTTTCAAAGTTCATGGTGATGGTTGTGTAATCATCAGCGTTTATTTCTGGTAGAATTAACCAGTCTTCTTCGGTTTCTCCTGAGTTATAACCGCTCATTTTGGCAAAGCCGTTCCCATTATAATCCTGCCAAATCCAGTTTTTAGTGTCTCCTGATACGCTATAAGTATAGCAATCGCCCAAATTAGAATCAAAGGTTTCTGAATAGGGTAGGCTGGTGATTTGAGGTGTGAAATCATTGATAGTCACATCATCAATCAGCCACCAATAGCCACCACCACCTGCATAATTAAAGCGGAATTGTACATTAGGACTGCCTGCAAGCGCACTGATATTAACGCTTTGTACTCCTTCAATAGAAAGATGCGCTGTATTAGGGAAATTGTATGACCAAAGTTCCTGTATATTGGAAACAAATCCATCATTGCTCGCTTCAAGTTTAATACTCATATTTGGGAACGGAGGATCATTATCCTGTCCAATTTGTCTGGCCTTATGATCAAAACTAAAGATCAAATTCGTAAAGCCGGTTAAATCAAATATTGGAGAATACAATGCAGCGGCATTTGGGCTTGGGCCCATCCACTCTTCATATAGGTTATTCAGCATCACATAGCCGTTATCAGCCGTGGCAGATTCAATCTGTCCACCATACAATGCTCCCTGATCGGTCCATACAAAGTTTTTGTGTCCGGTTGTGGCAACACTGTACCAGCCTTGCATAGTGCCATCAAAATCGAAAGAATGGTCTGGCGTTAGTGCAGTGGGCGAGAAATAGTTATTTGTAGCCAGCAAGGCCGCATGAGCATTAAGTCGTCCGGTTCCTAATTTTCCGATATAGCCCGGATTTTCGGCATAATGATCGTCAGTTGTTTCTTTCAGAATTTGATAGACATCAGCATTTTTCAGGGTTACGCCATTGCGATGGGCATAGGAAACAATCAAAGCAGCAACCCCTGAAACATGCGGGCAGGCCATGGAGGTGCCTTGTTTATAAGTGTAACTATCTGTTATGTCGGTGCTGGCAACACCAGCTTGTCCAAATTCAGTTTGTTCTCCTCCTGGTGCCGAAATATCAATATAGTCGCCATAATTGCTATAATAACTTCTCTCATCCCGATTGTTGGTAGCAGCAACTGATAAGGTTCCTGAATAATAACCCGGGTAATAGTGATCATCGTCGTTGTCGTTTGCGGCTGCAAAAATGGTTATTCCCCCATCCAATACATCTCCTCCTCCATTAGCATTAAAATAGTCAATTGCATCAAGCACCAGGTAACTATAATTTCCGGGAGGGCTGGTTCCCCAGCTGTTTTGGGAAATGGCTGCATCATTATCAGCGGCATAGATCATGGCTTCTGCAAAACCACCACCTGAATCATCTGTAAAAACCTGACAACTCATCAAACGCACGCCATCATCACTGCCACTACCTCCGGCTACTCCCGCAACACCAATAGTATTATTGGTTTCAGCTGCTACAGTGCCGGCTACATGCGTACCATGTGAATGGGGAACTATCGTGCTGTTACCATCCACAAAATTGTATCCAACACCACTCCACATATTGCCGGCCAAATCTTCATGATCGGTTTGAATGCCGCCATCAATAATAGCAACAATTACATCGCTATGCCCTTTTTCAATATCCCAGGCATCAAAAAGGCTGATGTCTTTGCCGGCAGTACCACCATAAGTGCCTGTATTGTTGTAGTGCCACTGGGCAGATAAGTATGTATCATCGGCAGTAAACCGATCGGAGCCGCTATTGTTATCTTTAATTTTGGGATAATTCCCTTCATCGCCTGAAGCTTCAGGCAAATCATACAGCACCGTTTTGTAAATGGGTTCAGCCAGTTCAATAGCCGGATTTGACTGAAAAGCCTCCACAGCTGCTACAATGTTGGCCGCTTCATCCAGTTTTACTTCAAACCACAGATGAAATCCCCAGGCCTGGTGTCGTTGTTTAAATTGAGTGGATTTCTGATTACTGCTGTAAACCGTTTGAATGATCTGTTTATACTCGCTTGCCAGATATTGCTGGTTCAACACATCTAATTCTTGCAAACCTGTTTTAATGTACTGGTTTTTGTCCAGTGAAAATCCGCTTTGTACCAGATTGGAATATTCAGCCTTGAACTTGACATAGATTTTTCCGGCTTCATAATCGGCAGCTGTCAGTGAATTAAGACTGATCGGAGGTCGCTCACCGCGAATTACCGGGTGTTCGTCAGTTAGTTCTGAAGCATTAAGCAGGCCCCAAGCAACAAAGATGGTACAAAATGTTAAAGTGAGTAAGATTTTTTTCATAAGAATTGGAATTTGGTTATGTATATAAACTGTGTGGAAAAATAGTTACACAAGTTTTTATTTGTCCGTTGATTATATGAGATGATACCTTGATCAAATTGGGTTATGGTTTTGGCTTTCTCCATGAGAAAGACTCTTCAAAACCTCAAAGGTAAAAACTCAGGTTTAAAAAGCCAAA
>JAQQAS010000053.1 GCA_028532815.1 Pleomorphochaeta sp.
ATAAGCTAATTGATAAGAAACTTCAGTTTCTTCAATAGAAGTATTTAATTGAACCTCTGCAGATTTTGCGAACATTGAAGTTGATACGATTGCAGCTAGTGCTAATATTGTTAATAATTTTTTCATAATTTAAATTTTCCTCTGTTATAAATAGTTTTTTTTGTTTATCTTAATTTCCTTTAAGATGTTTGTACTATAAGTTATTCTGTAACTTATGTCAACACATTTAATAAAAAAAATATAATAAATTTGTATATTTTTTATAAATGCTTATATTGTAAGAAATTAAAAATGCACAAATAAACCTAAACAAATGCACAAGGTTACTTAGAATACCTAAAGGATATGTTTTCTTTATAAGAAAATCTTATTTTTCTAAATATTTGATTATTGAGTTATCGCACATACGGGTTTAAAATTATATTAAACGGAGGTACCAATCATGATAGGAGCAATAATAGGAGATATAGTTGGTTCTAGATTTGAATTAAATAATCATAAGAGTAAAAGTTTTGATTTATTTACAAATGATTGTCATATAACAGATGATAGTATTTTAACAATTGCAGTAGCTAAAGCAATAATGGAAAGTGAAAAGATCTTAAAATATTCATTAGCATCTCATTTCAAAAATGAAGATTATTGTAAAATTTTAAAAAATAATACAATTAAATATTTAAAAGAGTTTGGAAATAAATATCCAAACAGTGGATATGGGGGAATGTTTAGAAGCTGGTTACACAAAAGTAAAACCACAGCTTATTATAGTTTTGGAAATGGTGCTGCTATGAGGATTGGTCCAATAGGATATTTTGCTAGAACAATAGATGATGTATATATGTTATCGGATTGTGTAACTGGAGTAACCCATAATCATGAAGAAGGTTTAAAAGGTGCACAAGCAATAGCTGTAGCAATTTTTCTCTGTAGGTGTGGACTTCATAAAAGTGAAGTAAAAAATAAGATTGAGAAAAAATATTATGATCTTAATTTTACAATAGATGAAATTAGAGACTCATATACGTTTAGTCCAACTTGCCAACATACAGTCCCTCAAGCAATAGTGGCATTTTTTGAATCAACTTCGTTTGAAGATGCTATAAGGATTGCAATATCTTTAGGAGGGGATAGTGATACTATAGCTGCTATGACAGGTTCTATTGCTCAATCATATTATGGGGTTCCTAAAGAAATGGAAGAAAAAGCTTTAACATATCTTGATAAAGAACTAAGGGATATTTATAAACAGTGGGTACTTTTTATAGAAAATAAGAACTGTTTGTATTAAGTCTTTGGTAAATCTTTTTTCTTATTTATATTTAATAGTAATATAAAGTTACCAATTGCAAAAATTGTAGCTATGATAGCTAGAACTAAAAATGCAGTTTTTAGAGAATATAAGTCTCCAATTTTTCCTATCAAAGGGAAAATAAATATCATAAAGAAACTAAATACCATACTAGCCAAAGATAGTATTGTTGCTCTATTTTTGCTTGGGATTAATCTGTTTATATAATCGCTCATAGCAACAAAAATAAAACCTTCAATTGCACACATTATAATATAGAAGATATATGAATACTTTGATAAGGCAATAAACCAAATACAAATTACAGATAAGAAAGGCATTATCATTAATATACCTTTTTCTTTAATAATTTTTTCAAGTCTAAAAGTTAAAGAGCCTGCAATAGCATCAAATATTGCCGATATTGAAAAAATTACTCCAATAAAAAATTCAGTGTGACCATCTGCTATAAGGAAGTTTTGAAGATAATAAAATAAACTTGTACCAAAGGCTAATATAATCTGAGTAAAAATTATAAAAAAGCCAATTTTTCTATTATCTTTAATAATATTGATGCTTTGATTTATTTGATTTTTTAAAATCTTACTTAATTTATTATTTTTAGTTTCCTCTTTATCAATTTTTGGTTCTTGGAATATAAAAGATTGGACTATGGTTATAACTATAAATATCATTGTTAAATAAAAAACATATTTATAATCAATTGTGGCGAGATAACCTCCTATTATAAAAGCTATAACTTGACCTACTTGTACAGCTATTTCTTGTTTTCCGCATATTTTCATATATTTATTTTCAAGCTTTAGTTCTTTCAATGAATCATATATTAAAGCTTCTCCTGCCCCAGATTCTAAATTATAAGAAAGTGCTATAAAAATAAATGAAATAGTAAAGAAGATAAAACTATCTGCCGTTAATAACAAAAAAATACTAAGTAGTGCAAAAATCCTGCCTATTATTCTACTTGTTTTTCTTCCATAAATGTCAGCAACAAGACCAGTTGGTACTTCCATTAAAAAAGAAGTTATATGAAAGATACCTTCTAGAAGCCCCAATTGAACTAAACTCATTCCCTTTGTTGCTAAATATATCATCCACAGGCCATGGGTTAAATTTAAATTTGATAAAAAAATGAATATATAATTATTAAAAATATTGTTATGTAGTTTTTTCGTATAGCTCATTGATTCCTCTTATATAATTTAATGAAAAGTTCATACATTACTTACAACTTCAAAATGTTTCCCAGCATAAAATAGTAACTAATAAGCAAATATTTTATAATATTTCTTTTATGTGCTAATATGTATTTGTATTCGATAATAATTTAGGAGGCAATAAATGTCTAGATTGAATATTTTGTGGACTACAGATAATGAGGCGACAATAATTTCCTTTTTAGAGCTTTATACTGTAAATTCAATGAAAAGAGAATGGTGGGATGAAATCCATATTGTAATTTGGGGCGGATCTACCAAATTGATATACGAAAGTGAAAAGATGCAAGCTGTGGTAAAAAATATGATTGAAAATAAAATCATAGTCGAAGCTTGTAAACATTGCAGTGCTAGATACAATGCAACTGAAGTTCTAGAGAATTTAGGGGTAGATGTTAAATTTATGGGTGAACCATTAACCGAATATTTAAAAAGTGGAGATAGCTTTTTCACACTATAGATTTTAACGGTTAATTTATTACTTACGTTTATTTGGAGGTATTATGAGAATAAACACATTCACACAAGAAGTTCCTGAAATTATTTTAGGATGTATGAGAATCTTTGATAAAGAAGATAAGAAAATAGAAAAATTGGTGTTAACTGCATTAGAAAATGGAATTAATTTTTTTGACCATGCAGATATATATGGTCGAGGAGAAAGTGAAAAGAAATTTGCTAAAGTTATTAAATCCTTAAATTTAGATAGAGAAAAACTTATTATTCAATCTAAAGCTGCTATTAGACCTGGAATCTGTTATGATTTTTCAAAAGAACATATTTTAAAATCTATTGATTCTAGCTTAAAAAGATTGAATACTGAATATTTAGATTTCTTTCTTTTACATAGACCTGATCCATTAATGGAAGGCGAAGAGGTTGCTCAAATAATCAATGAATTAATTGAAACTAAAAAAGTTAAATCTTTTGGAGTAAGTAATCAAAATACTCATCAATTAAATTTATTAAACAATTATTGTGATAATAAGTTTGTAGTAAACCAATTGCAAATGAGTATTACAAACTGTCCAATGATAGATAGTTCAATTAATGTAAATATGGATAATCTTCAATCAATTGATAGAGATGGGGGAATGTTGGAATATAGTATTTTAAATGATATTACTATCCAAGCATGGTCTCCTTTCCAATATGGTTTTTTTGAAGGAATCTTTTTAAATAATGATAAGTTTATTGAATTAAATAAAGTAATCAATCGTTTAGCAGAAGAATATAAAGTTGATCAAGAATCTATTGTTGCAGCTTGGCTTTTAAGAATTCCAACTAAGATGCAAGTTATTGCAGGCACAACAAATTCAACAAGACTTAACAGCATTGCAAAAGCAAAAAATATTAGATTAACAAGAGATCAATGGTATGAGTTATATTTAGCAGCAGGTAAAAAATTACCTTAAAATTTATAAAATAATAAATTAATACATTGACAATCTTCTATGTATTTTATATAAATTACATAGAAGGTTTTCTATATATGGAGCTAAAATGAATTATAAAGAATTAAGTGATGTTTTTAAAATATTGTCAAATGATAAGAGATTAGAAATATTAGACTTGTTATCATGTGGCGAATTATGTGCTTGTGAAATTCAAAAAAAATTTAATGTAACTCAACCAACTTTATCATATGATATGAAATTATTAAAAGAAGCCTCCTTAATAATCGAAAGAATAGATGGAAGAACCCACTATTATAATTTAAATCAAGAGTATTTTGAAAAAATTAGAAATATATTTAATAAATTGTCTACAGAAAAGGCAAATTGTTGTTGCCACAGATAGGGAGAATAGTAATGGCTTTATTTAAGAAAAAATTAAAACAAGAGAAAACTAAAGTAGTAAATAATGCAAATCCTAATGCTAGGATAAAAATATTAGGATCAGGTTGTCCAAAATGTTTAACTTTAGAGAAAAATGCAAAAATTGCAGTTGAGAACTTGAATCTTAAAGATGAAGTAACACACATCACTGATATGCAAACAATTGTAGGATACTCAGTAATGAGTACACCAGCATTAGTAATAGATGAAAAAGTTGTATCAAGTGGAAAGGTTTTAAGTCCTAAAGCTATTGAATCTTATTTATAAAAAGTGGAGAAAATCATGAAAGAGATAAATATTAGAAGAAGTGTTAGACAATTTTCAGATAAAAAAGTTGATGAAAGTGTAATGTTTGAAATCTTAAAAGCTGCAATGCAAGCTCCTTCAGCAATGAATCAACAACCTTGGGAGTTTATTTTAATACAAGATAAAAATAAAATAGAAGAACTCTCAAACCTTAGTCTACATGCTAAATTTTCAAAAAATGCTGCATTTATGATTGCGATCTTGGCAAAAAAAGATCTTAAAGCACCAGGTTTTGTTCAACAAGATTTAGGTGCATGTACTCAGAATTTGATGTTGGAAGCTGTTAGTTATGGTATCGGTTCAACTTGGATGGGAGTTTATTCTAAAGAAGATAGAAGTGAATTTTTAATTAATGCTCTAAATATTGATAGTGAAAAAGTTGAACCTTTTGCTTTAATTGCATTAGGTTATCCAAATAAAGAAGATTTAATTAAATATGTTGATCGTTTCGATGAGAGTAGAATTCACAGAGAAATGTATTAAGATTATAGAAAGTTTATTATTTTATTAAAAAATAGTTTTATTAAAAAATAGTATTTCGCCATAGAATATATTAGAATCTTATTCTAATGATTTTAAGGAATTTTATGAAGACAAAAGTTGCATTTGTATGTGTTCACAATTCATGTAGGTCTCAAATGGCAGAAGCTTGGGCTAAAGAATTAGGTAGTGATATTTTTGATGTTTATTCAGCAGGAACTGAAAAATATCATGAAGTAAAGCCTCTAGCAAAACAAGTAATGGAAGAAGAGGGCATTGATATGTCTTCTCATTATCCAAAACTTCTTGGAGAAATTCCATCTAGTGTTGATATATTGATTACTATGGGTTGTGGTGTTCAATGTCCTTTCTTGCCTTGTAAAGTAAAAGAAGATTGGGGCTTAGAAGATCCTTCTGGTGGTCCAATTGAAGGCTATAGAGAATGCTCTGCTTTAATTAAAGCAAAAGTAATAGAATTAGTTGAGAAATATCGTAATAATTAATTTATATTAATTATTTATCCGAAAATGGCCTAAAAACTTTTAGTTTGTAAAAAAACAATAATTAATTTTTAGTTTATAAAATTTAGTTAATTTTTGTTTAGTATTAACTAAAGTTATTTGTAGGTCATTTTTTTATTATTGAAAAAGTAAATTTCATATCTCTTATAAGTATTATTTTTTTAATTCTTTTTATCGTAAGAATTTAATCTAATAGTATAAATTATTTTATTCATCTTTTTGATAATTTTTAAGCAAATCTAGCTCTATATTTTATAATTTTACTTCTTTTTTACTAAAAATTTTCTTTTCACAGTTATAAAAAAAAGTTGACATGTTGTAATTGCTATGTTTAACTTTCTTTATGAAAGAAATATAATAAAAGGAGATTATTATGAAAAAGAACTTTTTAGTTGCATTACTAGCTATAATGTTGGCAGTCCCTTCTTTTGTCTTTGCAAATGGACAAAGTGAAAGCGCAGGGGACAAAGAAATTGAAATAAGATTTTCAACAATTTGGGTTGGTGCAGATACAAAGGCTGCCCCTGTTAAAGAATTAGTTGATGAATTCAACACTGCTAATGCTGGTAAGATTAAAGTTATCATTGAAGAGAACCCTGATGCAGATGCTTATAGATCTAAAATTAACACAATGTTAGGCTCAGGTTCAGCTCCAGATGTATTTTCATTTAACCCAGATCAAACATCATTTATGTTCTATGATAGTGATGTTTTGATGGACTTTACAGATGAACTAAAAGGAGATTGGGCATCTAATTTTGTTGATGGTGCAATTGAATCAGCTACAATAAACGGTAAAACAAAATCATTACCTTTTGAAATGGGATATACTCCAATTTGGTATAATATGGACATTTTAGAAGAAGCTGGTGTTAGTGAAATTCCTCAAACTTTTGATGAATTCTGGGATGCTTGTGAAAAAATTAAAGCAGCAGGTTATGTTCCAACCTCACAAATGACTGGTGGAACAAATGCTTGGACTTCAATGTTATGGTATTGTCATATTTTAAATGCAATTGGTGGACCTAATGTTTGGGAAAAAGATTTTGCAACAGATCCTGTATTTGTAGAAGCTGCAGAAATCTTAAACAGAATGTATCAAGATGGAAATACTACAGTTGATGCTATTGGTGGAGATGCTGGTGTTTCTGGTGGACATTTCTTAGCAGGACAAACAGCTATGTTTATCAATGGTCCTTGGTATATCGGTCGTGTAGAAAGTGAAGCTCCAGAAGTATTTGCTGCAACACAAATTGGCCCTGGTCCTGGAGATAAATATTCTAATGGACAAGTTGGATTCCCACAATCAAATCTAGTTGCTGCAAACACTAGTGATCCTGCAAAAAAAGAAGCTGTATTAAGTTTTTTAAAATGGATGACAACTCCTGAAAACGCTGCTAAGATTTCACAAGCTTCTGGTGCTATGTTAGCTGTTAAGACCCCTGGTGTTACAGGAAATAGAGTACAAACACAATTTAATGAAGCTGTAAATAATGCTTCATTCTTACAAACTCACTTCCAATTTAACTTTGCAACTGATGTTATGGCTGAATTTGGTCAAGCTTTAGCTAAGATGGCATCTGGTAAAGCAACTGCTGAAGAATTTGTCGCTCAAATAGCATCAAAAATTCGCTAAATAAGAATTTTATTTGGGCCTAGATTCTAATCTAGGCCCTTTATTAAATTAGGAGGTTATATGCAAAATAAAAACGGCAAGATGATATTCATATTTTTATTGCCAGTATTAATTCTTTTCTCAGCTTTTTTTATTTACCCTTTAGCTTATGTAATTGCTACAAGTTTTTCTAAATGGAATGGTTTTACAGCACCCCAATTTGTTGGTTTTGATAATTACAAGTATTTATTCTCAGATGAAAACTTTAGACTTTCTTTAAGAAATAATATCGTTTGGGCTGGGGTTTTAGGTTTTATTCAAGTTCCATTAGCTTGTATTATGGCTATGATATTAGCTAGAAGACCAAAGGGTTGGAAGTTTTTAAGAACTGTATATTTCTTACCTAATGTTATATCTCAGGTTGCTTTAGCAATGATGTGGACTGCAATTTATAATGCTCAAAACGGAGTTTTAAATGCACTTTTAACCTTTGTTGGACTTGGTCATTTAACAAATAACTGGTTGGGTAATATGGATACAGCCTTCGCTGCTGTTATTTTCCAACAAGTTTTCTATATTGGGTACTTCATGATTGTTATTTTAGCTTCTAGATTGAGTATTCCAGATTCTTATTATGAAGCTGCTGAATTAGATGGTGCAAATATTTTGCAACAAGAATTCCATATTACAATACCAATGCTAAAACCTATTTTAATTACAACTATTACCTTAGCACTTGCTTATGGTATGAGACATTTTGAATCTACATTCTTGATGACTGGAGGTGGCCCTGCACATTCAACATCAGTTATGGGAATAATGTTATATACTGATATGCAAGCTCTAAGATATGGAGAAGGAAATGCAATTGGTGCAACACTTGTTATATTCGGTGGTGCAACAATTGGTCTCATTAGATATTTCTTAACAAAGAATAGTGATAATTAAAAGGAGGAAATCAGATGGCTAGTAAAGTAGTTAAAGAAAAAAAACGTTTGGGCTTTTTGGGAACATTTTTTAAATGGTTTTATTTGATATTTTTCCTTTGTATAACATTATTACCTTTAATTTGGTTGTTCATCACTTCCTTTAAAACAAACCTTGAATTTGAAACAGCTTCTGCTTTTTCTCTTCCTAAAGTTTGGCAATTTGGTAACTATGTTAAAGCAATATCAATGAGTGGACTTCCTCGATTATTTTTAAATTCAATTATTGTTGCAGTATTTGCAACTGCATTAAATTTAATAGTGTCTGCTATGGGAGCCTTCGCTATCGCAAGAGAAAAATTTAAATTAAATAATCTATTATTATCAGTTATAATGTCTGGTGTATTAATACCTATCATTGCATTGATGGTTCCATATTTTAGGCTTATAAAGAATTTATTTTTAATAGACAATTTGGGTGGTTTGATTTTAGTTTATTCAGCAATAAACTTACCCATTTCAGTATATCTAATACATGGGTTTATGAGTACAATACCAAAAGAGTTAGAAGAAGCTGCAGTTATTGATGGTTGTACTTTTTCTCAAAGATTTACAAAAGTAATTTTTCCACTCTCTCAAGCAGGTTTAGCAACAGCAGGTGTATTAATGTTTATTTATTGTTGGAATGAATTTACATATGCTATGCTATTAACAAATAGCGAAAGAGCAAGAACATTACAATTAGGAATAAGATATTTTAAATCTCAGTTTGTAGTCGATTACACAAGTATGTTAGCAGCTATAGTTATTACCATGATTCCAACTATTTTAGTATATGTATTTATGCATGATCAAATAATAGGTGGAATGACAAATGGTGCTGTAAAAGGATAATAAAATGATTGCAGTTAAAACAATAAATGATACAACTCGAATTTGTAGTGACAATTTAACACTAATTGATTCTAATCAATTTTTAACTTTAAAAAAAGGAAAAGCTGATATCGATATGCATCTTGGTAATTTCTTTATTGAGGATAATATTGATTGTGTAAATGCTTTTAATATTGTTGATTCTAAAATTATAAACAGTGAAATTACTTTAAAATTAGAAGGTGAAAATAAAGAAAAGGCAAAAATACAAATTGAGGAAGTAGATGATTTTATTAAAATAAGATTTTTAGATTTACCAAAGGAATATAATAGGATCACTATTAGGTTTAAAGCTGAAAAAGATGAAGCTGTTTTCGGACTTGGAGAACAATTTTCTTATTTTAATTTAAGAGGTAAAAGCTTTCCCATCTTCACAAGTGAACAAGGAGTTGGAAGAAATAAAAATACTGAAATTACTAAACTTGCTGATGAGAGTATGAGAGGAGGGGGAGATTATTATACAACTTTTTATCCTCAACCAACATTTGTATCTAGTAGAAAATATTTTATTCATTGTGATACTTATGCTTATAGTTATTTCGATTTTGAAAATCGAGATTTCCATGAGATAACATTTTGGCAAGCTCCTAAAGAAATAGTAATTGCTAGTGCACCCTCAATTTTAAAAACTGTCGAAAAATTATCATCATATCTTGGAAAGCAAGATTTACTTCCAAAATGGGCAATCAAGGGTTTGTCCCTAGGAATACAGGGGGGAAGTGATTATTTATTAGAGTGTGTAGATAAAGCTAAAGAACACGATTTAGATCTAAATAGTATTTGGATTCAAGACTGGGAAGGTATTAATATCACATCTTTTGGAAAACGATTAAGATGGGATTGGAAATGGGATCAAGAGCTCTATCCTTCTCTTGATCAAATCATTGATAAGCTTGAGAGAATAAACATTAAAATGATGGGATATATAAATCCCTATGTAGTTAAAGATGGTTCGTTGTGCAAAATTGCTGTAGAAAAAGATTTCTTAGCAAAAGATAAAAATGGTAACAATTATTTTGTAGACTTTGGGGAATTTAATTGTGGAATAATAGATTTTACAATTGAGGAAGCCTTTAACTGGTATAAAGAAGTTATAAAAGAGAATTTAATTAAATTTGGACTTTCAGGATGGATGGCAGATTTTGGCGAATATTTACCCACAGATTGTTATTTAAAAAATGGAGATGCTCTATTATATCACAATAAGTGGCCAGGCTTATGGGCAAAATTAAACTGGGAAGCATGTCATGAACTAGAAAGAGATGATTTAATATATTTTATGAGAGCTGGCAATGCGATGAGTCAAAAATATTGTAAACTCATTTGGGCAGGTGATCAAAATGTCGACTTTAGTGAAGACGATGGACTAAAAAGTGTTTTAACATCTGCTTTATCTCTTTCAACTTGTGCTATGGGGCTCCATCACAGTGATATCGGAGGTTATACAACTTTGTTCCATTTAAAGAGAAGTCAAGAATTATTAATTCGATGGGCTGAGATGGCAACCTTTACTATTTTTATGAGAACTCATGAAGGAAATAGACCTGAGGTGAATCATCAGTTAATGGATAGTGATACATCTTTAGATGCTTTCTCATATCTTATAAAAGTGCATAATGCATTATTTGATTACCTTCAGTATTTGAATGAAGTAAATCATGATAGAGGAATTTCTATTCAAAGACCTATTTTCTTTCATTATGAAGATTCAAAGTTTTTTAATATTAAAGATCAATATCTTTTGGGTGATGAAATGCTAGTAGCCCCACAATTAGAAGAAAAGACCTTTAGTAGAAAAGTGATTTTGCCAGATGATACTTGGATTCACTTATTTACAAAAAAGCAATACGGTGGTGGAGAATTTGAAATTAAAACTCCTTATTTAATGCCAGCAGTATTTTATAAAAAGAATGGCCGTTTTTCTAATTTGTTTAGTAAAATAAGAAACATTAATCGACCTTATATTGAGTTTTAAATTATTAGGGCAGCAATCTTTAGGCTGCTCTCATAATTTATTATAGTCTAAACTCATATTTTTCTAGACATTTTAATAAAAAATAGTTATTCTCAAAAATAAAATGATATTAAATTTTTTTTGTTTTATATATATAAACATTTCTCAAAATATCAATATTATTTTTATATTTCAATTTTGCAATAAGTTTGGGGGCTGAATATCAAGGTATTACAATCAATTATAAATTATATAATGTTAGAGAATAGACTAATTTCACATAACAGAGCATCAATTCAATCTGACTTAGATCGATTATTAAAAACGGTCCTTCCTGCTTGTATTATTTTATTTGTAATGCTTGTAGGTGTTTCTCAATATACTAAGCCTCACATCTCCTTCGTTATTTTATATACAATTGGTGCTTTTGTCTGTACAGTCTGTTATATAATAGTGATGAGAACCACAAGTTATCATCTTCATTTAGTAACTTATTATCTGACAGTAATTTATGTTTTTTGTCTATGTACTTTTATAGGGGCTATTGTAAGACCTCAAGCTACAGGAACAAGTATTGTAGTTTTATTAGCACTTATTCCTTTATTAATTCCAGATAGTTTTTTAAGAGTAAATGGTTTTCTGCTATTTTTTTATGCTACCTATGCATTTATCTGTTTCAAAGTTAAACCCGCAAATGTAGCAATTGAAGATTTAGTAAATACAACTTGTTTTACAGTTGTTGGATTTTTATTGGGAAATAATTATAGACATATAAAACTTGTTAGTTTTGATTTACAACGAGAATCTAAAGAAAATGAACATATAGACTTTTTAACAGGGCTTCCAAATAGAAGATTAATGTTTTTGAGAATTGAAAATAGTGAAAGAAAAGGTAGTAAACTTCCTATCACCGGTGTGATGATGATGGATATTGACCATTTTAAGAAATATAACGATAATAAGGGCCACCTTAAAGGTGATATTTGTTTAAAAGAAATATCAAAATTATTTACAAAAATAACTATAGAGAAGAATGTTGAAATATATCGTTATGGTGGTGAAGAATTCGTCGGTTTCTATTATGGCCATGATGAGGAAAAATTAGATAATTTAGCATTATATATAATCGATGAAGTTAGAAAATTAGATATTGAGTTTAAAGAATCTGAGACGAAAAAGGTAACAATTAGTTTAGGATACACCTTTGGTAATGATGATGAAAACTATGGAACCAATTATCTAATTGATATAGCTGATAAAGCTTTATATTTAGCAAAAAATAGTGGAAGAAATACTGTTAAAAAAATATAAAGATAAAATTAGGAAAACACATGAAGAAAAAATATATATTTCTTTTTTTTCTTGCAATATTAAGCCAACAATTTGTTTTTTCAAATACAAAAAGAGAAGAAGTTTTAGTTCATTATCCTTCAAGTAATATTTCAAAGGAAGAGTTAAAAGAAAAAAACTTTGATACAATATATCTTATAGCTGCAAGTCCTACAAGTGAAAGCATAGGATCTCTTGGCGCCCATGCTTTTATAGCCTTATCACATGGAAATGATATATCTAGTGCTATAGCACTAAATTTTTATGCATATCATGAAAGTTTGACAACTTATAGTAAAATTATTAGAGGTGCTACTATAGGCCTTGATGGGTATATAGATATTAGACCTTTTTCCAATATTGCAGAAAGATATACTATTGGCCAAAACAGAACTTTATTTGTATATCAAACAAATATTGATAAAAATTATATTCCAGATATTATTGATGAATATTATGAGTATAAAGAGAGAGATATAAAATATCAATTTTTTAATTATAACTGTTCCTCATTAGTTGGTGAAATTTTCTCAAATGTATTAAATGGGGAAAACAAAACATATGATTTTCCTTTATTGATAATGCCAGGAAGGTTAGTTTATTTATTTGAAAAAAATGGATTAATTGTAGATCAAAATACGATAAGTCCTCCATTAGTAAAAGCTATATATGATAATACAGATTTATTACCAGATAGCATATTAGAAAGATATACTTATTTTAAAGTGCATCAATCTGAAACAATCGAAGAAGATGGGTTTGATCCTTTTAATGTAAGTTTTGATAATTTTGAATCTGATACAGTATTCAGTGAAAAAGTTGCAAATACATATGTTGGTATGGATAGTTTAAAACTATCATTTGGAGTTTCTTTGTTTGATAATGAAGTATATCAGCAAAGACAAAGCACTATTTTGTTGTATGAATTTAAGTTGCTTGATATATCTTTTAGTTTAGATCAAACTCTTGATGTAGACGAATTTACAATTATAGAAAGTGGTCGGTATCCTAAAGTTAATTTATTAGAGATTACTCCCTCATCTTATTTTAGTATAAAGTTAAACCCTAGTAACTATATGCCAGATTTAAATGTTGGATATGGATATTCTATTGGAACATTTCACACTTTATTTACTTTAATGCCAACACTTGAGACTAATCTTTCAACATTAGAGTTAACTCTTAAAGCTAAATCAATTATAAGCTTTTATACAAGCAATTTATTTATTAATTTTAATTTAGATTACCCAATATATAATGCAACTGATGAAACACAAGAGAGCGCAGAACTAAAACTGGGATATAAGTTTAATGAAACTTTATCAATAGAGGGCTCATATGATTTAATCAATGATGATTATAATGTGTATCTAAAATATAGCTTTTATCCCTTATTGTTTTAATTTTGTTCTTTTATATCAGTAATTAATTCTTTTAGAAGAATTGTTAATTGTTTAAATTTTTCATTATTATAAGAAATTTTGCACATTAATTCTTGGGGGATTTCTTTTGCACTATCTTTTAGCTTATAGCCTTTTTCAGTTAATCTTATATAAACTTTTCTTTTGTCATTTTCATCTTTAACTCTACTTATCAATTCTTTTTTTTCAAGTTTTTGTAAAAGCGGGGTTAATGTATTACTCTCTAAATATAGTTTGTCTCCTAAATCTTTTACAAGTATATTATCTTTTTCCCATAAGACTAAAAGTGTAATATATTGTGTGTATGTTAAATTGAATTTGTCTAAAGCTGGTTTATATAGTTTTATAACTTCTTTAGCTGCTACATATATCGGAAAGCAATATTGATTATCTAATTTTAATAATTCATCCATAAAATATCCTTTTTTATTTATCGTATGCGATTTTGTTTATAATATATAAACAAAAGAATTACAAGTAGTTCTGTGATAAAGTTGCTTACACAATTAATCAAGTTATATAATATTAGAGTAGAGGTAAGCAAAAATATGAAATGTAATAGTTGTGATGTAGAAATGTTAGAAGATTATACCTTAAAAGGTACTAAGAGTGATTTATATATCCAAAAGCAAGGAATATGTGGATTAACACTAAACACAATAAAAATTGCGGTATGTCCAAGTTGTGGAAAAGTTGAAATGTATGTAGATCCAACAAAAATACAAAAGAACTATTAAGAAATAAAAGTTTTTTTGAAATCAGTCATACTAATAAATGCATATCTTTTGAAAAAAGAAGCAAGATTAGAAGGTTCATCGAACCCTAATTTATATGAAATTTCATAATTTTTTAATTCATTTTTTAGAAGGAGTCTTTTAGTTTCAATTATTAGTCTATTAATAATGAGCTGTTTTGCACTGATATCAGCACAATCTCTGCATGCCTTATTTATAGTTTTTTTAGTTACACCCATAATAGAGGCATATGTTTTAACGTCTTTAATTGTTGTATAGTTTTTTTCAACAAGCTTTCTATATTTATAATAAGTTTTATAAACTGAAATAGAAAAATGTTGGATGATAGAATCATTTTCATATCTAAAGGAAGAAATAAAACTTTGAAAAAGAGATTTAATTAAAGTTTCTTTTTCTCTGTATACCCCAGTTGTATATTCTTTATAAATCAAGTCTATAAGAATACGATTAGTAGCGGTTTTATCTGTATTTATCTTTAAAATAGGTTTTTCAAAAGGAGCTTCAAAAAAAGCTAATAAATTATAATCATAGTTTTCATTATTATTAATAAAAAAAGGTTCATTAATATTAATAACATACCCTTTGATTGATTTATTAACTCTAAAGGAATGAATTTTATTCTTTTCTAATATAACTAAATCATTTTTTTCAATTTTATATTCTTTAAAATCTATGCTATGGATAGAAGAACCTTCAGTTATATAAAGCATTGAGAAAAAGTTTAATCTATAATCTCTTTCTAGCATTGTTTTATTTGTTCTTGAAATAAAGTCCTCAAATTTAACAATTTCAAAACTTGCATTATTTCTCTTATTTAGATATTTGATTCTTTCAATGCTCATTTTTTTAATATTAACATTTAAAAAAATAAAAGTTCAATAATGAAAGGTTTCATTTTTATAAGTTTTTTTATTGAAATTACATTCACCTTTAATCCGAAATATAATATTTTTTTTAAGAGGAAAATTTATGAAGAAAATATTATTGAGTTTAATAGCACTTATTGCATTAGTTAGTTGTAGTGGACAAAAAGATGATACAAAAGTTCTTAAAGTTGCAATGGATTTAAAATTTCCACCATTTATGTACGTTGATGATGAAAATAACCCTGCAGGCTTAGAGGTAGAAGTGGCAAAGGCTTTTGCATCTTATATGGATATGGATTTACAAATAGTTAATACAGATTTTTCAATGTTAATTCCTGCTCTTGAAACAGGAGAGGTTGATATTGTAATTAGTGATATGACTGTAACAGATCAAAGAAAAAACAAAGTAGATTTTTCATCTCCTTATAGATACGCAAGAATAATCGCTTTAGTTAATAAAGCTTATTATAATGATATGAATATCAGTGATGATATGGATGTTGAAGATTTCTTTAGTTTAGAAGATATAAAACCAATTGGCTTAGCCTCAACAATTTCTACTAGTATTCCTAATGAATATGGAGTAGAAGCTACAGAAGTTACTGAAATAGGTTCTGCAATAATGGAAATAAATACAGGCCTATCTAATGTTTTAGTTGGCACTAGTACTGTAATTCAAGACCATTATGCTAATGAAAGTACTACAGAATTATATTTTGGCATTCCTCAATATTTTTCCTCAGCTTTTGCTATTAAAAAGGGAAATCAAGATTTAGTAGATAAAGCAAATGAATTTATTGAAACATTATATGAAGAAGATGGGTTATATAATCTGATAAAAGATGAATATGATGTAATAATTTCTGATTATTTGAAAGATAAAAATTTGGGGCTAGATTACATTGTTCAAAATCCAGAAAGATAAATTAGGTAAAATAGCAGCATTTTTATTGGTAATTAGCTTTTTAGTATATATTTTCTTTTTCTCTATCGATAATTTAAATTACAAAATTATATTACAAGAAAAGGAAAAGTTAATATTAGCTTTATTATCAACATTATACATAAGTATAGTGACCTTACTCATTAGCTTAATATCAGGGTTTATATTTAATCTTTTTCAAAATATAAACAATGTATTCTTTAGAACCTTATCTAAAATACTTAGAGAAATAATAATGGGAACTCCATTATTAGTAATGATATTTTTAATAGTTTATGTATTTGGTATACGAATCCAAATATATAATAAAACAATGTTAGGAATTATAGCTTTAAGTTTGTATATGACACCTTATATGGCAAACTCATATGAAGCTGCTATGTCAATAATAAGTGAGAGACAATATTTAGTAATGGAATTATATGATTTTAACTTTTTTCAAAAGTATAGATACATCATTCTTCCTCAAATAATAAAACCCTTCCTTCCTTCAATGATAAATAATTTATCAATAATTATTAAAGGCTCAGCCTTACTTAAAATAATCTCAGTAGGGGAGATAGCATATATAATAACTGTTATATCAAATAAAAGTTATGCCAGTATTGAAGGGTATTTGGTAATGTGGATTATGTATTTAATAATAACAATACCTCTATCTCTTTTAGCTTCACATTTTGCAAAAAGGTTTAGTTTATGAAATTAAAAATTAACAACTTAGTAAAAAAATATGATAACAAAATTATTTTAGATAATATAAATGTAGATATAGAAAACACTAAGGTTATTGGAATTATTGGTAAATCTGGCTGTGGTAAATCTACATTACTTAGACAATTAGCTACTTTAGAAGATTTTGATAGTGGTGAAATTAAGATAAATGATATAGAATTATCGACAGTGGATAAGAAAAAATATCGCTTAGAGATTGGATATGTTTTTCAAGAACACAGCTTATTTCCTCACCTAAGTGTAGAAGATAATATTAAATTGATATTAGAAAAAGTGAAGAAAGTTAGCAAAGAAGAAAGTAAGATAATAGTTCAAAACCTTTTAAATGAATTTAGCTTATCTGATATTTCCAAAAAGCTTCCAGCTAAAATTTCTGGCGGTCAAGCTCAGAGAGCTTCGATTGTGAGAGCCCTATCCTTAAATCCGAAATTACTATTCTTAGATGAACCCACTTCTGCTTTAGATCCTTTATTAACCAAAGAAGTATTAGAAAGTATTAAAAAGCTTAAAGAAAAAGGTATGGAATTTATTTTTGTCACCCATGAAATGGCTTTTTTAAAAGAAATAGCAGATTATTATGTTTTCATGGACGAAGGCCAAATTATTGAAAGTGGAAAAATAGAAAATCTAAAAGAATCAAATTCTGATAAATTAAAAAAATTTATAGATATATAAAACGGGGATGGAGAAAATTATGTTAAACGTTGAAGATGTTTTCAAAAGATTCGAGCAATTGCACTCTTATAGTTTTGCTACAATTAATGACGGTTATCCAGATATTAGAATAGCTCATTTTGTAGCTTGGGATGAAGGTGGTTTGTATTTTCAAACTATGAAGGTAAAACCTTTTTATAAACAACTAAAGGAAACTAAAAAAGTAGCAGTTCTCTCTTTAGTTTCTAAAAATGAAAAAGCCTCTCATGATGAGATGGGTTTAAGTGAATTTCCACCAGGTTTTTTTATTCGTTTGAAAGGTGATGTTAAAGAAGTAGATTTTGACCAATTAAAACAAAAGGCTAAAAATGATTCAAAATTCATGCCATTGGTAAAAGACATTGAAAGATATCCTACTATGACAACTTTTGTAGTTCATCGATATAGTGGAGAGTTATATGATTTTGATTTTGAGAAAAAACATAGAGATCATAAATTAGAAAGAGAGAGATTTAATTTTAATGGATTTGATTATATTAACTGTGGTTTTGTTATTCAAAAGGATAAATGTATAGCCTGTGGTTCTTGTTATAAAGCTTGTACTTTTAATGCAATTGAAAAAGGTGATAAGTATTATAAGATTAATGGCAGTTATTGTGATGAATGCGGATCTTGCTACAGTGTCTGTCCAACTAATGCAGTTATAGCTAAAACACCAATGAGCGAAGAGGATAGAAATCTTGCAAATAGAATGTTAAAGAGCTATATGCATTCTAATAAATAAATAATATTTGCTTATCATCTTGTTTGAATTTATATAAAAAGGTTATGATAATATATGTAAATATTACATAGTGAGGCATTTATGAAAGATGGTTTAATAAAGGTTGCAACTTATTCACCAATAAATTATACAGTTGATATAGAAAATAATACAAACAATATAATAGATGCAATATATGAAGCAGAAAAGAAAAAAGTAAAAGTAATTACATTTCCAGAACTTTGTATAACTTCTTATACAGCAGGAGATTTGTTTTTAAATCAATCTCTTGCAGACAAATCATTACAAATGTTGGAGAAAATAGTAATTTCTACTAAAAAAGCTCCACAAATAGTCTCAGTAGTCGGTACAATATTTATATTAAATAACAGATTATACAACTGTGCAGCAGTAATTCAAGGTGGGAAAGTCCTTGGAATTGTTCCAAAACAAAACATTCCAAATTACCAAGAGTTTTATGAAAAAAGATGGTTTTCTGAACCAAAAGATGAAAATGTAGAAATTGAATTATTTAATCAAAAAACATATTTTGGAACTAGATTATTATTTAAATGCTCTTCAATAAATGATTTGGTTTTAGCAGTAGAAATTTGTGAGGATCTTTGGGTTCCAAATAGTCCAAGTAATAAACACTCTGTTGCAGGAGCTACAATTATTGCAAACCCATCAGCTACAGATGATATTGTTACAAAAAGTGAATACAGAAGAAATTTAGTATCAATACAAAGTGCAAAATGTATTTGTGCCTATTTATATGCAGGTGCAGGAGAAGGGGAATCTACTACAGATTTAGTATTTAATGCACATAACTTGATTTGCGAAAATGGTAGAGTTTTAGTTGATGAAGAAGAAAAAAGTGGTGTTATGAACATTGCAATTGTTGATGTGCAACGACTTTCCTTAGATAGAAAGAAAATGAACACTTTTTATAGTGAAATAGATAATTATAAAACAATATATTTTAACTTAGATTGTGAGAAAACATCCTTAGATGGATATAAAATTTCAAAAACTCCTTTTATCCCAAGTTCTAAAAAATTAATGAAACAAAGATGTGAAAAGATTTTAACACTCCAAGCTTTAGGTTTAGTTAGAAGACTTAAAGCAGCTCATTGTAAAAGTGCTGTAATCGGATTATCAGGAGGACTTGATTCAACATTAGCACTTTTAGTAACTATTAGAGCTTTTGAAAAAGCAAATCTTGATGTTAAAAATATTCATGCAATTTCAATGCCTTGCTTTGGTACTACAAAGAGAACAAAAACTAACTCAGAAAAATTAGCACAAGAGATGGGAGTTAGTTTTAAAGAGATTAATATATCTAAAGCTGTTAGACAACACTTTATTGATATAGAACATGATGAAGAAAATCATAATGTTGTTTATGAAAACTCTCAAGCTAGAGAGAGAACTCAAATATTAATGAATTTGGCAAATAAATATGGTGCTTTAGTAATTGGTACAGGAGACTTATCAGAACTAGCATTAGGTTGGGCAACGTATAATGGGGACCATATGTCTATGTATGGTGTAAATTCATCTGTTCCAAAAACTTTAGTTAAACATTTAGTAACATATAGTGCTAGTATTCATAATTCAAATATTTCTAAGATTTTAATTGATATTGTAAACACTCCTGTTAGTCCTGAATTGTTACCCCCAAGTGGAGATGGAACCATTTCACAAAAGACAGAAGAATTTGTTGGACCTTATTTGTTACATGATTTTTTCTTATTCTATTTTGTAAGATGTTCCTTTACAACTTCAAAAATCAGAAGACTTGCTCACTTTGCATTTAAAGATGAGTTCACAACAGAAATAATTGATAAGTGGCTTGAAATTTTTATAAAAAGATTTTTTTCTCAACAATTTAAAAGATCTACTCTACCTGATGGCCCAAAAGTTGGTAGTGTAACCTTAAGTCCTAGGGGCGATTGGAGAATGCCAAGTGATGCAATAAGTACAGTTTGGTTGGATTAAACTAAACAAATAGTAAGTGTTTGTACATTTTTTGTAATTAAATTAGCATAAAGTGTATAACAAAATATATAAAAACTTTTTTTATTTGCTTTTTTATAATTTATTTGTAACAATATCCTTATGTTTTAGTTATAAATTATATACGTGAAACTATTAAATAGGAGTTATTATTATGAATAAGAAATTATGGGTTTTAGTTGCAGCAATTTGTTTGTTATTACCAGTATCTTTAAGTGCAGAAGTATTAGATTTTAGTATTGGTGGAACAGCTCAATACAATTATGATGCTTCTCAATCATCTTCTGATGATTTTTTCAATGCAGAAAATTATAGTTTTGGAGCAGAAGCAAGAGTTAAATTTTTAATTGTTGAAGCTTCAGATTTAGCTTTAGTTGGACCAACAAGTAATGGTTGGCAAGTAACAAATTTAATGACAGCTGGTTTAAGTTTTGATTTATTAAACTTAGTTAGATTAGGTGTTGGCTTAGGTCCTGAATTTGAAATGAATATTAGCGACGATGGTACTGTTACAGATGCTAATGGTGATGAATTTGAATTTGCAAGTATATTCATGGATGCAAATTGTACCTATAAAGCAAATGTAGATTTCTTATTAGGTGGAATTACACTTTCAGCTAACTACACAATCCCATCAAAAGGATTTAATATACAAAACATAGTTGATGGAAACTTCTCAGCTGATGATTTATTACCTGAAGGTTCTGAATATGGTAGAGTAGGTGTTTCAGTATTAATTTCTTTAATTTAATATATTTGAAAAACCAAAGAAGGAGGGCTAGCCCTCCTTTTTTCATGTCTTTATTTCAATATCTTTAAACTGTTTTACTATTTCTATAACTTTGATTATATGATAATATAATAAAAAGTTAGGAGATATTTATTATGAAGAAATTTGGATTTAAAGATTTTGTTATTAAGCCTATTATACTATCTATAGTTACTTTTTTTATCATTTTTTTCTTTTTCCCAAGTTTTAGTAATGAATATTTAAATGTAGGATTTTCCACTTCATCTGATAGTTTAGAAAAAGTTGGTGCTCTTTCAGATAATATAAAAGAAAAGACAGGTCAAAGTGTTGATGATATATTAAATTCTATTGATACTGATGATTTAAGTGATTTAATAAATTCTAACGGGGAGTAATTTTTAGTGTCATATAGATTAACTTTTTTAGGTTCTGGAACCAGTCATGGAGTTCCATCCATTGGTTGTAAATGCGAGACATGTTTATCAAAAGACCCAAAGGATAAGCGCCTAAGAAGTAGTATTTTACTTGAAAGAGATGATAAGAACATAATCATAGATACTGGTCCTGAATTTAGAATTCAATGTTTAAGAGCAGATATTAATCATCTTGAAGCCGTGTTATATACTCACACACATGCAGATCATTTAAATGGGATTGACGACTTAAGATCTTTTACAAATAAAAATGTTTCACTCCCTTTATATGGTGATGAAAAGACTATTGTTGAAATAAAGCAAAGGTTTTCTTATATTCAATTGGGTACTGTTAATGGAACAACAATTCCAAATCTTACTTTGAATGTTTTAAAGCCATATCAAAAGGTTGATATTTCAGGATTTGATATAACCCCTTTGATTATTGATCATGGTTGGTTAAAAATATATGGGTATAAAATTTTCAACTCAGCATATTTAACAGATTGTAATAATATTCCAGATGAGACATATAAATATCTTAAGAATTTAGATTTATTGATATTAGATGCCCTTCAACATCACCCACATAAAACTCATTATACTTTAGAACAAGCTATTGAAGTGGCAAAAAAGATAGGGGCTAAGAAAACATATTTTACCCACATAGCACATGGAATCAAAAATGATAGAGATTCAAAGTTGTTACCTAAGAATATGGAATTATCTTATGATACCTTATCAATTGAATTGGAGGAATAATGGACAGTTTATTTAGTGATAAAGATTACGAAGAAGGCAAAGAATTACAAGAAAAAAATGAAATGCCAACAATTGATATGGCCTTTGAATCTGAAAAAAAAGAAGTTGAAACTCAAATTGATAATGTTTTAGATATTATTGATGTTGAAGAAACCGATAGAAAAGAATTTTATATAATAGATGGTTTTGGTTTAATATTTAGATCTTATTATGGATTTATTACAAATCCGTTATTTGATAAAGATGGAAATAACATTTCTGCAATATATGGTTTTTTTAATACTTTATTTATGGTGATTAGAAAATATAATCCTAATTATTTAGTTGTAGCATTAGACTCTAAAGGACCAACTTTTAGACATAAAATGTATGAACCATATAAGGCAAATAGAGATGATGCACCTCAGGACTTAAAGGCTCAAATACCTGTAATTATCGACCTACTTGAAAAAATAAATATCCCAACAATAGCAAAAAGTGAATTAGAAGCAGATGATATTATAGCATACCTTTGTGAAAAAGCAGTCGATAGTGGATTAAATGCAATAATGTTCACCGCTGATAAAGATTTACTTCAATTGGTAAACAAATATGTTTATTCACTAAGACCTCCTAAAAAAGGACAAAAAGAATATAGGCTTTTTGGACCCAGTGAAGTTGAAGAAGAATTTCTAATAAGGCCAGAACAAATCATTGATTACCTATCTTTGATAGGGGATTCAAGTGATAACGTTCCAGGTGTTAAAGGAATTGGCCCAAAGGGAGCTGTTAATTTATTAACAAAATATAAGACTTTGGAAAATATTTATGACAACCTTGATAAATTAAGTAAAGGGGTAAAATCTAAGTTAACAGAGGGAAAAGAATCTGCATTTTTGTCAAAAAGCTTAGTAAAATTAAAAATTGATGAAACATTATTTGAGAATTTTAATGTTGAAAATTTTAATTTAAATAATATGACAATTGAAAATATTATTCCTTTCTTTGAACAAAAACATTCAAGATCATTAGTGGCTGCAGCAAAGAAGTTAATGAATAAAGAACAACTTGATGATTTAAATAACAAAGAAGAGGAAGAAGTTGTAACTGATCCTGAAAAAATTGAAGCTATTGCAGATAGTTCTTTACTTGGAGCTTCCACATTACTTGCAATTGATACAATAGAAGAGTTAGAACAGATTTTACAAAAGGTTTCTTATTCAACTAATCTAATGGCTTTCGATACTGAAACTACAAGTGAAAATCCTCTTTTAGCAACATTAGTTGGATTCTCCTTTTCTTTTGAAGTTAAAAAAGCATACTATTTTCCATTGATTTGTGATGGGAAAAGAATTCATGAAGAAGAGCCCGTTAGAAAAGTATTAAAAAAATATCTAGAGCAAAATCCAATAGCTCTAATTGGTCATAATATAAAATATGATTATAAAGTTATGAAATGCTTTGGTGTTGAATTAACAAAAATTGTTTTTGATACAATGATTGCTGCTTGGCTTTATGAAAGTAATGAGCCTTCATTCAAAATGGATTCAATTTCTCTAAAATATTTAAACTATTTATGTGTGAGTTTTAAAGATGTAGTACCAAAGGGAAAACTATTTAGTGATGTTCCTAAAATTGAAGCAGTTGCATACGCAGCTGAAGATAGTGATATTACATTTAGATTGTATAAGTTTTTTAATACCGTCTTAGATAAAGATAGAAAAAAAGTATTAAACGAAATTGAATTACCACTTATTACTATTTTAGCTAATATGGAAGTGGAAGGTATTGGTGTTTCCACCCAAAAACTAAATGAATTATCTACAATCTTTGGAAAGAGAATTGATAAAAACCTTGAAGAAATATATTCATTAAGTGGTCATGAATTTAATTTAAATTCAACAAAACAACTTCAAACAGTTTTATTTGAAGAAAAAAAATTACCCCCTAAGAAAAAAACAAAAACAGGTTACTCTACTGCAACAGATGTATTAGAGAGTTTAATTGATGAAGATCCAATAATAAAAAAAATTTTAGATTACAGATCAATCAATAAATTAAAATCAACCTATGTTGATACTTTCCCATCTTTAGTAAATCCAAATACGAATAGAATCCATACATCTTTTTTACAATTTGGAACTGCAACAGGAAGGTTGAGTTCAATTAATCCTAATTTACAAAATATTCCAATTAGAAGCGAAGAGGGAAGAAAGATAAGAGATGCTTTTGTTCCTAAAGATGGATGCATTTTAGTAAGTGCTGACTATGCCCAGATTGAGTTAGTTGTTTTAGCTCATGTTGCAAATGATAAAGCCTTGCAACAAGCTTTTTTAAGCGGTCAAGATGTACATAAATTTACTGCATCATTAATTTTTGATAAAGAATTAGATGAAATAACTAGTGATGAAAGAAGAGTTGCTAAAACTATTAACTTTGGTGTTATGTATGGAATGAGTGCTTTTAGACTTGCTAAAGAGCTTTCAATTAAAAGAAGTGATGCAAGTGACTTTATTAAAGCTTATTTTAATAGATATAGTAATGTTGCATTATTCATAGATCAAACTATCTCTAAAGTTAGAAAAGAAGGCAAAATTACAACATTAATGGGCCATGTTAGAAATATTCCTAAAATTAACAGTAAAAACAAACTTGAAAAAGCTGCTAGTGAAAGGGTTGCTGTGAATTCTATTATACAAGGATCTGCTGCTGAAATCATGAAAATTGGTATGATTAGAGTTGCTAAAGCTCTAAAAGAAAATAATCTTAAATCTAAACTTTTATTACAAGTGCATGATGAAGTTATATTAGAAGTTCCAAATGAGGAAGAAGAGATAGTAAGAAAGTTACTAAAATATAATTTAGAAAATGCTTATAAATTATCTATTCCGCTTAGAACAAGTATTGAAAGTGGCAATAGTTGGGGAGAAATGCACTAATGATTGTAATTGGTTTAACAGGCAAGGCTTGTGCTGGAAAAAACCAAGTTGCAAGTGTTTTTGAAGAAAAAGGTTTTTTAGTTATTGATGTTGATAAATTGGGGCATAAAGCTTTAATCGATAAAAAAGATGATGTGGTTAAGGCCTTTGGCTCTTCAATATTAGATAATGATGTTATTGATAGAAGAAAACTAGGAAATATTGTATTTTCTTCAAAACATCAACTTAGATTATTAGAAAGTATTGTTCATCCATATATCAAACAATTGTGTATTGATATAATAGAGAGTAGTGATAGAAATGTTGTTTTGAATGCAGCAATTTTACAAAGAGGAAACTTAGTTGAACTGTGTTCAAATGTGATTTTTGTTAAAGCTTCTATTTTTAGTCGTTATAAACGCTCTAAGAAAAGAGATAAAAGAAATCTTATTTGGTTTTTGAAAAGAGAGTTATCGCAAAGAGATATTAGCATTAAAAATTTAAAACGCACTTTAGAAGTATATATTTTAAATAATAAAAAGACAAAAAAGGAAATTTATCGACAAATAGACAACTATTGTGATATATTTATATAAGAATAATGAATTTTAAGCCTTACAAGTGATTATTTATCATATTATAAACTTGTTTGTTGTGACATATATTGTTATAATTTACTTAGCAATAATATTTAATTACACCTTATGGTGAGAGTAAAGTTAGGAGGAATCCGTTAGAAAGTTTAGACTGGATGCGGAACTATAATTTATGAAAAGATCAACACGTATTTCTTTATTGGTGTTTACAATCTGTGCTGCTATATTGGCCTTTGGGGCATTATGGTACACTAGACCAAGTTCACCAAGTTATATAATTGAAGAAGCAAAGCGCCGTCAAGAAGTTCCTCTTTTAGAAGTTACCGAGCCTGCAACAAGAACAGCTCCCCCTGAAATTAATTATGATCTACTAGCTAAAACTGTATCTCCAATTGTTAGAGATTCTCTAGTAAGTGATGATGCTTTTATGAGTGAATTAGTTGCTGCAAATAAAATAGAAATTTCAAATGCTGTTAAAGATTATACAACTTCAACATTAGTTCCTTCAATGAATAATAAAATCTCAGATTTAGTTGAAGAATTAGCAGTTAGTTTAAATACAGATTTAAAAGCTGACCTAGTTTCTATGGTAGATGAAAAGATACAAGCAACATTAGATTCTATAGATATAAACACATATTTACCACAATTAGTTGATTCTTTAACCCCAATTGTTGTAGAAGAAGTTTATAATATGGTTGAGGCTAATAAAGATGATTTTATAACTATTGTTCAAGAAGTAACTGATGAACCTAGTTCTCAAGTTGTATCAAGTGATGTAGATTCTACACCTAGCTTTACAACAGATGATGCGAAGGCACTTTATTTTGAATATAGAGAACAAATTATTAAGGATTTAGTTCCAATTATTTTAGACCAAATTGAATCTTCAATTGTTACAAGTGAAGTAGTACAAGATTCAGCAAGTGCAGAAATAGCTGAAGCTGTAGTTGATGATGATGCTACTAGTGAAGAAGATGCTGCTATAAGTGCTACAATCGTTGCAAAAGTATTAGATTCAAATGACGAAGATACTACAGAAAGTGATGGTGAAATAGCTATTCCAACCTTCTATCAAGGTCAAACACAGACAATGACAAGTGAAGAATACCAAGCGAAGAGAGAAGAAATTAGAAATCAAGCTATTGCTGATGCGTTGAGTAGTTTATCAGAATAGTTAAGATATTTAAAAATAATGGATTAGAGGTTGCATCTGCAACCTCTTTTTTAGGTTATATGAGGATATTCTCTTTCTTGACCATCAATAGTTTTAAAAGTATAAGTATTGTTCTCAAAACTTTTTAAATAACAGTCAGATAAAGGAACTTTTCCGCCCCCTTTAGGTAAATCAAGCATGAAGTTTGGCATAGCTAATCCTGATAATCTCTTTCTCATTTCTCTTTCAATTTCTATTGTTTTATTAACATTAACTCTAAGATGTGCAGTCCCAGATACTAAATCTCCTTGGAAAACATAGTAAGGTTTTATTCTATTAAATAGTAATTTATTACATAGTTCTTCCATAGTATCATAGTTATCATTAACCCCTTTAAGCATAACAGTTTGATTTAGAGCAAAGATTCCTGCATTTAAAAATTTATTTACAGCTTCAATAGCTTCTGGGGCTAATTCTCTTGGATGGTTAACTTGAGTTAATAGGTAAAAAGGAGCACTATTATATTTTTTAAAAATATCAATTAGTGAGTTTGTGATACGGCTAGGAGCAGTAACTACCATTCTTGTGCAAATTCTAATTATTAATTTAGGATTTTTTTCTCTCAATGTTTTAACTAAGAAGTCTATTTTTGAATCAGATAAAGTTAGTACATCTCCACCAGTTAATAAAATCTCAGTAATTTTGGGATGTTTTTGAATATAATCAGCAGCTTCACAAATTTCTTCATTGCTTATAGCCCCCATCATCTTTCCTGTAAAACGTCTTCTAAAACAGTGTCTACAATACATTGGGCAAATATCAGTTGTTAAAAGAGCAACTCTACTTTCGTATCTATGAATTAAGCGAGAAGACTTTGAATTATTAATTTCTTCTAATGGATCAATATTTTCTAATTCATTTTCTTCTTCTTCGAGGACACTTGGAAATACTTGAATCCTAAGGGGATCATTTTCGTCCTCTAAGTTTATCAATGATAAAAAATGACTAGTTATAGATATTGGGAGAGTTTTATCACTTTCTTTAAATGCTTTTTCATTTTCACTTAAATTATATTTATTTTTTAAATCTTTAAAGCTTTGAATTTCAATTTTCATATGCTTATGGTTTATATTAATTTTTAAAATTTAACAAGAGTCATAAATTTTAATAGATAAAAGAAGATATATTGATAAATTGAAAATAGAATTTTATACATAGTAGTTATAGTTTTTACACAAAAAGTAATAGGTTGAATAAAATAATAATATCTTATAGTATTAAAACATAACTAATAGACAATTTTTTATTTAATAAGGTTGTGAATATTGGTTTTGAAAAATAATTTTATAGTGAGTGATAAAGTAACTGCATGAGTATTTGATTTATGAGTTAGTACATGTTTTGATTAATAGGTATTAATAAATTTATCGTGATAATGAAAATGTTGTGTGAAAAATCAATATTATAGAACTGGGGCTTGGTTAGGATATAATTGTCATGACCTGTACTACATTAGTGGTATAATTCGAGCATATGCGAAGTTTAAGCGCTCTAACTCTAATAAGAAGGGTTGGAGTGTTTTTTTTCGGTTAAAAATTAATAGAAAGATATAAGAAATAGTCCTCCAATTCAATTTTTACAAGAAATTTTATCAATTTATGATTTTGAAATAAAAATATTTATAGATGTTTAAAAGACAACTTTAATTAACTATGTATATTTGGATGAATAAAACATTTGATATATGTAATTAAACTAACAAATTTTAAATAATATTTATTTCGATTTACTTTGATGAAAAGAGGAGAATTGTATGAAAAAAATTATGGTAGTCACATTAGCTTTATTTTCTTTATTAGTAACTTTAACAAGTTGTAACAGTAAAGATGAAACAACATTAGAAAAAGTAGAAAGAAAAGGGGAAATGACTTTTGCAATGACTGGTGGATATCCTCCATTTAATTTCATTAATGATGAAGGAGAATTGGATGGTTTTGATATTGATATCGCGAATGCATTAGCAAACGAAATGGGAGTTGAAGCTGTAGGAATAACAACTGCTTGGGATGGAATTATTGGAGGATTATTAAGTAATAGGTTTGATACAATTATAGGAAGTATGGCAATAACACCACAGAGAGAAGAAAAAGTAAATTTTACTAATCCATATTATTATGATGGAGCTCAATTTTTTACCACTAGTGGAAAGAATATAAAAAGTATAACGGAATTGAAAGAGGGTAAAGTTGGTGTTGTTACAGGAACCACATATCATAATGCATTAGAAGAAATGGATAATATTAAAGATATTATGCAATTTGAAAGTGATGTTGATAACATAATGGCATTAGAACAAGGTAGAATAGATGGACTAGTTACTGGTAGATTTGTTGGCTTGCAAGCTCCTAAAAAATTTAATGTTGATTTAGTTGCAGCAGGTTCAATGTTATATTCAGAAAATATTGGGATAGCAGTCAGAAAAGAGGATAAAGAGCTTTTAGAGGCTTTAAATAATGCTTTAAGTGCAATAGTAGAAGATGGGACATACCAAAAAATAAGCAATAAATGGTTTAATACTAATATTTTAGAAAAACAATAGAGGCAAATATGAATTTTATTATAAATTTATTTACCCCCTTTGTTGAATTTTTCACTGTAGTATTTAAATATGCTCCTAAATTTGATAAAGCAATTATTTATACTCTAGAGCTATCTATTTTTTCTATATTACTTGGAACTTTAATTGGATTAATAGTAACTACACTAAAGTTGACAAAATTTAAAGTTCTGCAGAAAATTGCCTATTTTTATATTTCAATTGTAAGAGGGACACCACTTCTCTTACAATTATACTTTATTTTTTATGGATTGCCGTTAATCGGGTTAGAATTTAACTCTTTTACTTCAGCTATAATTGGACTAGCTTTTCACAGTGGTGCTTATATTAGTGAAATTTTTAGAGGTGCTATTGTTTCAATCCATTATGGGCAAGAAGAAGCTGCAAGAGCTTTGGGAATGAGTAAAGTACAATCTTTTTTCCATATAATATTACCACAAGCTTTTAAAAGGAGTGTGCCTTCTTTAGGTAATCAATTTATTATTGCCGTCAAAGATTCTTCTTTAGCGAGTGTTATAACTATTACAGAAATAACATTAACAGCAAGACAATTTAGTGCAGCTACTTATAATCCTTTTCCAATCTTGTTTATTGCAGGTGTTTATTACTATGTAATTATCACCATATTATCGAAATCTCTGAAAAGATTAGAAGGGAGGTTAAGAGTTGATGAAAGATAAATTAATAATTAAAGTTGAAGGTTTACATAAATCCTTTGATAATCTAGAGGTTTTAAAGGGGATAGATTTAGACGTTCATGAAGGTGAAGTTATAAGCA
Organism: Pleomorphochaeta sp.; assembly: GCA_028532815.1. Lineage (GTDB taxonomy): Bacteria > Spirochaetota > Spirochaetia > Sphaerochaetales > Sphaerochaetaceae > Pleomorphochaeta. The sequence goes on from JAQQAS010000053.1 coordinate 30,552, forward strand.
TTATTGGTGGTAGTGGTTCTGGAAAAAGTACCTTACTTAGATGTATTAATTTTCTTGAAAAGAAAAACAAGGGAAACATATTTATTAATGGTAAGAAAATTAAAAGAAGTGCAAATGAAATAAATAAGCTTAGAGAAAAAGTTGGAATGGTATTTCAACGTTTCAATTTATTTCCTCATAAAACTGTTTTAAAAAATGTAATGGTTGGACCTGTTGTTATTAAGAAAAAAAATAAGGAACAAGTTGAGAAAAATGCTTTAAAGTTGTTAGAAAATGTAGGTTTAGAGGATAAAGCAGATGTCTATCCTGCTATGTTATCTGGCGGTCAGCAACAACGAGTTGCTATTGCTAGAGCCTTAGCTATGGAACCTGATGTACTGCTGTTTGACGAGCCAACTTCAGCCTTAGATCCTGAATTAGTTGGTGAAGTACTGCATGTTATAGATAAACTTGCAAAAGGTGGTATGACAATGCTTATTGTTACTCATGAAATGGGATTCGCTAAGGAAGTATCAGATAGAGTTGTTTTTTTACACGAAGGAAAAATCGAAGAAAGTGGAACACCAACTGAAATTTTCGACAATCCAAAGAGTGAAAGATTAAAAAGTTTTATTTCAAGTATTTGGTAAACCCAAGGAGAGAACTTATGAATATAATAAAAAGGTTAATTGAGTATTATAAAAGTGATGAGTATAAAAAAAATAAAGCCATTTCACTAAAAATAAACTCTTCAATTAGAGACTCTAGTTCTTTTCATTACACCTTTTATTTTTAATTAGTATAGTTTTTTATGTTAAAGTTTATTTGAATAGAAAAATATTAGATTTATGTTATTTGAAAAAAACATTCCCAAAAATAGATAAATATATGATAGAATAAAATATATTTATATTTGAGGTGTACATAATGGCAACTGAAAAGAAAAAGAGTTTGTCGGGATACTATTTAACGACTTTTTTAATTGGACTTGGATTTTTTACTATGGGATTAATGGATCCTTTATATGATACATATGTACCAATATTCTTATCCAAATATATACCTTCAAAAGGTTTAATTGGTTCAATTATGACTTTTGATAATATCTTAGCAATCTTCTTGATTCCTATATTCAGTGCATTAAGTGATAGAACAAGAACTCCAATTGGAAGAAGAATGCCATTTATTATAGTATTACTTCCACTAACTGCTGTTGTTTTTGGTTTAATTCCTTTTACAGCTCTTTATGCTCTTTGGCTTTTGATTGCTGCAGTATTTTTATTAAACCTTTTTAAACAGGCTGTTAGAGGCCCCGTAGTTGCTCTAATGCCTGATATGGTTCCAGGTGAAGTAAGATCTGAAGCAAATGGTGTTATAAATACAATGGGTGGAATTGCAACTATTGTGGGAACAGTTGGTCTAGCTAGATTAATGAATGTTCCAATAACAATTAAAGGACAATCGTACGAGAACATTTTAGCATTTCCTACAGCTAGTATTTTAGTTATTGTTGCTGTTATTTTATTATTCATTTTTGTTAAAGAAAAGAATGGAAATTATAAAGATGAAGATACTGAGGAAAAAGCTCCAATAATGAAAAGCTTGAAGGTTATTTTTTCAGAGAAAGATAAAAGTGCCTTATTTATTTTATTATCACTTCTCTTTTGGTTTATAGCATATCAAGGAGTACTTCCATTTGTTGGTTTGTACAGTGTTGAAGTATTACATACAAGTTCAGGAACAGCATCTTTGGCAGCTGGAATGGTTGGAATTGCCTATGCTATATTTGCTATTCCTTCAGGTAAGCTTGCTCACAAAATAGGAAGACGTAAAACAATCAGAATAGCACTCTTTGCCTTAGTGATTGTTTTATTAAGTATTTTTGCCCACAATAAGTTAACAATGAATTCAGATCAGTCCTTTAGACAATATACATTTTGGGCTCTTTTATTCTTGTTTGGTATTTTCTGGGTTACTGTAGTAACAAATAGTTTCCCTATGCTTTGGCAAATGGCAGATTATAAAACTATGGGAATTTATACTGGATTGTATTATTTCTTTAGCCAATTAGCATCAATTATTTCACCACCTATAACTGGTTTTTGTATTGATTTATTTGGACATCAAAGTTTATTTGTCTATGCTGCTATTAATATGGCAATTGCCTTTATATTAATGAGAGGTGTACACAGAGGGGAGCCAGAAGATGACCCTATGGAGATTGCAAAAGAGCAATAAATGTCTAACTAATCAATAAATAGGGATTAATATATTAATAAAACTTTATTGATTGCATTATAATTCCATGCTACTATTAGTTAAAATTTAATAGTAGCAGGATATCAAATGTCGAAATCAGTAACTAGGGCTGATGTTGCAAAAGCTGCAGGAGTAGCAGAATCTACAGTATCAAGAGCTTTAAACGACTCACCCTTAATATCAGAGCCAATAAAGCAAAAAGTTAAAAGGGTTGCACATTCCTTAGGTTATTATCCATCAAGAACAGCAACCCTTTTTGCTAAAAATAAGAGTTTTTGTATTGGTTTTGTATGTCCTCATTATAAAAAAATAAAACCATTTTCTAGAGCATACTTTCCAAGTTTATTAGATGGAGTTATAGAAGGTGTTACTGAAAGAAAATATCAAGTAAATATAGTAATAGATCAATGTTTTGGCCAATATAGATCATACGATGAATTAATTAATTCTCACGTAGTTGATGGGTTAATTTTTTCAATAACAGATGAAAACTTTTCACCAATTTTTAAACTTATGGATTCGAATCTTCCCTTTGTATTAGTTAATAATTATTTTCAAGGGGCTAGCAGTGTGTATGCAAGACCTGATAAAGGTATGCATAAGGCCATGGAATATTTATATAATAATGGTCACACGAATGTTGGATATATTACTGGTGATTTAAATTTTAAAAATGGAAAAGATAGATTGTCAAATTTTGAAAACTTGGCTCATAAATTTCACATGAATCCTAAAATAGTAAAAGGAAACTTTTCAAAATCTTCTGGATATAATGCTTTCAATAATTTTAAAGACAACATGCCATCTGTCGTAATGGCCGCTTGTGATAGACAAGCCTTCGGTTTTATGCAAGCTTGTACAAACAATGATTTAATTATTCCAAAAGATGTGCAAGTAGTAGGCTATGATAATTTTTATCCTGCCGCAATTAATAATCCACCTTTAACAACAATTTCGCATCCCATATTTGATATGGGAATAAGAGCATCTAACCTTTTAATTGATTTGATTGAAGGAAAAGATCAAAATAAACAAATTTGGTACGATACAGATTTTGTCGTAAGACAATCAACAATAGGAAAAGAAAAATGAGATTATTAGTAATCGGTTGTGGAGGAATGGGTGAATATCATATTAAGAAATTTAACCAATTAGGAGCAACAGTTACTGGTGCTGCTGATTTAAATTATTCAAAATTAAAAAGATTTAAAGAAAAATATAATCTTAAATTTATTTGTAGTGATATTGATAAAATTGATGATTATAGCGATGAATTTGATGCAATTTCTATTGCAGTACTAGACAGTCTCCACCTTTTTGCTTTTGAAAAAATAGCTAAGTTTAAAGTACCTGTTTTTATGGAAAAACCTTTAGCCTTAAATCTCAAAGAAGCCTTAACTTATAAGGATTATGAAGAGAGCCCTATAATGATTAATTTTTCGAAGAGAAATTATAGTGGTATTTCTCTTTTAAAAAATTTACTAGATGATAATACTTTGGGAACTCTTAAAAAATGTGAAATATCTTATTTACAAAATTGGACAAAAACTTGTTGTTGGGGCGATTATCATACAGACTCTAGATGGAATTGGAGACTTAATCCAAAATATTCCTGTTATGGAGTTTTAGGGGATTTAGGATCTCATGTAATAGATACTCTTATCTTCTTGTTTGGAGATATCGATTTTGTGAGTACAGATGAAGTTAGTTTTATAAAGGAAAAGTTATTTACTCAGATTAAAACAAATCCAAATTTTACTACTTGTTTAGCTCAATTTAAACATAATGATATACCCATTGAAATGTTAGTAAGTAATGAGAGTGATAAGATGGATGAATATAAAATAAAATTAATGTTTGACAAAGGCGAATTGGTTTTCAATAATAATATAGATAGGAATCAAGTAAAGCTAATACAAAATAATTCGCAAAGAGTTTTTACTGGAGATAAGGCTGATTCAACTTATAGTTTATTCACTAATTTAGTTGATAAAAATGAAAAGAATACTGTGAATTTGAATTTAGGTATTAGAGTACAAAGATTGCTTGAAAAGGTGGTTGAAGATGCTTTCGATAGGGGTTGTTATTTGTGCTAATGAAATAAGTGTGCCGGTTTTAGATTTATTAAAAAAAGAAGGGTGTTCTACTCTTAGTATATCTTTTTGGAAACGGTTAGATGAGAAAAAGTTATTTGAAATAGCTAAAATGTTAGAATCTTATGATTTTGAAGTTACTGCAATTTCAATCTTTGGAAATACAATAGAATCTGATGAAATTAAATTGGCTTGGAAAAAGCTTATAAAAAATAATAAAATATTTGGAACCCCATTTATTACAGGTTTTGCTGGAAGAGTTGAAAATCATAGTGTTGAAGACTCTATTATTCCTTGGAAAGAAACATTTAGTGATTTCATTGATTTATCTTATAAATATGATTGTAAAGGCCTTTTACTTGAAAACTGTAGAATGGGTGATACCTGGAAGCGGGGTAAGTGGAATATTGCAATTAATCCAAGTGCTTGGAATATGATGTTTAATGAAATCAATGATGATAAATTAGGTCTTGAATGGGAACCTTATCATCAAATATTAGCTTTTGTTGATCCTCTTGATCAATTAGAAAATTGGATAAGCAAAATAAAACATGTTCATGGCAAAGATGCCAAAACAAATTGGAATAAATTAAGAAAAATAGGACTCTATGATAAGGAAAAAGCTATTTGTGATGCTTTGCCAAGTTTTGGAGATACAAATTGGCAAGATATTATCAATATATTAAATAAGCATAAATTTAATGGTAGTATAGATATAGAGACCCAAAATACAACTTTCATAAGTAAAAAAGATCAAATCCTTGAATCTTTGCATTATTTGAATAATTTAATATAAGAATAAAATCTTCTAAAATTTATACTTGCTAAATTTTATATGTGTGGTACACTGTATCTAGAAATGCACGTGCGTGCACAAAAAATGAGAGTTTTATCTCTTATATATTTTTTACTACTTTTGCACGTGCGTGCATAGAACAGAAAGGAGAATAAAATGATTAGATATGGAATGGTCGGAGGAGGCCCTAATGCTTTTATTGGGGATGTTCATAGAACCGCAATTCGTATGAATAATGATGCACAATTAGTTGCTGGTTGTTTTTCTAGAGATTACAATAAATCTTTAAAATTTGGACAATCTTTAAATATTGATGAAGATAGATTGTACTCAGATTTTAAAGAAATGGCTGAAAATGAAGCCGCAAGAGATGATGGAATTCAGTTTGTAGTTTGTGTAACTCCTAATATTTCTCATTATGAAGTATGTAAAGCTTTTTTAGAAGCTGGAATCAATGTTGTTTGTGATAAGCCTTTAACTTGGACAGCTAAGCAAAGTGAAGAACTAATTAAAATCCAACATAAAAACTCCTTATTGTTTGGTGTAACTTATACATATACTGGCTATCCAGCTGTAAAAGAAATGAGAAACCTAGTTCAAAAAGGTGAAATTGGAAAATTAAGATTTGTTAATGCAGAATACCCACAAGGTTGGTTAAGTGAACCAATTGATGAAAATAGTAAATTGGCTCCTTGGAGAATGGATCCTAAAATTTCTGGTGCAACAAACTGCTTAGGAGATATAGGAACCCATATTGAAAATCTAGTTTCTTTTGTTACAGGTTTAAAGATTTCAAAAGTTTGTGCCAGATTAGATTCTTTAGTTGAAGGCAGAACTTTAGATGATAATGCATCAATCTTAGTAGATTATGAAGGTGGTGCAAAAGGTATTTATTGGTCTAGTCAAATTGCTCAAGGCTATGACAATGCAGTAAGAATTAGAATTTTTGGAGAAAAGGGAAGCCTAGAATGGGTACAAGAAGATCCCGATCATTTTATATTCACTACTAATGATTGTGCAAAGAGAATTGTTAGTAGAGGTCGTGATGAGTTTGACCCATCTGCTCAAAAATATTCTAGATTACCTGCAGGTCATCAAGAAGGAATATATGAGGCATTTGCCAATATATATAAAGGCTATATCTCAGCTTTAAAAAAATCATTAAATAATGAAATTGTAGATGAAAAAACAGTAGATTATCCTACAGCTCAAATGGGCTTAGATGGGGTTAAATATGTAGAAAAATGTTTATTAAGTAATGAAAAGGGATCTGTTTGGATTTCTATGGAATAAAAGGAGAAAACAAAGATGTCAAGACCAGTAACAATTTTTACAGGACAATGGGCAGATTTACCATTTGAAAAGGTATGCAAAATCGTAAGTGAAATGGGCTATGATGGAGTTGAAATAGCTTGTTGGGGTGATCACATGGATGTTGAAAAAGCAGCAAATGATCCCTCCTACGTAAAAGAAAAAAAAGAATTATTGGCAAAATATGACCTTTCTTGCTATGCCCTTGGAAATCATTTAGGTGGACAGTGTGTAGGTGATCCTTTAGGAGACCCAAGATTAAATGGCTTTGCTCCTAAAAAATATGAAAATAATCCTCAAGCTATTAGAGAATGGGGCATTGAAACAATGAAGAATACTGCTAAAGCAGCAAGAAATATGGGGTGTAATATAGTAACAGGTTTTTTAGGTTCTTCAATTTGGCGCTATCTTTATTCTTTTCCACCTACATCAGAAGATATGGTAGAAAAAGGATTCCAAGAAATTTATAATTTATGGTATCCAATATTCGATGAGTTTGATAAACAAGAAGTTAAATTTGCTCATGAAGTTCATCCAGCTGAAATAGCTTTTGATTACTATTCAACAGAACGATTATTAAAAAAGTTTAATTACCGACCTACTTTAGGGATTAACTTTGATCCAAGTCATTTAATTTGGCAAGGAATTAAACCTGATTTATTTTTTAGAGATTTCGCAGATAGAATTTATCACGTTCATATCAAAGATACCAGAGTAAAATTAGATGGAAGGAGTGGAATCTTGGGTTCTCATATTCAGTTTGGCGATATGCGTCGTGGATGGAATTTCGTATCTCCTGGCCATGGTAGCGTAGATTTTGAATTAATTATCAGAGAAGCTAACGCTGCAGGATATCGTGGACCACTTTCTGTTGAATGGGAAGATAACGGAATGGATAGAATTTTTGGAGCAACAGAAGCTCTTGAATTTACAAGAAAAATTGACTTTGATTTATCAAAAGTTGATTTTGATGGAGCAATGGAAAATTAATGAATGATAATACTGTATTGAAAATTAAATCAATTAGTAAAGAATTCTCCAAAGTTAAAGTATTAAACAATGTCTCATTATCACTAAGAAAAGGCGAATGTTTAGGTTTGATTGGTGAAAATGGGGCAGGTAAATCTACTTTAATTAAAATTATAAATGGTATTTATTACCCTTCTGGAGGAAACCTAGAGATAGAGGGAAAAGCTGTTGATATCAAAGACTCTCATACAGCTAAATCTCTTGGAATCTCTATGGTTCCTCAAGAATTTAATTTAATTCCAACCTTAAATGTTTTTGAAAATATTTTCTTAGGTAACGAGATAAAGTTATCAAATGGTTTGTTAGATAAAATTGAAATGAGAAAGATTGCTAATAATTTATTGGACCAATTAAAAACAAATATTTCAGTTGAAGAGAAAATATCACAATTAAGCGTAGCTGAAAAACAAATGGTTGAAGTCTCGAAAGCCTTAATAAATGATTCTAAGATTATTATTTTTGACGAACCGACTACAACATTAACAAGTCATGAAATTGAAGTTCTATTTGAATTAATACGAGGGTTAAAAGAGGCTGGAGTTTCCCTAGTTTTTGTTTCCCATAAGCTACATGAAGTTAAAGAAATTTGTGAGAGAGTAGCTATTCTTAGAGATGGAAATTTAATTTGTGTTAAAAACGTTGAAGATGTTGATGAGCAATATATGGCTCAGCAAATGGTTGGTAGAGAGATTACTAAGATTTTCCCTCAAAAACGTGATTCTCTTGTTGGAGATAGATCTGTTTTAAGAGTTGAGAAAATGAATTTAACTCGTAAAGTTATTGATGCATCTATACATTTGAAAAAAGGTGAAATTCTTGGTTTAGCTGGTTTAGTTGGAGCTGGAAGAACCGAATTAGCAGAGTGTATAATGGGTCTTCGTCATAAAAAAAGTGGAGAAATATTTATTAATGAAAAAAAAGTAGATATTCCAAATCCAAGAGTTGCAATAAATAATTCACTAGCCTATATAAGTGAAGATAGGCAAGGAAGAGGTATTCACTTAATTTTTGATATCCCAACAAATACTACTATGATTTCTCTTAAGAAATATGTAAAAAATTGTCTTTTGGATAAGGATTTAATACATAAAAAAAGTAGTGAATATATAGATGTATTTAATACAAAAGCTGCATCTTTAAAAAATGCTTTGAAATTTCTAAGTGGTGGAAATCAACAAAAAGTATATTTAGCAAAATGTATGGATACTAACCCTGAAATTTTAATTCTTGATGAACCAACAAGAGGGATAGATATCAATGCTAAGAGTGAAATATATCAATTCATTAGCGAGCTTCAAGAAAAAGGAATGTCAATAATTGTTATTTCATCTGAATTAGAAGAAATAATTGGATTGTGCAACAGAGTTTATGTTCTAAGAGAAGGTAAAATCTGTGGAGAATTAACAGGTGAAGATATCAATGAGGAGGAAATCATGTATTACGCTACTGGCGTAAAGGTGATGTAATAATATGGGGAAAAAACTATTTAACTTTAAAGATAATGGGAAAAATAAACAGCAATTCAAATTAAGTGAGCATACAACCTTAATTGGATTTTTATGTTTAGTTGTATTAGCAAGTATTTTAGGATGGCCTGATTTTCTAAGAATGAGAAATATTATTACTTTGCTCAGACAAGTATCATACACAGGTATTATTGCACTTGGTATGACTTTAATAATTATTTCTGGAGGATTTGATTTATCAGTTGGTTCGATGACTGCTTTTGCAGGTGGTGTTGCAATTTTTGCAATGAATAAATTTACTAGTAATATTGCATTAGGCGTTGCAGTTGGAGTTTTAGTTTCTCTATCTTTTGCTACTTTATTAGGACTTATAAACGGACTATTAGTTACAAAAGGTAAAATTGCACCATTTATAGCAACTTTAGGAACTATGTCAATTTATAGATCCCTAATTATATATTTTGCTAAAGCTGGTAATATCGAATCTTTAAATACTGCTTATGGAAATATTGGCTCTGGTGTTATTTTAGGTTTACCTGTACCTGTTTGGTGTTTCTTTATTTTAGCAATCTTCTTACAAATATTTTTAGATGATACTAAAACTGGTAAATATATTTGTGCAGTAGGGGCAAATGAACAAGTTGCTAAGTATTCTGCAATTAATTTAGATAAAATTAAATTAATTCCTTATGTAATCACAGGTTTTACTGTAGGTGTATCAGCTTTGCTTTGGTCTTCAAGATTAAATTGTATTAACCCATCTGATTGTTCAGGTTATGAGTTAGATGCTATAGCCGCAGTAGTTATTGGAGGGACTCCAATGAGCGGTGGAATAGGTAGTGTTTTAGGAACAGTCATTGGAGCGATTATGCTTGGAATTATCAATAATATGCTTGTATTAGCAGGAGTTTCTTCTTACTTGCAACAAGCTGCAAAAGGATTAGTAATTATTATTGCTGTATTAGTACAGTATAAGAAAGAAAAATAAAAACAAATAAAGGAGGAGTCAAGATGAAAAAGAATATTATTATCTTGATGATGGTTGTATCATTATTTTCTAGTGGTATGTTGTTTGCTCAAGGACAAGGGGAATCAGGTGCTGATAAACCTGTAAAAATTGGTATTACAACACCTAGTGCAGACCATGGTTGGACTGGTGGAATTGTTTGGTGGGTAAATAAGAGAATTGGAGAATATGAACAAAAATATGGTGATAAATTTGAATTTACCTATGTTACTGCAGATTCATCAGCAAAACAAGTTGAGGCCGTAGATAACCTATTATCAAAAGGAATTGAATATTTAGTAATACTTCCAGTTGAATCTGCACCATTAACTTCAACTGTAAAAGCTGCGCATAATCAAGGGGTAAAATGTATTGTTGTTGACCGTGGTTTAACTGATACTAGTTTTGGTTATATAAACCTTGCAGGTGATAATACAATGTTTGGTGAAGTTGCTGGAGAATGGGTAGCACAACAAATGATTGAAAAATCAAACGGTGGTAATTTGGTAGTTATGGGTGGAATGCCTGTTGAAATTGATAAAGAAAGAATGAGTGCATTCTTTAAAGGAATTGATGCTGAACCTTCAATTGTTAATTTAATGGGTAAAGATAAATATGAATTTGCTAACTGGTCAACACAAAAAGGACTAGAAGTAATGGAAACATTCTTAACTAAATATCCACACATCGATGCAGTATTCTGTCAAGATGATGATGTTTTAACTGGTGTATTAAAAGCATATGAAGAATCTGGAAGAAATGACATTCATACATTCTTTGGTGGTGCTGGATCAAAAGTTGTAATTAAAAAGATTTTAGATGGTGATCCTTTAGTAAGAGCTACTGTTACATACCCAGCTGATATGGCTGCTGTAGGTTTGGATTATGCAGTTGATGTTGCACTTGGAAACAAGAGTGATGACTTCCATGATAAGAATACTTTAACTAATGTTGTACTTCCTTCTGTATTAATCACAGAAGAAAATGCTGCAGAATATTATCAACCAGACTCAATTTATTAAATTGAATTTATACAAAAAAAGGTCAAAGCATTTTTGCTTTGGCCTTTTTAGCTTTTAAGTAATGAAATTAACTATTAACTCTTTCTAAATATTCTTTAGTTTCTGTGTTAACTCTAATTTTTTCACCTTGTTTAATAAAGATAGGGCATTTAACTTTTAAACCAGTTTCTGTAACAACATATTTTGTTGCACCTTGTACTGTATCACCTTTAATTGCTTCTTCAGCTTCAGCAACTAAGTAAACAACTTTACTTGGGATTTGAATATCTAATAGTTGCTCTTCCCAGAATGTACAACGGTATGTATCACCATCTTTCATTAAAAATTCATAGTCGGGGAAGTTAGCCATAGGAACTTCAATTTGATCATAAGTATCTGTTAACATTAAGTGGAAAGATTCACCATCATTATATAGATATTGGCAATCTCTATCTTCAACTGTAATGTCTTCTGCATTATCTTGGCTCTTCATTGTTTCTGCTAGAATTTGTCCTGTTCCAGGATTCTTTAATTTTAAACGAACGAATGCTGAACCTTTACCTGGATTAACGAATTCTCTATCGATGCAAACGAAAGGTTGTCCTTTAATAAGTAGTGCTGTGCCTTTATCAATTTGACCTGCTTTTATCATGCTTATTTACCTCTGTAAAATGGAATTAAATTTAATAGCTATCGTATGATATCAGAAAAGGGAAAAAGAATCACCCCCTCAATATTATCAATATTCATTTGACTCATAAGAAGTCTATCCATACCAATTGCTACCCCGCTAGTTTGTGGAAATGAGTTAAAAATTTCATGGTATTCATGATCAATATCTGGAATAACTCTATTAGTTAAAGACCTTTCACGAATCAAAGTCGAATATTCTTTTTTATAGTATTCTTCAACTTTTTCTTTATCTTTTAGCTCATCGTAACAATTTGCAACTTCTAGTCCACCTATGTACATTTCCCACCTTTTTTTAAAAGGTGATGATTTATCATTAGTTGCTAAACAATCTATTTGTTTTGGATAATTATCAAGAATTAGGGGTTTGTCTTGTGGAAGATTAGGTTCAACAAAAGTTAGGAAAATTCTATTAAATGTAGATTCCCAGCTTTCGTTTCTTTTTACATTTGATAGCCCTAATTTGATAGCCTTTTCATATAATAGAGATTGTTTTTGGCATTTTTCTAAATCTACATCGCAATATTGTTTCATAGCATCGTTTACACTCATTTTCCTAAAAGGTGGTAAGGCCCAACTAGGACAATCTTTTAGATGAGTTTTTCTTATCATTTCACTAGTTAATTCAATTGAATCTTGTTCATCCATGTTTATTGAATAATATTCTAGCATAGTAAATTCGATATTATGTTGTTTACCTATTTGTTCACTATTTCTAAAACATTTTGAAAACTGATAAATAGAAGGAAATCCTTCACTTATTAGTTGTTTCATAAAGATTTCAGGAGAAGGAATTAAATACAATTCTTTAGAAGGAAGAAATTCTGATGTAAATTGAGTTGAAAAATTCTCAATTGTTGATTCAGGAATTAATGTAGGAGATAGGGATGGAGTTTCAACTTCTAAATAATTTTTTTGATTGAAAAAATTTCTTATATTTGAGTATAGGGTGCTTCTATTTTTTGCAGCTTTTAATTTATCTATATGTTTCATAACTTCTTGATATTAACTTGTTAGGGATGAGGTTTCAAGATTAGATTGCAATAAAAATTCCAAAGTAGTTTAATAAAGAATTATTAAATTCTACTTTGGAACCTTTTATACTAAAAATGGTATAATTTATAAAATTATAGAGTTACACCATTTTTGAAAATAGCAATTTCATTGTAATTGTTAATTTCATTTTTAGTTTGTATTTCACCATTTGCAAGAGATACAATATATGAAATTAATTGATCTCTAACTTTCTCTTTATCTTCATTTAAGATAGTAGAAGCATCAAAATCAATCCAATTTTTCTTTGTAGTTGCTAGAGTGTGATTAGTTGCAATTTTAACAGTAGGAACTACAGAGCCAAGAGGTGTTCCACGACCTGTTGTAAATAGAATTAAATGAACCCCACTTGCACTCATATTAGTTGTAGAAACAATATCATTTCCAGGACCATTTAAAAGTAGTAAACCAGATTTATCAATTAGTTGACCATAGTTTAACACCCCTTCAACTGGAGCTTTTCCACCTTTTTGAACACAACCTAAAGATTTATCTTCTAGAGTTGTAATTCCACCAGCTTTATTTCCTGGAGAAGGATTTTCATAAACAACTTGGTTATTATCGATATAATATTGTTTAAAGTTATTTATTAAATCAACACAATCGTTAAACACATCTTTGTTTACACATCTATCCATCAAGATTTGTTCAGCACCAAACATTTCTGGAACTTCAGTTAGAATTACACTAGATTTGTAAGCTGATAATTTATCACAAACTAAACCTACTAGTGGGTTTGCACTGATTCCAGAAAGGCCATCTGAGCCACCACATTTCATTCCAATCTTTAGTCTAGAAATACTAACTTTTTCTCTTTTAGATTTTGAAGCATAATCAATTAATTCTAAAAGAAGTTTCTTAGCATCACCAACTTCATCTTCACTTTCTTGAGCGATTAAGAATTTAACTCTATCGCTATTGTATTGACCAAGTTCTTCTTTAAATTTATCAATTGTATTATTTTCACATCCAAGACCTAAGACTAGAACTCCACCTGCATGTGGATGCTTTACTAAATTAGCTAAAATCTTTTTAGTGTTTTCATGGTCATCTCCCATTTGAGAACAACCATAAGGGTGGGTTAGAGCTAGAACTTTATCAATATTAGTTCCTTTGATCTTATCTTCACCCCAGATTTCTAAAGAAGTTGCAATTTTGTTTACACAACCAACAGTTGGAACAATCCAAATGTCATTTCTTATTGCAATATCATTATTTTCTCTAACATAAGCATTTATGAAAATATCATCAGTTACTTTATTATCATCTTCCCATTGTTTTTTAATCTGATTTGCTTTTTCACTATCATAAGAGTATTCAAATTGTTCGCTTAGATTAGTTTTAACATTGTGAATATGAACATGACTAGCTTGTTTGATAAAAGCTTTTGCACTACCAATTGGGTAGCCATATTTGATAATATTTTCACCTTCATTAATATCCTTTAGGGCAATTTTATGTCCTAAAGGGATATCTTCTAAAAGAGTAAAATTAACATCGCCGAAGCTAATTAATTCACCTTTTGATAAAGGATATAGAGCAATTAATACATTGTCTTCTTCTCTTATTTGAATATATTTTATTTCCATTTAGTTATTCCTATTTACAAATTCACTAAGAGCTGTTTTCATACCTTTTTCACAAATAGCATCAAAGTGTTTTACTACACTTTCTTCTAAAGAATCAATTTGTGTTAAGTCTAGGCCCCACCATTTTGAATTTGACAATACTTTGTTAACAATAATTTTTCTGCTATCTGCATTTGCTTCGTCATTTTCTTTATAAAGAGTTTCGAAGAATTCTAAAACAGATTCATCATCCTTAATTAAGTATTCACTATCATTATAGAAGCCTTTCATGCTTCTGTTTTCAATACCACTACCTTTGTAGAAACGAATTAGAGAAGCAATTGAGAAACTCAAAGCTTGAGGGATTTTTTTATTCTTTTCTACATAAGATAGAAGAGAAGGTAAATCACGAGTTTTGAATTTTGAAGTTGAGTTTAGTGAAATTGCTAATACTTGGTGATTTAAGAAAGGATTTTTAAATCTAGTTAAAACATCACTTGCATAATCTAAAAGCATTTCTTTGTCGCCATCCATTGATTCAATAATTTCATCAAAAAGACCTTCTTTGATAAATTTATAAACTGTTTCATCATTTAATGCTTCATCAACAGTTGTAATTCCATAAAGGTGAGCTGCAAGAACCATAAGGGTGTGAGTACCGTTTAAGATTCTAACTTTTCTTGTTCTATAGAAAGACATATCATCTGTAAATACTACATTTAAACCAGCTTTTTCTAAAGGTAGAGCTTCTTTTAAAGTATTAACATCTTTGTCAGTTTCAATTACCCATAGGTGGAATAACTCAGCAGTATCTAATAAATTATCTTTATAACCAATCTTTTCACAGATTTTATCTGCTTCGTTTCTAGGATAACCTGTAACAATTCTATCAACTAAAGAGTTTGTAAAAGTACATTCTTCTTTAACCCAAGAAATAAAATCATCTCCTAAATTCCATTCTTTAGCATATTGGAGAATTATAGCTTTTAAGTTATCACCATTTTTATCAATTAATTCACAAGGAATGAAAGTTAAACCGTGACCTTTTTTATCAAAGGAATTATATCTACTAAATAAAAATTGAGTAACTTTTGCTGGAAAAGATGCGGCTGGAGCATCATCTAATTTACAGTTTTCTAAGTAAGAAATTCCAGATTCTGTAGTATTAGATACAACAAATTTTAAATCTTCACTTTTACTTAGTTCCATATATTTATCAAATTCATCATAAACATTAATACAACGGCTAACGCTTGTGATTTTTCTATAGTCTTCAACTACTTCATTATCTCTTATTCCACGAGTAATAGTTGTATATAGACCTTTTTGATCGTTTATCATCTTACTTAAACCATTAGCTAATGGTTGAACAATAACAACGTTAGAATTAAAGTCGGTTTTTTCATTAGCAACATCTACTTGCCAATCCACAAAAGCTCTTAAAAAATTACCTTCACCAAATTGAAGAATTGATTCTTTTCTTGAAACAGTTTTTGTTACATCATTAATAGTTTTCATAAATCACCTCTTATATACACTGTTGTATACATCATTGTATATGTTATTGCTTTTTTGTCAAGAATAAACTATAATTCTTTTTAAGAAATTGTTAAGGAATAATACATGGCTAAAAAAAAGCAAACTTTAAAAGAAGTTGCATATGAATTTATAAAAAATAAAATTGTTAATTGCGAATATCAACCTAATGCATTTATAAATGAAGAAATGATAGCTTCTCAGTTAAATGTTAGTAGAACCCCTATTAGAGAAGCCTTAATGAGATTAGAGCAAGAGCAACTTGTAAGTATTTTACCTAAAAGAGGTATAGTTGTTTGTTCCTTAACTCCAGATTTAATTGCATCTATTTTCGAAACCCGTCTTTTACTTGAACCTTACATAATTGAAAATTATGGAATGTATATTGATAGATGCAAATTAGAAGATTTTAAACGCTTATATGGTGGAGATTATAGAAAAGATAAAGTGGAGTTTGAGATAGATGATGAATTTCATAGTTTAATTTATCATGCAAGCAAAAACCCTTATCTAATAAAAACACTTGAAAACACAACTTTTCAAAATCAGAGAATAAGAGTATATTCGGGAATTAAAGTTTTTAGAGTTCCAGATACTTACGATGAACATATACAAATCATCAACGCATTACTTGACGAAGATTATAAATTAGCAGCAAAAAGGATGAGAGAACATATTTTAAAGTCTAGAAAAAACTCATTAGAGATAGTTTTTTCATCTTAAATATAAAAAATTTAAAGTGGAGAGTAAATTATGAAAGAATTCATGGGTAGTGATTTTTTACTACAAACTAAAAGTGCAAAAGAATTATTTGATGCCTGTAAAGATATGCCAATATTTGACTATCACTGTCACCTAATTCCAAAAGAAATAGAAGAAAATAAAAGATTTGACTCTATTGTTGATATATGGTTAGGCGGAGATCATTATAAATGGAGACAAATGAGAACTTTCGGTTTTGATGAAAAGCTAATTACAGGTGATGCTGATCCATATGATAAGTTTTATGCCTGGGCTCAAACTTCTGAAAATTTAATTGGTAATCCATTATATCACTGGACTCATTTAGAACTACAAAGATATTTTGATATTAATCTTCCTTTAAACACTAAAAATGCTAAAACAATTTATAATCTAGCTAATGAAAAATTGCAAAGCGATAAAGATTTAGATGTTTATGGAATTATGAAAAAATTCAATGTTTATGCTGTTGGAACAACAGATGATCCAATTGATTCTTTAGAGTCTCATAAGATTATTAGAGAAAGAGGCGATTTAGAAACTAAAGTTCTTCCTTCTTACAGACCAGATAAAGCATTAAATATTAATAAAGCAGGATTTGTTGATTATATTAACAAACTAGCTGATGTTGCAAATGTTAAAATTGACAGTGTTGATGATGTAGTTAAAGCATTGGTATTAAGATTAGATCATTTTGTTGAAAATGGCTGTAAAGCTACTGACCACGGTATTGAAAGTGTTCCTGCTATATTCTTAAGTCAAGCAGAAACAAATGTTATCTTTAACAAGAAAATGAATGGTGAAGAACTAACTTCTTATGAAGCTGAAGCATATAGTGCTTATGTTTTATTAAGATTAGCTAGAGAATATCACAAAAGAAATATTACAATGCAAATTCATATGTCTGCATTAAGAGATAATAATACTAGAATGTTTAATTTATTAGGACCAGATACTGGTTTTGATAGCTCACACGATACTAATGTTGCATTTAAAACTTCAACATTCTTAAATGAATTAGAAAAAACAAATCAACTTCCAAAAACAATTCTTTATTCACTAAATCCAAAAGATCATTATTCACTTGCAACTCTAATGGGTTGTTTCCAAGGTGATGGTGTTAGATCAAAAGTTCAACTAGGTTCAGGTTGGTGGTTCTTAGATCACAAAGATGGTATGGAAGAACAAATTAAAGTATTAGCAAACCTTTCAATGCTTCCAAACTTTGTAGGTATGTTAACAGATAGTAGATCATTCTTATCTTACCCACGTCATGAATACTTTAGAAGAATTTTATGTAATATTATTGGAACTTGGGTTGAAGAAGGTGAAATCTACAATGACAAGGATATGTTAAATAAAGTTGTTCAAGATATTTCATTTAATAATATTAAAAACTATTTAAATTAATAATAGACATTAATTTAATTTATTTAATTTATAACATTTAAAAAGCTCAGTGTTAAAAAACTGGGCTTTTATTTTCTTTCAAAATACTGATAGAGTTATTAAAATTAGTAAAAATAATGAATTTCGTGATAAATAATAAAATTATTATCGTCATAAATCATTTTGTAACAATAGATTGTCTAGAAATATAGTCTGTTATCTTGTCATTTTGTGCCGCTCTATCATATAATCCGAGCTATGGAAACCTACAATACAGATGATATTATTTTCGCACTAGCTACAGGATGGAATCAAAGTGCTTTAGCTGTTATTAGAATAAGTGGAAAAGGGGCTATTAAAGCCCTCTCTTCATGCTTTTCACGACCTAAAAGTTTATTAAATTGTAAAAATGCAACATTATTACATGGCTATATACTAGGTGAAAATAATCACAAAATAGATGAAGTAGTTCTTTCAGTAAATTTGGAAGGACATGGATATACTAAAGAAGAAGCTGTGGAAATCACCTCTCACGGTTCTTTAGCTGTAATTACTGCTATTATGCAAGAATTAGCAAAACATGGGATGAGACAAGCAAAGGGTGGAGAGTTCACTCTTAGAGCTTTCTTAAATGGAGCAATGGACTTAACACAAGCTGAAGCTGTACATGAACTTGTAACCTCTCAAAGCCAAATGGAAAGAGGCTTGGCTTTAGGTAGATTAGAAGGTGCTCTACATAAGAGAATAGAATCACTTAAACAAAATTTACTTCAAGCAATGGCTACAATAGAAGTTCAATTAGACTATGCTGAAGATGAAGTTGAAGATTTTGATTTCCCTAAAGACTTGATTGAAGATACAAAAAAAGCAATAGAAGATTTATCTAATACTTATGAAACTGGTAGACTATACTCACAGGGTGTTAAAATAGTATTAGCTGGAAGCACCAATGCAGGAAAAAGCTCTTTGTTTAATCTTTTATTAAAACAAAAAAGAGCTATTGTTTCTGATATAAAAGGTACTACTAGAGACTATATAGAGGCTCAAACTACAATAAGATCAATTCCTGTTAGATTGTTTGACACTGCAGGACTTAGAGATAGTAATGATTTAATTGAAAATGAAGGAATTAAAAGAACTAAGGAATTGATAGATATATGTGATGTAATTATATATCTAGTTGATGGTGTTGATGAAGATACAATAATTGACAGAACTATTGTTGATAACCCTAAAACTATTTTAGCTTATACTAAACGTGATATTAAACATAGAAAAGAAGCAATTTCTATTAGTACCATAACCGGTGAAGGCTTAGATCTTTTATTCGATGCAATAATCGAAAAAAGTGCCTCTGGAATAGAAATTTCTGATGATTCTACTCTTGTAATTGAATCAAGTAGACAACATCAACTATTAGAAGAAGCTAAAGAAGCTTTAACTAATGCCTTAGAATTAGAGAAATTAGATATTGGATTAGATATTATTGCAGTTGAATTAAATTCAGCAATCACATCATTAGGTGGATTGACTGGAGAAATAACAAGCGATGATATCCTTGAAAAGATTTTTGGTGGATTCTGCGTAGGAAAATAAGGAATAAATATGGATTATGATGTAATTGTAATTGGTGGTGGACATGCTGGAATTGAAGCATGTCTAGCTACTAGTAGAATAGGATTTAAAACTCTTTTAGTAACACAAAATATAGATGCGATAGGACGCCTTTCTTGTAACCCTGCAATCGGTGGGCTTGCAAAAGGAAATATAGTTAGAGAAGTCGATGCTTTAGGTGGAGAAATGGCTCACCTAATAGATAGTACTATGATTCAATATAGAATCTTAAATAGAAGACGTGGCCCTGCTGTACAGTCCCCTAGAGCTCAAGCTGATAAATTTGCTTACCACATGAGAGCTAAACATACTCTTGAATTGCAAAACAATTTAGAAATTTTTATGGATACTGTAGTTGATTTAATGATTGACCATGATAAAAATGTAATAAATGGTGTAATAACAGAGAGAGGCCATAGAATAAGTAGTAAGACAGTTGTTCTAACAACAGGTACTTTTATGGAAGGTAAAATCTTTATAGGTCAATATGATGCTCCTTGTGGAAGACTAGGAGAGAGTGCTGCAATTGGTTTAGGTACAGCTCTTAGAAAACATGGTTTTACTTTAGGTAGAATGAAAACTGGAACACCTGCTAGAGTTAGAAGATCTTCTATTGATTTTAGTGAATTAGAAATTCAAGCTGGTGATGATCCAATGATGCCATTTTCCTTTGACTATGAAACAATAGAAAGACCTTCTATTCCTTGTTACATAACTTGGACTAATGAAAAAACACATGCAATTATTAAAAAACATATGCATCTTTCTCCATTATATGGAGGTAAAATTGTTGGAAAAGGACCAAGATACTGTCCTTCAATTGAAGATAAAGTAGTTAGATTCCCAGACAGAAATAGACATCAAATCTTTATTGAACCAGAAGGTGAAAATAGTGAAGAAATGTACTTAAATGGATTGTCTTCATCCCTTCCTGAATTTGTTCAAAATGAATTTATGAGAACACTTAAAGGTCTTGAAAATGTTGAGGTTATGAGACCAGCTTATGCTGTTGAATATGATTATATGGATCCTCTACAGTTATTACCGTCTTTAGAAACCATTAAAATTAGTGGTTTGTTTATTGCCGGACAAACTAATGGAACAAGTGGTTATGAAGAGGCTGCTTGCCAAGGTTTAATGGCTGGTATTAATGCTGCACAAAAGCTTAAAGGTGAAGATTCTATAGTCCTATCAAGAGCTGAAAGTTATACAGGTGTATTAATTGATGATTTAGTTACTAAAGGAACTAAAGAACCTTATAGAATGTTCACTTCTAGAGCTGAGTATAGACTTAATATGAGACATGATTCTTGTGATCAAAGGCTTACTGAATTAGCTTATAAAGTGGGCCTTCAAAGTGAAGAAAAGCTTGAAAGACTAAAAAATAAGTTAGCAAAAATCGAAAGTGTTAAAGAACTATTAAAGCAAAATTCATATAACCAAAAAAATGCACTACAAGCTCTAAAAATGCCTGAGGTTGAAATTGATGATATGATGGAAAAAATTGTTGATTTATCTCTTTATAGTGAACCTATAAGATATCAAACACAACTTGATGTTAAATATGAAGGTTATATTAAAAAGCAAGAAAAAGAAGTTAAAAGATTTGCTAGTCTAGAATCAATTAGAATTGCTGATGATTTTGATTACGATAGTGTTAGTGGTATGAGTAGTGAAGGTATTGAAAAATGTAAACAAATTAGACCTAGAAGTATTGGACAGGCTAGCAGAATAAGTGGTCTTAGAACTACTGATATTGCAGTATTGATGGTGCATGTCAAAAAATGGGGAAGTAAAAAATAGTGAAATATGAAAATGTATTAAGAGATTGTTTATCACAAGTTGATATTAAATTAAGTGATCAACAAATTAATAAACTTTTAAGATATGTATCAGAAATTGAATTATTTAACAAAGCCTATAAACTAGTTGGTGCTAAAAATGAAGAGATTATTACAAAGCATATAATGGATAGTTTAGTTGCGGTAAAGGAAATTGAAAAGCATATTACTAAAGATAGCATTATATGTGATGTCGGCTCTGGTGCCGGTCTTCCAGGAATTGTTTTAGCTATATATTTTCAAGAAAATAAATTTGTTTTAGTTGAAAGGATGAGTAGGAGAGTAAATTTCTTAAATAATGCTATTGTTGCTTTGAAAATAAATGATAGAGTTAGGGTAATTGATAAAGATCTAAAAGATGTGAAGGAGACTTTTGATATTGTAACATTTAGAGCTTTCCATCCTTTGTTTGATATAATTGATTATATAGATAATATAACAGATGAAGAATCAATTGTTGTAACATATAAGGCTAAAAAAGATAGCGTTGATGCTGAATTGAAAATTGTTGAAGAAGAGTGCAAAAGTAAATGGAATAGTGAATATGTTGATTTATTTACTCCCTTTATTGATGCACCAAGGATGCTATGTTTGTTAACAAAAAAAATAAATTAAATAGAGAAAAAGAGCTTTGATAGCTCTTTTTTTTAATTTTTTTTATACAATCGTGTTTTTATATGTAATTTTTAGTCGAAGAATTTGTCTATATATGGTATGATAATATACAAAAAAAAACATGTGAGAAAAGAAGTGAGTACGAAAAAAACAAATAAAAATTCTAAAGATAAAAGTAAAGAAATAGATGAAACCAAAAGTAAGAAAAAGGGGACTAAATTTTCTTTAATTGTCGCATTACTATTTTTGCTTTCATCTCTATTTTTTATTTCTACTACATTAGTGACAGTTTTTTCACAACCAACTGCTTTAATACCATTCTCAACTAAAGTTAGTACTTTTTTAGCTAAATATGTAAGTTTTTTAGATAATAATGTTTTATTACTACTACCAACCTTTATCTCCTTGTTTATTGTATCCCTAATGATATTTACTTATAGAGGCAAGCGCCCATATTCTTATATAAAAATCATAATCTTTATAATGTTTGTTTATAGTTCATACTTAATAACCCTAAAAGCAACAGAGCAAGAATTCCCAAAGTTTTTAACAAATAGCATCTTAAATAATAGTTTAACATCTAGTGAAATTTCATTTAGACTTTTATTAAGTTTATTAGCAGAACTTGTTTTACTTATTATTTTTAATCCCATTTGTAATTTTTTAGATGAGAAACACAATCAGATAAATAAAATAAAGAAAAATAAGGTTAAGAAAACAAAAACAGCTAAAAAAACAAATCCTTCTTTAAGTGAAGAAACAGATAAACCTATAGTAAAAAACAGGTCTTCAAAGATAGAAAAAAGTGATTTAGGCGTTGAATTTCCAAAACCTATCGATGTTCCAACTCTTTCATTTATTAACAAAGATTTAACAAATTTGGATGTTGGAAGTATTAAAACTCCTACAAATGTGAAGAAATATGAATCTACTGATTTTGAAAATAAACCAGAGATAGAAGATGACTTTGTTTCAAATATAAACTCTAAGCAAACAATATCCTTAGAAACATTAAAATTAGCTAAGAAAAATGTTGAAGAAAAAATGAATAAGCTAAATAATCCTCATGAGATTAAAAAAGCACCGATTATACCCTCTTCAGATAATCAACCATTAAGTTTTAAATCAATTTTATCGCAAAGAATTGAGAAAAATAAAAATACTACAAATAATGATATTGATATATCACCAAAGAAAGAAAGCTCTGCTGTAAAGGCTCACAGAGAGAAAGAGATAGAAGAAGCTCAAAACAAACTCTCTAGTATATACAATAGTAAGGTAAGGAAAAACTCTGCAGTTGTTAAGAAGAGAAATGAAGATTATCTTAATGATCCTATCAAAAATGTTATGAGAGGTGGTCATTTAATTCAAGCAACTGAAAAGAATGCAATAAAGCAAGAAGTTGAGCAAGTTGTTACAAAACAAGAATCACAAAAACAAGCAACATCCTCTATAATAGATGAGATTAATAAAAAAGTTGTACATAAAAAAGAAGAATTGTTAAATGATGATTTTTCAGATATTGATTTTGGAAACAATATTTCAACCCCTACTTCTTCAAATCTTAGTTCAAATGGTAGTGAAATAGTTAAACAAAAGCCTTTAGAAGAAAATTCTTATGCTAGTGCAAATTATAATAGTACTGCAAAGCCTGTAGGAAATGCTCAACTAGTAGACGAAAAGGAAGAAATAGTTAAAACTGTTGAATTTAATGAAGATTTAGAATCTGCAGTTGCTGGATTGTCTAGCTCAAATATGTTAAATCCAAATAGGTTTTCTTATAAATTTCCACCTAAATCTTTATTAAATGAGTATCCTCAAACAACACATGAGATTAATGAAGATGTAAAACTTCAAGCACAAATTTTAATTGAAACCTTAGCACAATTTAAATACGATGTTGAATTGAGAAATATTATTCAAGGCCCAACTGTAACTATGTTTGAAATCGTTCCAGCTCCTGGAATAAAAGTTAATTCAATTACCAACCTTAGAGATAATATTGCAATGAATCTTGCAGCTAAAAAAGTTAGAATTTTGGCACCAATTCCTGGGCAAAATGCAGTTGGAGTAGAGATTCCCAATATTAAACGCGATATCGTAGGCTTTAAAGAAGTGTTAACTAGTGTGGATACATCGGATATGGCAATCCCAATGACAATGGGAAGAACTTTGTATGGAGATTGTAAATCTTTTGATGTTGCAACATCTCCACATATGCTAATTGCAGGATCTACCGGTTCTGGTAAAAGTGTATGTGTTAATTCCTTGATTTGTTCAATCCTTTATTCAAGAACACCTCGTGATGTTAGACTTATTATGGTCGATCCTAAAGTAGTTGAACTTACAATTTATAATGGTATTCCTCATTTATTAACTCCTGTAATTACAGATACTAAGAGAGCCTTGAAAGTCTTAGATTTCTGTATAGATGAAATGGATAGAAGAAATAAGATGCTTGCGAAAATGAGTGTTAGAAATATTAAAGGCTATAATAAGAAAATTAAAGAAATGAAAATAGCTCAAGTTAAAATGCCATATATTGTAGTAATAATTGATGAATTTGCATCTCTTATGAGTACAGCGGGAAAAGACTTAGATGAAAAAGTATCTAGACTTACTGCAATGAGTAGAGCTGTTGGTATTCATTTAGTATTTGCAACACAAAGACCCTCAGTTGATGTAATAACTGGAGTTATTAAAAATAATTTACCTACAAGAGTGGCTTTTGCAGTTACTTCTATTCAAGATTCAAGAACAATAATTGGAACAACTGGTGCAGAAGATTTACTTGGAAAGGGTGATATGCTCTTTAGTGCAAATGGAAAAGCAGTAACTAGAATGCAAGGTGTTTTCTTATCTGATGAAGAAGTAGAAGATATAGTTGATTTTGCAAAGAGACAAGAAGAACCTGATTATATTGATGAGTCTTATTTCGAAGACCCTTATGAAGATGATAATTCTTCTTCAAGTGATGTTGATGTAAATGATGATGAAAATTTATGGCAAGAAGCATTAAGAATTGCATACGAAAGAGGAAATATTTCAGCATCCTTCTTGCAAAGAAGACTTAAAATTGGGTATAACAGGGCAGCAAGGATTGTTGAAGAAATGGAGGAACAAGGAATAGTTGGTCCACCAAACGGAAGCAAACCAAGAGAGATTTTAAAATACCAAGAGTAAAGAAGGAATAAATAATGTTCAAAGAACATGCAATAATGAATGGTAAAATAGTTAAAGTTGAAGATGCAGTTGTTAATATAGCATATCGAGAAGTTCAATTTAGTTTTTCAGCTTATGAGTCTATCTCAGTGGTAAATGGAAGAGCTATCTTTTTAGAAGATCATATAACTAGATTATTTAATTCATGTGTTGGCATTAAATTGCGTCATCCTTTTAGACGAAGTGAAATTAAGAAAAGTATAATTGATTTAATCAATGTTGATAAAATTGACAAAGCAACAATGAGAATTTTAATTATCGGTGGAAATGATGCGAAATTATTTATAACTTATACAGATAAAATTTCTTATCCCGATTCTTATTACCAAGATGGAGTACTAGTTACAACTTACGAAGGTGAAAGACTTTTCCCTAAATTTAAAACAAGTAATTTATTGCTAAGTTATATAGCTTTAGAAGATGCTAGAAGTAGAGGTGCTTTTGAAGCAATTTTAGTAAATAGAGATGGATACCTTTTAGAGGGAACTAGATCTAATTTTTATGGATTTAAAAATAATAAATTATATACAGCCGCTAATGAATTTGTATTAGAAGGAATAACAAGAACTAGAATACTTGAAGCTAGTGAACAGTTAGGTATTGAAGTTGTGATGAGAGCTCCTTTGCTTAAAGAAATTAGAGAAAAGAAATTCGATGAAGTATTTATATCATCTACCTCCATGGCAGCGATGCCAATAAAAGCTATAGATGATGTTGGTTTTGATACCAATTTTTCAAGAACTTTATCTCTAATGAAAATAGTAAGAGAAAAAGAACAATTCGATAGTTAAAAGCTTAGAAAACATTGCATTCTTGTAATAATAGTAAATTTATATTATTCTTTTATTAGTTTGAAGAAATAATTCCTAATTAAGGTGAAAATATAAATGAAATTTACACAGTTACCTTTTCATGAAAATGTATTAAAAGGTATTTCTAATGCGGGCTTTGAAGACTGTACTAAAGTACAAGAAAAAGTATTACCGATAAGTTTAGAAAACAAAGATTTAATGGTGCAGTCAAAAACTGGTTCAGGAAAAACTGCAGTCTATTTATTAACAATAATGCAAAGAATAGCAATCGCTATTGAAAACAATGAACCCTTACCAAAGGCTCTAATAGTTGCACCAACAAGAGAGTTAGCTGTTCAAATAAAGCAAGATGCAAAATTACTTAGCTCAAATATCAAATTGAAAGTTGGTGTTTTTTATGGTGGTGTCGGCTATGAAAAGCAAGAAAAAGCTTTACAAGATTGTGATATTTTTGTTGGTACTCCTGGAAGATTATTAGATTTCCAAAAAAGTAGAAAAATTGATTTTAAACAATTTGATATGTTTGTTTTAGATGAAGCTGATAGAATGTTTGATATGGGATTTTATCCTGATGTTCAAAAAATGTTCTCACTTCTTAGAGACAAAAAACATATTCAAACTATGTTATTTTCTGCAACCCTAAGTGTTAGAGTTAGAAATTTAGCTTGGTCTTATATGAGTGAACCTGTTGAAATTGAAGTTGAACCTGAAGAAATTTGTGTTGATAAAATTGATCAAGAATTATATCACGTTGCAAAGGATGAAAAGTTTCAACTTTTTTTATATTTAATGCAAAGAGAGAATTGTGATAACGCATTAATTTTTACAAATACAAAAGCAAAAGCAGTCGAGATTGCAAAAAGATTAACTCTAAATGGATATACAACAAAATATTTAATGGGTGATATGAGTCAATCTAAGAGATTAAATACTATCAGTCGTATGAAAGATGGAAATATTAAATTCTTAGTAGCAACAGATGTTGCAGCTAGAGGTATTCAAATTGATGATCTCCAACTTGTAATTAACTACGATATTCCAGAAGATTTTGAAAATTATGTTCACAGAATTGGAAGAACAGCTAGAGCTGGTAAAACCGGTAAAGCAATTACATTAGCATGCGAAGAATATATCTATGGCCTTGAACCCATTGAAAAATATATTGAAATGAAAATTCCTGTTAAATGGGTTGAGGAAGAAGATTTCTTATCTATTGAAGATAAGAGTAAAAATCTTAAATTTAGAGATTTAGTAAGTGAAAAAGAATATGCTTCAAAGAAAGGTAGAAATACTAACTCTAGAAATTCAAAACCTTATACTAAAAATACTGATAGGAATAAAAGAAAACCTTATAATAGTCAAGATAAAAAAGTTTCTAAAGCAAGTTCCACTCCTAGATCTCAACAACCTAGAAATAATTATAAGAAAAAAGATCCTATTAATAAGAATAGAAAATCTTATAAAGAAATTCAGCGCTTAACTTTAGAAGAAAGACTTAATTATTATAAACAACAATATGGTAATCCTGAGATTAATAAACATCCAAATCCAGTTAAAAAGCCAAATGCACCTTTAGAAAAAGGCCAAAGACCTGCTAAGGTTAGTTTAGAGCAAAACAAGACACCTGTTATAAAGAAGTCTAAAAACTCTACTAAAAATGCTCCAAAAGAGAAAATTGGTTTCTTTAAGAAGCTTTTTTCTAAATTTTCTAAAAAATAGTCTTGTTCTACAGACTTAGATAGATTATTTTTTTAATATATTAATTTATAAAGAATGGTAATAATTATGAAATATGTACATTATTTTTTTGCAGCGATATTATTTGTAATAGGAGTTATAATTTCTACAATATTTTGTGTTCTTCCTGCAAATTTTATAAGATTATTAGGCTTTAAAAAAGCCTCAAAAAAGATATATTGGGCATGGGCTCCACATTTAGCTAGTTTTGCAATTTGGTTATTAAATTATAAAGTCAGTGTTAATGGAATTGAAAATTTACCAAAAGATATATCTAATGTTTGTTTTATTTCAAATCATCAAAGTTTGCTTGATATTTGTGCATATGTCGGCAAATTAAAAATAAAAACATCTCCTATAGCAAAAATTGAAGTTTTAAAAGCTCCTTTTGTAGGATCTTTTGCCAAAGGAATTGAAGCTATATTATTAGATAGAAAAAGCCCAAAATCTTCTATCAAAGCTATTTTAAATGGTACAAAAGAACTGAAAGAAGGGAAATCTGTAATTATTTTCCCAGAAGGAACTAGAAGTAAAAATGGAAAAATGGGTGAGATGAAAGCTGGAAGTTATAAAATGGCTATAAGAGCTGAAAGCTTAATTGTCCCTTTAGCAATCCAAGGAACTAGAAGTGGTTTTGAAGATAAAAAAGGGTTCCATAGATATGATTGTAATATCACAATACTTCCACCAATAAGTGCAAAAGGCTTAACTAAAGAAGAGCAAAAAGAACTCCCCTCAATTATTTCTGCACAAATCAAAGATGCATATGAGAAGCTCCCGGTTAGAAAGTATTAATAATGTTAGCCCTTGATATTAATTCTTTGAGATTTAAATATAAAAGTTGGACTGAAAAAAAAACAGATAACACTTTTGATAATTTGGATCTCCAAGTTAAAGAAGCAGAGAAAGTTCTAATTTTAGCAAATAGTGATGAAGGGAAAACAACGCTCTCAAGACTAGTTTCAAATTTATTAACTAAGTTTATCCCTAGTGAAATTGAGGGGTCAATTAAACTGTTTAATCAGGATATAAATTCATATGAACCGTATCAATTAATTGACAAAATTTGTTACGTTTCTCAAAATCCCATGGAAATGTTTATAACTACAACAGTTGAAGATGAAGTTGCATTTCCTTTTGAAACTATAGGCATTGAAAGAAATAAAATAATTGAAATAGTCAATTCTGCTCTTATAGATTGGGGGCTAGAGAAATATAGAGAAGTATCTCCTAGTGAATTGTCTGGGGGTGAAAGAAAGCGACTTCTTTTAGCTATTTCATTTGCTATTAATTCTAAGATTATAGTATTTGATGAAGCTTTTGATGACCTAGATAAAGAATATAGAGATCTTTTAGCAAAAAAAATAAAAGAAAAAAATAATACTTTTATAGTTTTGAGTGCTAGATATTTAAATCAATTTAATAATGTATTTAATAGAATTTTAACCTTAGAGAATGGGCAAATTCATAATAATCAAGATTTTAAAACTCAGTTCACTCACCAAGCTATACATCATTATTTAAATAACTCAAGATTATTAAAATCAAAAGATTTTAGAGAAGATAATTTATTAATTAAAAAAGAGAAATTAGAAATATCATCCTTAGAAATTGAAAGAGTTAGAGAGAGTAATAAAAGTATAAAATTCAATTTACATTGCGATAATTTTATTGTTAGAACAGGGGAAATTATTAGATTAGTAGGTAAAAATGGTAGTGGCAAATCTACAATGAGTAGAATACTTTGTGGTTTAGATAAACCTCTTACTGGTAAATTGACATTAAATGATGAACAAATTAACAAAGATCTACTACAAACTAAAGTTGCATACTTATTTCAAAATCCAGATTTACAGATTTTTTTACCAACTGTATATGAAGAATTAGCATATGGATTAGAAAACATCGAAGGGTTATCTTCAAAACAAATAAAGGAAAAAGTACAATCATGTGCTAAACTATTTAATTTAGAATTAGATGAAACACCTTCAACTATGAGTTTTGCTCTTAGAAAGTTTTTACAAGCCGGAGTATATTATTTATTAGATAGACCATTTATAATATTAGATGAAATTGATGGTGCTATGAGTTATGAAGATTCATATTATATAATTGATAAGTTAAGTGAAAAAGGTTCCGCTTTGATAATCATTACCCATGATGATAATTTTGCAAAAGAAATCAGTGATAGAACTTATCTATTTGAAGATGGTATTGTTGAGGAAATATTATGAGCAGTGCAACAATATTTTTTGAAGGAAAAGGCTTTTTATATAGAGTAGATGCTAGGGCTAAAGTAATAGCACTTCTAATAGCTTGTGTCTTTGTATTTTTGCCAATTTATTTTTCAGGAATATTAACATTATCAATTTTATTAGTTTCATTGTCTTTTTATTCTGTTGGGATTAAAAATACAACAAATATATTAAAAGCAATATTACCTATGATAATTTTGGTAATTATATTTTCTCCGTTTTATGAGAGAAGTGGTACACCATTGTTAATATATAAAGATAATTTAATTTTAACATATGAAGGACTGATTCATAGTTTAACATTATCATTGAGGTTTTTTTCAATAACCTTTGCATGTTCTCTTTTATTTTTAACAACTAAAATGAATGCCTTTATTTTAGCATTGCAATCTTTTTTTGTACCATATAAAACATGTTTAACCATTTCATTAGTATTTAGAACAATCCCTACAATATTTGATGCTTTTAATCAAATATCTGATTCCCATAGTCTAAGAAGATCGAATCAATTAAAAAAGAAGAGATTAAAGAATTTATTTCCAACTTTAACTAGTGCATTGGTAGTTTCATTAAAGACAATTCCATCTCTTGCTATGGCACTAGAGAGTAGAGGATATGGGTTAAAAACTAAAAGAACTAATTACCATATGTTATCAAGTTATAAGTATTTTATCTTTCAAACAATTGCTATAATATTCTTATTTATGGTACTGTTACTCACATTTAAAAAATTTTGAGGATAAAATTATGGAGAAAAGAAAATCTAATTCTGCTCTAAGAACATCTTTGATTGCTGTTCTTACCGCTGTGGTTGTAGTTTTTACTATACTTGTAAAAATACCAACACCTACAAAAGGTTATTTAAACCTTTGTGATTTAGCAATTTGTTTTATTGCTTTTACTTTCAGTCCACTTACAGCTTTAATAGCTGGAGGTCTTGGTACAGCGATTGCTGATATAATTTCAGGATATCCTCAATGGGCACCAATTTCCTTTGTAGTACATGGGCTTGAAGGTTTAGTTGTGGCCTTAATTGTAAAAAGAAGTTCTCAAGATATAAGTAATTTAGTTAAAGTTTCAACTATTAAGGTTATTTTAGCAATGGTTGCTTGTGTAATTATTGTAGCTGGTGGCTATTTTGTTCTTTCTGCAATATTTATGAGTTTAGGATTTGCTGCAGCTGCTGCAGGGATTCCTGGTAACATTGGGCAATCGGGAATAGGGGTTATTGCCGGGTATGCACTTTCTAGAGCTGTTATCAAAGCCTATCCACCGGTGCAAGGACTATTAAATTATTAAAATAAGAAATAAAAGCGTTAGATTTTCTAGCGCTTTTTTTTAAAAATTAGAAAATTATATGATTATATTGTTGAAATAATAGTAAAAAAACACAACAATAGCGATATAAAAATTGAGTAGGGAGTTGAAATGCAACAGAAGGGACAATCATTTTTGATAGTTGTATTAGATTTTGGCGCACAATATAGCCAATTGATTGCAAGAAGAGTTAGAGAAATTGGTGTATATTCTCAAATACTACCTTTTAATTGTAGTGTTGATGAGATAAAAGACCTAAATCCTGATGGGATTATATTCTCAGGTGGACCAGCTTCAGTATCAGCTGAAGGTTCTCCTCGAGTACATGATGACATATTCAAACTAGGTATCCCAATCTTAGGTATTTGTTATGGTCTACAAGTTATGATGAAGCAAAATGGTGGAGAAGTATCTTGTCCTCTAAAGAAAGAGTATGGTTTGGCCAATATTGATATTGTAAAACAGTCTCTTTTATTTGATTCTATCAGCGATAAATCACAAGTTTGGATGAGTCATGGGGACTCAGTTTCTAAACTAGCTGACGGTTTTGAAATTATAGCTTCAACAGAGAACTGTCCAATTACAGCCGTTGAAAATCTTGATAAAAAATTCTATGGAGTTCAATTCCACCCAGAAGTAGTACATTCATTAGAAGGAACTAAATTAATTGAAAACTTTGTTATAAAGGTCTGTAAATGTGATAGAACTTGGTCTATGACTAGCTTTGTTGATAAAGCCGTTGAAGAAATTAGAGCAAAAGTTGGAGATAAGCAAGTATTATGTGGTCTTTCAGGTGGTGTAGATTCTTCTGTAGCCGCGGTTCTAATTCATAAAGCAATCGGAGATCAATTAGTTTGTGTATTTGTAAACAATGGATTATTAAGAAAAAATGAAGCTGAAAATGTTCAAAAGATTTTCAGAGATAATTATTCTATTAGATTACAATATGCAGATGCAGAAAATGCATTCTTGGATGCTCTTAAAGGTGTTGGTGAACCAGAAGCTAAAAGAAAGATAATTGGTAAATTATTTGTTGATACTTTCTATAATGAAGCACGCCAAGCTGGAGATATTTCATTCTTAGCACAAGGTACACTATATCCAGATGTTGTTGAATCTCAAAGTGCATTTGGTGGTCCATCTTCAACAATTAAGTCACACCATAACGTTGGTGGCTTACCTGAAGATTTAAAATGGGATTTATTAGAACCTCTAAGAGAATTATTTAAAGATGAAGTTAGAGAATTAGGTAGAGAATTAGGTCTTCCTGAACATATGGTAAATAGACATCCTTTCCCAGGTCCAGGCCTTGGTGTTAGATGTGTAGGTGAAATCACAAAAGAGAGACTAGACACCTTAAGAGATGTAGATGCAATCTTTATTGAAGAAATCACTAAAGCAGGCCTATATGGCGATATTTGGCAAGCCTTAGCTTGTTTATTACCTGTAAAGAGTGTTGGTGTTCAAGGTGATGAGAGAACTTACAGAGAAGTTTGTTCCCTTAGAGCTGTAACTAGTGAAGATGCAATGACTGCTGATTGGTATAGAATGCCACCAGAAGTACTTCAAAATGCTGCTAGTAGAATTTGTAATGAAGTTGCAGGGGTAAATAGAGTCCTCTACGATATTACAAGTAAACCACCTGGAACTATTGAGTGGGAATAATACTATAAATAAAATAACTCCTTACATAGTAGGGAGTTATTTGTTGCTAAAACTATTAAGCATACCAAAAGTGTACCAAAATATTATTTCATTTGATGCATTTCTTGTATTTTATCGGCTACTTGATTTTGTTTATTTGGATATAAGTGAGAGTATGTTTGATGGGTAGTTTAAAAATAATATCACCATTTATATCCACAGTTTTGACAATGATAAATTGGATGTTTTGAGTCTTGATTAAAATTTACTTGGTGTAAAGGCGTTGTTTGATCTTGTTTGAGAGATTCTTCAGTTGGCATTCCATAAATAATTTTTTCTCTTTTTGAAGAACTACAAACAGGACATTTAATGTTTTTATTAAAATAGTCTTTACCAAATTGCCATAAATATTTATCAATTTCTTTCAAACTATAATTATTAAGATTATAGAAATCTTTAAAATCTTTAAGTGTTTTATTAAATATATTGTAATTTTTTAAATCTTTTCTTTTAAATGTGGAATAATTATTTTCTTTTTTATAATGCCATAAAACTTCATCTACACAACTATCATATATGGGATATCTTGAAGGTTGATGGTGACTACAGTACTTTGTAGCAAAAGAGTAAAAGTAAATTTTCTTATCTTTAGACATGCTTACATTTGCTATATCTTCTACTAAAGAAATATCACCCTCTTTTAGCTTCTTATCTATATTTAAAGTTATAATATGTTTTGCAATTATATAAGGTGAAAATATATTAGTACTATAAAAGTCGTTTAGGGTACTTACCTTAATGAGAACTTCATGAATATTAGTATTATTAGGATAAACCTTAAAAAATAAATTATTAAGTGCTTTTTCTTGAGCAACATAGTTTTCAAGAGACTCCCAAGTATTTAAATATTTTTGTAATTCTTTTTCACCTGGGGTTGGGATTGGAATTTTTTTTATTTCATCCATATTATATCTTCCTTTAAAATTATTGTAGCACGGTTAGAATACAAATAGATATTTTAAATTCATAAGTAATCTAATTATTTCTTTTGTAAAACTTACTCACATATACTACTAACACCTCTATTTTATAAAAGGGTATCCAGCTCAACTTTTCTTATTTTAAAATTCAAAGCGAATATTATTATTAATATATATATTTTATACATAATATTCTTAAAAAGGAATATCAGAATAATAATCATCTTCTTTTGGAGCCTCTTGTGAATTTGTTATTTTTTGTCTAAGATTTTCAATCTTATCTATAAAAATTAATAATTCAGAAATACTTTTAACAATATAAGTTGCTTCTAGGTCTCCTATAATATCATTGTCATGGGCAAAACTTTTATTATTTCTAATATCGTTAAATGATTCAAACAATGAGATACTTGATTTAATTACTACAATATGAAAATTTGATTGAAATAAATTATCATTTTCATATGTTTTGGCTAATTTACCAATTAAGCTTTGTAAAGAATAAAATTTTCCCTTATCACTTTTTATTTCAATATTATTGTTGTTACAAATTTCTCTTATGAACCTAACTGTAAAAGTGTGAAGCCTATCAATACAAAGTATAGGCTTATTTTGACTCAACGATTGCTCAATATCAGCTTGTAAAACATTTAGATTATAATCTTTATTGACAGGTAACTTAACATTATTTTTATTATTTGATAGTTCCGTTGATACAATACGAAGTTTTTCTATCATTTTTTTATCGAATTCTGAGAGCTTGTTTTGTTTTAATTTATAATTTTCGAAATAGTCTAATAAATCAAGCATTAATTTTCCAACTAAATAAGTTGGTTCTTGATTCCAAACTTGGCGTAATTTATTTGCTTTAGAAGTATGTTCACTATATTTAAGATCTTCGTAAATATCTATATTTATTGAAGCTTTAATAAATTGTTGAAAACTTGAATTTGAAAAATTAATTACGTATCCTGTATTCATATCAAATAAGTCTTCAAAATTTCTTTTATCCATTGCTGATAAAGTTGTCATTACAGGAACTCCTTTAGGTATTAATTTTATATAGTTTAACTAGCTATATTTGTTATAATAATAACTTACTAAAAATAAAATTACAAACAAAAAAAGAGTATTCTTTTTACTACAATTCACCAACTCAATTTTCCTTAATATTTACGCATTGCTTAAATCCAAATATTATTTCTATTAAATAAAATTGTGTTCTAGAGCTCTCAATAACATAATTTATGTAATAACATACCTTAAGTACTAAGAGACTCTAGTACTCATTTAAAGCTTGTTTTTTGAGACTTAGTTTTTTTAATTCAATAGGCTTATATTTTTTTTTCAAATATTACTAATACTGATTATATTGAAATAAATAATCAAAATACCGACTCCTTGCATGAAGGTTCTCAAATAACTCTAAAAGTCAATAAATATGAAAGGAATCCAATAGCTAGTGAAGAATGTATAGCAAAATATGGAACAAATTGTAGAGCTTGTGGAATGAATTTCAAGAAAAATTATGGTGATATTGGAGAGGGATTTATTCATGTTCATCATATAAAACCATTAAATGAAATCAAAGAAGACTGTAAAGTAAATCCTGAAACGGATCTTATTCCTGTATGTCCTAATTGTCATGCAATGTTACATAGAAAATATGAAGGTAGATATTTAAGTATTGAAGAATTAAAGAAATTATTAAAAAGTATAAATGCATAAAATAAAAATATTTTCCTACAACTCTAAGTGTACCAAAATATTTAAATTTAGCTGTAAATAATAGATAATTGAAGTAATCATAGAAATAAAATGCGCAATTAAACACGTTAAATGCTGTATGCTAATTTTGAGTTACCGAGTTGGAATAAAATAATATAATAAAACTGTTGATAACTTCTTAAATAGTAGGGAGTTGTTTTAATATTTAATAAGAATAGTTAATTTTTAGATGTAATAAATTACTATTAGAAATGATTTTGAATTAATATTTGCATAAAAGGTTGACATGGCTAACTTTTAATTGTATAAAATATAACAGTGTTATAAATAGTAAAAAAGGATACACAATGAGTGAATCAACTAGATTGAAAATACTTAAGGTGGCTATTGATGAGTTCTTAGAAAAAGGCTTTGAAGGGGCCTCCTTGCGAAATATAGCAAAATTGTCCAAAGTATCAACTGGTGCTATTTATGGATATTTTACTAGCAAAAGTGACATATTTGACACTTTAGTAAAAGATACTTCTGAAGAACTCTACAAATTAATGGAAATTAATATTCAAGAATTTTTTGAAGGGGATATAGAAAACCAGATCTCTAATTTAGGAAATAATTCTGAGAATATGATATATCCCCTAATAGATTATATTTATGCTCACTATAATGAATTTTATTTAATATTTTTGAAGTCACAAGGTACTAAATATCAATATTATATTGAAAGATTTGTAGATTTAGAAATAAAGAATACTATAGTTTTTGTAGACTATTTATTTCAAGCAGGTAAAATAAAAAAACGCCCAACCAATACTATTATTGCTATTCTAAGTGAGAATAGTATTTTAGCAATATTTAAGGTTCTCTCTCTTGGTTTACCAATAGAACAAGCAAAAGAACAAGTTGAATATATATCTAATTTTTATTATTCAGGTTGGATTGATATAATTAATCAATAGAATAATTATTGATGCGAGAATTAGCATCATATTTTTTTTAAATTTAATGTTAGAATAAACTAACATTATTGGGAGTGTTTATGAACAATAATAAGAGTCTAATTTTAAATGATAACCTTTGGAAGGTTATGATTAAATTATCTCTGCCTGCTGTTATAGCTATGATATTGCATGGCCTTAATACGGTTTTTGATGCAATTTTCGTAGGTCGTTTTGTTGGAGAAATTGCTTTAAGCGGAGTTTCGGTAGCATACCCATTGACTCAAATATCGGTGGGTTTTGGGTCTTTGATAGGTGGTGGTGCTGGAGCTTACTTATCCATTGTTATAGGTGAAAATAATAAAGGTGCCCAGAGAAAAATATTAGGGAATGCCAATTATATGGGGTTGATATGTACTCTTTTCTTGATGGTAGTATTATTTATATTTTCTAAACCTTTAATGGTATTTATGGGCGGTGAGGGAGAAGCTTTAGCCCTAGGGTTAACTTATTTTAGAATTACTATTTTTGGGACATTATTTTGGGTCTTTGGATTAGCATATAACTTAATAATTAGAGCTGAAGGAAAGATGGGTACAGCTGCATTAATAATGGGACTAGGATTAGGATCCAATATAATTATAAACTATTTATTAATGGGGGTTTTTCATTTCGGAGTGGTTGGTGCGGCTTGGGGGACAAACATAGGAATGTTTGTTTATACTTTATTAGGAGCCATTTATTTAAAAAGTAATAAACCCTCTTTTGAAGCAAATTTACTCAGCATTTCTAGAGATAGAGATATTATATCCAATATTAAATCTATGGGGCTTCCTTCTTTGATAATGTCTATTATGAGCGTTTTACAAGGAATAGTAATTTTAAATTCTATAGGAGTTGTTGGAACAACTTATGATCTAGCCTTTTATGGGGTGAGTTACCGCCTAATGTTATTTATGATGACTCCACTATTTGCAATAATGAGATCTCTCCAACCGACTGTAGGAATTAACTTTGGGGCAAGACAATATGATAGGGTAATAAAAGCGACTAAAATATTTATTGTATCTGCCCTCATATTTATTCTGCCTTTATGGTTATTTTTAATGGGAAATCCTCAATGGGTATTATCTCTCATGTTCAAATCTGTCGTAAGCAAAGAAAATATTACAAATTTTAGAATTTTTATATCCGTTATCCCCTTGCTTGCAATTACAATGAATGGAATGAGTTATTTCCCCTCTATTAATAAAGGGAAAATAGCTAGCATAGTTGCAATGCTTAGACAAGTTATTCTTTATATTCCTGCAATGATTTTCTTACCAAGAATTTTTGGAGTTAATTTTGTCTATTTAGGTTCATTTTTATTGGATGCATCATTAACGATTGTTGTTCTAGTTTTATTATTAAAATCATTTAAAGATTTAAAAGAAGGTAAGGTCCAAATGCCTATAACTAAAAAAGAAGGTAAAATATAATGGCAAAAGAAAAATCATTAGAAAATAAGAATGCAGGATATAAATTTTTATTTAAATATATAAGTAGACACAAATTCTTTTATCTATTATCAATTGTATTTGCTATATTGAGTGTTGGTTCTTTTATGTTTCAATATTACTCAGTATATAAGTTAACTATCCTATTATTAAATGGTAAGGCAGATGCTTTAATATATTATAGACCCTGGTTAATTACACTTGTAATATCATTAGTTTTATGTGAGTTATTTCACATTTTTTCAACCTCTATTTCTCATATTGCAACTTTTAAAGTAATTGGAGAGATAAGACTAGAAGTCACTGAGAAATTGGTTAAAGTCCCCATGGGATATGCCCTTTCAAGACCTTTTGGAGTATTGAAGAGTATAATTGTTGAAAAAGTTGAAAGTGTGGAACCACTATTAGCTCATGCGGTTCCAGAATTGACTAGTAAAACATTGATACCGATAGTCTTAGTTGTATATATTTTTTCTCTTGATTGGCGAATGGGATTAGCCTCAATGGCTACATTACCTATATCATATATTTTTTTGCTAATCATGATGAAAGATTATAAGCCAAGGTTTGAAGAATATACTAATATCAGTAAAAATATGAATGCTAGGGCAGTTGAATACATTAATGGAATTCAAGTAATTAAAGCCTTTGGACGAGCTAAGTCCTCTTATAAGCAATATGAAGATGCTGTAGTTTTAAATGCTGAATATGGCGTAAAATGGATGAGAAAAGTAGCTGTTGGGACTTCTGGAATGATGGCCGTCTTACCAGCAATTTTAATATCTGTACTTCCTATTGGAATTTTATTATGTATTAATGGATCTTTAACTTATGCAACCTTCATTTTAATTGTTATTTTGTCGATGGGTATATTTGGACCATTGATGGCAGCTATGAATTTTGTCGATGGGTTGTCAAGTGCAAATTATGTGTTTTCTGATTTAGCAGAAATATATAATTATCCTCCTATAAAAAGGAATAATAAAAATATATCATTTAAAAATACTGACATTGTAGTTGAAGATTTAAAATTTTCTTATGAGATAAGAAAAAATAAAGATAATATAGAAAGTGAAAAAATTGAGGTGTTGAAAGGAATTAGTTTGAAAATAAATCCTGGAGATGTAACAGCTTTGGTGGGACCATCTGGATCAGGGAAAAGTACGATAGCCAAACTAATTGCAGGTTTTTGGGATTGGCAAGAAGGAAGTATTTACTTTAATGGAGTTAATGCTAAAGATATTTCCCTAGATACTCTAAATGCAAATATAGCTTATGTTTCACAAGATAATTTCTTATTTAATGAGTCTGTTATGGAGAATATTCGTAAAGGTAATATAAATGCAACAGATAAAGAAGTTATAGAAGCAGCTAAAGCTTCCGGTTGTCATGAATTTATTATGAATTTAGAAAATAGCTATAGGACTATAGTTGGTAGTGGAGGTGGACATCTATCAGGTGGAGAAAAACAGAGAATATCTATAGCTCGAGCCATGTTGAAAGATGCAGAGATTATTATTCTTGATGAAGCTACAGCTTATAGTGATCCAGAGAATGAAGCTATTGTTCAAGATGCAGTCTCAAAACTTATAGTTGGAAAGAGCCTTATTGTAATTGCCCATAGATTATCAACAATTACAGATTCTGATCAAATTATAGTAATTAATAATGGTGTGGTAGAGAATAAAGGTGATCATAAATATCTCATGGATAATTGTGAGCTCTATAAGGATATGTACAATGCTCATATATCTGCGAAAGATGTTCCTATTATTAAGGAGGAAAAATAGTGTTTCATATAATAACTCTGTTCTTACAATTACTTGGAAAAAATAATAAGAAAGATTTTAAACTCTCTATTTTTTGGAATTTTATAAAATCTTTTGGGCTTGGTTTACAATTGTTAGCAATTTTGATAGTTATGAAAGCCATAGCTAATAATAGTTTAGATAAAAATATTGCAATTCAATCTTTTATTGTAATGTTATGTAGCATAATTATAACTTACGTTGCAGTATTTTATGGAAGAATATATGATGTGAAATCTAGTTTTAATATGTGTGCTGATAAGAGAAGGGATATTGGAAATAAACTAAGATATTTACCAATGGGATATTTTAGTAAAAATTCGGTTGGCCATATAACAGCAGTAGCAACTAATACTTTAGATTTATTGCAAAATGTTGGCTCTATGGTTGTGATGAATTCAGTTTCGGGGATTATTAATGCTACTGTTTTGCTAGCCTTTATCACAGTCTTTGACTATCGCATGGGTTTAGTAATAGTAGTGACTCTAGGATTGTTTTCTGCATTATCTTTTTTAACTAGAAGGAAAGGCAATAAAGTAGCCCCTAAGAAATTCGAGTCAGACAATAGATTAGTAAGTAGTGTGATTCAATACCTTCAAGGATTAAGTGTAATTCGTTCTTTTAATCTAATTAAGGATGCAAATAGCATATTAAAATCTGATATTAAAGCTTGTGAAAACTTTAGTATAAAGACCGAATTAAAACTCATTCCCTTCATAGCTTTACAGAATTTATCTATATTTCTGGGTTCTTTTATGATGGTTGTTTCTGCGATTTTCTTGCATTTAATAGGTGAAATGGAAGTTTCAATGACCATAACAATGTTAATAGCTTCATTTATGATGTTTACTGAGATTCAAAATGCCGGATTACTTTCCTCTTTAATTTCGTTAGTTAGGGTTGGAATGGCTGAAGTTAAAGCCGTTGTTGAGAGTGAGTCTATGGTTGAAAATGATGTAAACGGGCATATGGATAGTTATGATATAAGTGCAAAAAATATAACTTTTAGTTACGATAAAAAAACAATTCTAAAAGATGTATCTTTTGATTTGAAGCAAGGAACAACAACAGCCATTGTAGGACCTTCTGGTGGAGGTAAGTCAACTATATGTAATCTTATTCCACGATTCTGGGATGTGGATTCCGGGACCTTAAAAATTGGGGGTATTAATGTTAAAGATTATAAAGTTGACCATCTATTATCAAATATCAGTATGGTTTTTCAAAATGTATATTTGTTCAATGATACCATAGCTAATAATATTAAATTTGCTAAACCTGAGGCAACAATGGATCAAGTCATTAGTGTTGCAAAGAAAGCCTGTGCACATGATTTTATTATGAAACTTGAAAAGGGATATGATACTATAGTTGGAGAAGGTGGATACAATATATCAGGTGGTGAAAAACAGAGAATATCTATAGCTAGAGCAATGATAAAAGACGCAAATATTATCATTCTAGATGAAGCTACAGCCAATGTAGATCCTGAGAATGAGATGTTATTGCAAAAAGCAATTAAAGAGCTGACTCAAAATAAGACTGTTATAATGATTGCGCATCGACTTAGTACAGTTAGAAATGCTGATAAGATTCTTGTTGTTGAAGATGGACAAATAACTGAAAATGGTACTCACGAAGAATTAATGAAAAATAAAAAAACATATGAAAAGTTTATAAATATGAGACGACTTTCTGTAGGTTGGAAATTAGGTGTTAAATAAATATTATTAATTCTATTAAATAAATATTAAATTATTTTGAAAAGGTAAAAGTTACAATAATATAACTTTTGCCTTTTTTTATTCAGTTAATATTAAATAATATTAATTGTTTTTGGTTTAACGATTAAAATTTAAGAATATATATATCTGGATTTATTTTTAAGTTATTTTTTTGCAAGAAATTAATATTTAAATATAAGAAAAAGTTAGTTGACACTAATATAAATAGATGGTATAACTTTAACAGAGTATATGCTCGGTAAGGATAAAAAATGAACACTCAACTTAGAATGAACAAAGAGGATAGGAAAAAGCAAATTTGTAATATTGCAAGAAAAATATTTGTTGAAAAAGGTTTAGAAAATACTACAATGAAAGATATTATGCTTGCTTCAAATATAAGTGTTGGTGGCTTATATCATCATTATAAAAATGTTAATGAGATTTTAATTGATACTATAAATTATTCTTATAATTATAAGAATAAGCTTTTTAGTTCAATGCTAAAACAATATCCTAAAAAGAATATTGAAAGTCTTGTTATAGATTTAACTATAGAATTGTTATTTGATAAATCTGATTATTCAGTGTTGTATGTACTTTTGCTTATTGGCTCAAAGAAGAGTTCAGTTTTAAAACATTATTATGAAGATAGAAAAGAAACCAGTACAAAAGAATTTTTAAATTTTCTTGATGATATTTCTAAATACGGGGATGTGAGCTCATTAAGGTGTCTTAGAGATGAAGCGTTTATTTCTTTCTTTAATTCTATAATGATAGGTAATTATTATAGAAACTCCACAAATAATCTAAATGAGCAAAAACAACTTTATAAAGAATATATTCGATTTTATATTTCAAAAAATTAAATTTCATTAATTTTGATTATTCAAATACTATAGAACCTAGTCTATAGCTTATATCGTAGCCACGCCTAAATAAAAGGAATCTTTATGATTAAAAAAATATTAAATTATGCAAAAAATTATAAGAAACATTTTTATATTTCTATAATTTTGATGTTGTCTAGTCTAGCCTCCTGGGTTATTGGTTTTGTAGTAGTATATTTCCTTATACAAGCTTTTTTGATAAATACAATTAATACTTATTTATTAATAAAATATAGTACCATTATTTTCTTAGCATTTGCTTTTAAAGCACTCCTAATGAATATTGCTTTGAGACATTCTCATATTTTTGCATATAATTCTTTATCTGAAATAAGAAAAGAGTTTGTTACAAAGATGATTAATAATCCTCTAGGAACCACATTGACCCAATCTGCTGGAAGTTATAGACAAAAATTAGTTGATGGAATAGAACAAATTGAATTGCTTTTAGCCCATGCTTTTCCTGAAGGGCTACCATATTTGATGACTATTTTTATTGTAATTATAATGATTTTTATTATAGATCTCCGTCTAGGTTTACTCTCCTTAGTCCCAATTGCTATTGGCTTATTAATTATGGCTATAAACCTAAAAAAAGGTATGCCTAAAATGACTGAATATTATAAATCTAGCAAAGATATGAGTTCAAATATTGTCGAGTATATAAGAGGTATTGAAGTAATTAAGATTTTTAACCATAACAAACAATCCTATAAAAAATTGACAAATTCAGTATATAACTATAGAGATTATACATTATCGTGGTTCCGTGAGACATGGACAGCTATGGCTATTTCAAATACTCTCACTACAACAGTCTCCCTTTTAATAATCCCTATTGGTCTTCTTTTTCTTATAAACGGAAGTTTGTCACTAAGTAAATTCATATTTTCCTGTTTATTAAGCTTTTCTTTAACTTGGCCAATGACGAAAGTCC
Source organism: Pleomorphochaeta sp. (assembly GCA_028532815.1). Classification (GTDB taxonomy): domain Bacteria; phylum Spirochaetota; class Spirochaetia; order Sphaerochaetales; family Sphaerochaetaceae; genus Pleomorphochaeta. The sequence continues at coordinate 74,024 of JAQQAS010000053.1, forward strand.
CATATTTTATGTCGACTTTTGCTCAAATAAACAAAAAACTTAAAGATCTAGAAAATGATTTTAAAGCAGTTGAACTGAAAACCGGAAGAAAAACAATTGAATCAAAAAATATTAATATTTTTTATAAAAATGTTCAGTTTTCTTATGATAAAGAACTAGTTATTAGTGATGCTACATTTGAAATAAAAAGTGGTGAGAAAGTAGTTTTTGTAGGAGAATCTGGTAGTGGTAAATCTACTTTAGTGAAGCTTTTGATGCACTACTATGATACTTCAAATGGTGATATTTATTTAGAGGAAAAATCAATAAAAGATATTTCTTTAGAAAGTTTAATGGATAAAATTAGTTATGTTTCTCAAGATAATTTTCTCTTTAACATCTCCATAATTGATAATATCTTAATAGGAAATCCAAAAGCTAGTTTCAATGATGTTCAAATAGCTTGTAAAGCTGCAAATATTCATGAATTTATTTTAACTCTTGAAAATGGATATGACACTAAGGTTGGAGATAGTGGGGATAAATTGTCAGGAGGACAAAAACAAAGGCTTTGCATTGCTAGGGCAATAATTAAAAATTCTCCGATTATTATTCTAGATGAAGCGACTTCTTTTACTGACCCCGAGAACGAATATTATATAAATAAGGCAATTGATGAATTATTGAAAGATAAGACCGTTCTTATCATTGCCCATAAACTTTCAAGAGCTGTTGATGCAGATAAAATAATTTTAATAGACCAAGGAAAAATAAAACAAATTGGAAAACATGAAGAGTTATTGAAAAATTCAATATATAAAAAACTTTGGAATAGATATGTTTCTTCTTCGGATTTTGAATTCACTACAAAGGATAATAAGTAAAATGAGAAGTATATTTACAAGTTATAAAAATATAATATCAGTGTTGGGCAAGTACAAAAAATCTTTTAGATTTGGTTATTTGGTTGCAATGATTGAGCACTTAGCGGGGTTTATTCCATATTTATTAGTTTTCCATATCATTTCAATATATGTTGAAAGACCTTTAATTATAAATGATTTTTATATTGTTTCATTTTTAATGGCATTTAGTATTATTGTTCGAATAATATTTAAAAGGCTATTAGATACGTTGCAACAAGATAAAGGCTATTATGCATTTTCAGATGCAAGATTAAAGATTTCAAAGCATTTAGAAAATTTAAATATGGGTTTCTATTCAGAAGGTAATATTGGTAATATTAGTTCTGTTGTAACAACAGATATTGTATTTGTTGAAGAGTTTGGTATTTCTCAAACTGGTGTGGCAATCAGTTCGATTATTAGTATTATTACTACAGTCGTTTTTTTATTTATATTCGATTATAGACTTACTATAATTTATGTTGTATTAGGTTTATTAAGTATGCTTGTTCTTGATAAACTTCTTTTAAAGCAAGAAGCCTTATCTAGAATTAGACAAGATAGTTTAGCAAATCTCTCTACTTCTTTACTTGACTTTGTTAAGGGTATACAAGTTATTAAAGCATTCAATATGAAAAGAGAAAAGAATGCAGATATTGAAGAAAAAATTGAAGAAACTAAGAATAATTCTTTATTAATGGTTAAGAAAATGCATCTGTACTTACTTTCTTTTGAATTTATTACATCAATATCCTCAGCAATTATGATTATTTTAGTATCATCTTTTATGCTTAAAGGAAGTTTTAGCATTTCCTATGGAATAGGCTTTATTGTTTTCTCTTTTAATATTTTCCTTCCAATAACTTTATTAGGTCTTAGTTCAGAAATGCTATCTATTGCAAATGCTGGTATAGATCGATATAAAAAGTTAATAAATGAAAAAGAATTAGAAAATAAAAAGGATAGTACTCGAACGGCAAAGACTTCGAATATATCTTTTAAAGATGTTAGTTTTGCATATGAATCAAAAGATGTTATACATAACATAAATCTTGAAATAAAAGAAAAGTCTTTCACAGCTTTAGTTGGTAAATCTGGTTCTGGTAAAACTACAATTGTGAACTTACTTTGTAGATTTTGGGATATAAGTCATGGAGAAATCTTAATAGATAATATAAATATTAAGGATATTTCGTTTGAAAACCTTTTATCAAATATAAGTATGGTTTTCCAAAGAGTCTATTTATTCAATGATACAATTTATAATAATATTGCTTTTGGTAGTCAAAACGCCACAAAAGAGGATGTAATTGCTGTTAGTAAAAAAGCTAGATGTCATGACTTCATTATGAAGTTAGAAAAAGGATATGACACTATTGTTGGTGAAGCGGGGTCTTCTCTTTCTGGTGGTGAAAAGCAAAGAATCTCCATAGCAAGAGCAATGCTAAAAGATGCTAAAATTATTCTTTTAGATGAAGCGACTGTAGGAATCGATCCAGAAAATGAAAAATTCATACAAGATGCTATTGATGAATTAGTTAAAGATAAAACTCTTATTGTAATTGCTCATAGACTTTCTACTATAAAAAATGCGGATAATATAGTTTATTTGGAAAATGGGCAAATAATTGAGCAAGGTAATCATTTTCAGTTGTTACAAAAAGAGGGTAAATACAAAAGACAATTTGATTTCTATATGAAAAATAAATCAATTTAAAAATATTAATTAAGGTAAGTTTTTTTACTAATTAACTTTAGGAGGTTAAAATGAGTAAATCGTTAAATGTGAAAGATTTAGTAACAATAGGTGTTTTTGCAATTCTTTATTTTTTTATAGCATTTATTGTAGCAATATTGGGAGTATTTCCCATATTTATATTTGTTATACCATTTCTTACTGCTGTTTTTGGTGGTACATTAGTAATGTTGTTTATGTCAAAGGTTAATAAACCTTGGGCTTTATTTATTTTTGGAATGATACCTCCGTGCATTATGTGGGCAATGGGACATACCTATATCGTCCCCATTACTGCTATCCTTTTTATAGGTATTGCAGAGTTAATATTTAGAAAAGGTAAATTCACTTCATTAAAATATAATACATTCTCTTACTCATTTTTCTCTTGCTGGGGAACAGGTGCAATTATTCAAATGATAATTCTAAAAGAACAATATATAAAAGCACAAATTCAAGCGGGGATTAGTGAAGAAAGTATTAATCAACTTGTGAATCTAATTACATTGCCTACTTTTATTTTAATAATTGTTATTACATGGATTGGCGGACTTATAGGGGCCTTTGTAGGGAGAAAAATGCTTAAAAAACATTTTGAAAAAGCAGGAATCGTTTAATGAATTTATATGCCAAAAGTAAATTTAATCCGACACCTCTAAGTAAGTTATTTGTAACAGTTTTCTTATCAGTGTGTATCAGCTTTAATACTAGTGCATTATTTTCATTTGCTCTTGTTGCATTTATATCTGTTTTTTGTATGTTAAATTCTAAGTCAAAATTGGCAATCAAATCAATTACAATTTATTTATTACTGAATATATTGTCTTTTGACTTTATTTTATCATCTTATGATTTTCTTAAAAATTATGTATTATTTCTTGTAATTGTTGCAAAGTTTTTTTATTTACCATTTTTAGGTGGAATATTTTTTGTTGCAACAAGTGATGTAAGCTCTATAATTGTATCTTTAGAGAAAGTAAAGTTGCCTAAAACAATAATTATTCCTCTATCCGTAATATTCAGATATTTCCCAACTTTTAAAGAAGATAGAAAAAGTATAAAAGATGCGATGAAAATGAGAGGTATTACTTTTAAAAATCCTATTAGGTATTTAGAATACGTAAGTGTTCCAACGATTATTTCTGCTACTAATATTATTGATGATATTTCAATATCTGCAGAAACAAAATGTATATCTGATCCATGTAAAAAAGAAAGATTTTTTGATGTAAAATATACTCTAATAGATTTTATATTTATATCCTTTGTAATTCTTATACAAATATTTGGAATTTTATATGATTGAAATTAAAAAATTAAATTATAAATATAATAAACAAACAGAAACTCAAGCTCTGGTAAATATTAATTTGGAAATTAGCAGGAAAGAATTTATTCTTCTTTGTGGAAGAAGTGGATGTGGAAAATCTTCTCTCACTAAAGTAATTAACTCTTTGATACCTAATTATTATGAAAATGGAGTATTAGAAGGTGAAATTTATATTGATAATAAAGCTAGTAAGTCCTGTAATCTTTATGAAGTATCTCAGATAGTTTCTAGTGTATTTCAGAACCCAAAAACTCAATTTTTTAATACAAATACTACAAATGAACTATTATTTTATTTAGAGAATAGAGGCTTTAATAGAGCTTATATGAGAGAAAAATTAGCAGAAACTGCTAAAATTTTCAAAATTGAGCATCTATTTAATAAAAATATATTTGATCTATCAGGAGGTGAAAAACAGCTTTTAGCAATTGCTGGAGCATATGCCAGTGGTACTGAAATAATAATTCTTGATGAACCTTCATCAAACTTAGATGTTGAAAAAACGATTTTGCTAGGTCAAATTTTAGCAAAACTCAAAATGCTTGGTAAAACGATTATTATAGCTGAGCATCGATTTTATTTTATAAAAAATCTTATTGATAAAGTTTACTATTTGAAAAATGGTGAGATATTGTTTGAGTTAAGTAAAGAAACTTTTATTACTATGGATGATGATGTACGTAAAAATTTAGGTTTAAGGGCTATAAACTTAGAACGTTTAAAGCATTTAGATTCTGATTTTAAAACAAAATCTAGTAAACAATTACAAATACAGAATATGTATCATGTCTTTAGAAACGAAAAAAAGGTTTTAAATATTAATAATTTGAAAATAAACTTTGGCAATATTGTTGGTATCTATGGAGTTAATGGTATTGGTAAAAGTACTTTTATTAAAATAATTATGGGATTGAATAATTCAAAAGTTAAAATTTCTATTAATGGTAATTCTTTATCATCTAAAAAAAGACTTAAAAAATCTTATATTGTCATGCAGGATGTCAATTTTCAATTATTTACCCACAGCGTAGATATTGAGGTTTCACTTGGAAAATGTTCAAAATATAATAGTTTAGATGTAATAAAAGTTCTTAAAATGCTTAATATCTACCATTTGAGAGATAAACATCCAATGAGTTTGTCGGGTGGGCAAAAACAAAGAGTTGCGATAGCTAGTGCGATTCTATCAGGTTCTGAGATTATTTGTTTTGATGAGCCAACAAGTGGTATGGATTACGACAATATGATGAGAATTTCAAATTTAATAAAATCAACTATTAATGACAATATTCTAATATTCATTATTTCACATGATCATGAATTTTTAAATAATACTGTAGATAAAATTTTAGACATGAATAAATTTAATTTTGAATTATAAATCTAGTACACTAAATAGGATAAATGTAATACTAATAAATAGGAATAATACTACTAGGATTATGAGAAAGAGCCATTTCTAAAAAAAATATAAAGATTTTCTGATCTTTAAAATAGGGAAAATATACATATCTTTATAATCTATAGTCTTAGTAACTTTTTATAAAACAGAAATATTTTTAAATGTCATATTATTGAGATAATAGTATATTTACTTTGCTTGATATTAGGTATGTAATCTAATCCTATTAGCACTTCAGAAGTTATAGTTCATAAATAGTAAAGTACTGTTGAATGTAATTTATAACGAAAAGATACTTATTCTAACATTAAGAATGTTTTCAAATACATATAACTATTGTTTATATAGCTATTGCCTAAATCAATAGTGAATAATGAATTTATTTAAATCATATTACTAGAAAAATCTAATACTATAATATTTAACCATAATGCACTATTTGGACTATCGTTAATTTAAAAGAGCTGAGAAAGGACTTTTTTGATAGTTCTAATATTTTGAATGATGCACTTTAAATATAAAAAAAATGTAGAATACTTTTTTTTATAAAATGTTAGTATTGACTAATTTTTAATTAGTATTACTATTGTATATGTAAGCTAAAGAATAATAATCCTTAACTTTACAAGGAGTCAAAATGAATGAAAAGCAATTTACAATAATGAAAAATGAAAAAGGTTTTATCGCAGCATTAGATCAAAGCGGTGGAAGCACTCCTAAGGCCCTAAAAGCTTATGGTATTGATGAGAGTCAGTATACAAATGAAGAAGAAATGTTTGATCTTGTTCAAGAGATGAGAAGTCGAATTATAACTAGTAAGTCTTTTACTTCAAAGCATATTTTAGCTGCAATATTATTCAAAAATACAATGGAAAGAAAAATTGATGGGCTTTATACAGCTGATTATCTTTGGAAGGAGAAAGGTATTGTACCAATATTAAAGATAGACAATGGGTTAGCAGAAGAACAAAATGGTGTTCAGTTGATGAAACCTATTCCTGAATTAGATAGCCTTTTAGAAAAAGCAAAAGAAAGAAATATTTTTGGAACTAAGATGAGATCTATTATCCATGAAGCTAACGAAGAAGGTATAAGACAAATTGTTGAACAACAATTTGAGATTGGATTGAGAATATTTAACGCAGGATTTATTCCTATCATAGAACCTGAAGTAGATATAAATAGTAGTACAAAAAAAGAAGCTGAAGATCTTTTAATAAGTGAAATTGAAAAACAATTAGCTAAAGTAGATGACTCAGTTAAAATTATGCTTAAAGTATCTATTCCAACTCAAGCAGGTGCTTATAGTAAATTAATGGAAGATCCAAAAGTAGTTAGAATAGTTGCACTATCTGGTGGGTATAGCCGTGATAAAGCAAACAAATTACTAGAAAAAAATCCAAATCTTATTGCAAGTTTTTCAAGAGCTTTGCTATCTGATTTGTCAGTACATCAAAATCAAGAAGAATTTGACAGTGCCCTATTTGATGCTATAGAAAAAATCTATAATGCATCTGTACATAAAAAAATATAATAATATTTGCGTTATTATATTTGTATAATCAAAAGAGCTTAGGTTGTTAATCTAGGCTCTTTATTTTTTACTTTACTCTAGATGATAAATAACCTTCAAAGAAATTTCTAGCATTTATTCCAATGGACCTATTTTTATAACCACCTTCTTGTACAAATAAGATAGGGTAGGATAATTTTCCAATTTCTTGACCATTATTCTTAAAATCGGTTGCAGATAAAGACCAAGTCCCTGTTGGATCGCCTTTTGCTATGTCAAAACCTAAACTAATTATTAAGTATTCTGGATTAAAAGATTTAATTCTTTTAAGAGCTTTAATTAGAGTTGTTAAATACTCTTTTCCTGTTATATTTTCTTTCAAAGGAAAATTTACATTATAGTTTTCACCTTCACCTTCCCCAATTTCTTCAGCAAATCCCGTATAATAAGGATATGCAAAAGATGGATTGCCATGAATTGAAACTGTTAGTACATCACTTCTTGAATAGAAAATCTGTTGATGCCCGTTTCCATGATGATAATCAATATCTAATATAGCTACCTTCCCATAATTAGAAAGAAAATTTGCAGCAATTGATGCATTATTAAAGTAGCAAAAACCACCAAAAACATCTCTTTCTGCATGGTGCCCTGGAGGTCTAATAAGAGCATAGGCACTATGGTTGCCTTCAAGTAATAATTGAGCTCCAGTTAGAGTGCAATTTACTCCGGCTCGAGATGCAATAAAAGCATTTTTATTTAATGGTGTAAAAGTGTCTATACAATAATATCCTGCAAGAACAGATAAATCTGATGGAGGGTGAGTTTCATTTCTTACAGGGAAAACATATGGATATATAGATTTACCTTCAGGAAAAGCACTACAGACCTTTTTGAAATAATTAAAATATTTAGGATTATGTACTTGTAAGATGTGTTTGTTTGGAAAGCTTCTAGAAGGAGTTATAGAGAATGCTTCTATCTTAGATATCTCTTTTAAAATGCTTGATATTCTAACCGGAGATTCAATATATCCTCTTTCTTTTACATGGTGAATCTCATGCCTATCATTTACTATTAGGGGAATTTTATTTTTGATAGCTTTATGCTTTATCATGATTTTGTTTTTATTTACATACTTAAATTCTCTCAATTGTACTGGGTTATCTTTAATTGAAGATACAACCATTTTCACATATTTATCAGGGCAATAATCAGGATATTTTCTCTCTAAGATGGCTTTTACAATTTTTTTTGCAATAGGAGAAGATAGAAAATAATCATTTCCTAAATCATCGAATACAAGATATGGGGGGCAGTCATCCTCAGGATTTACGGGAGTTTCATATTTTGTCCCAATAATGGGGCGAGCTCCATATCTTTCGTAGAAGGCAAGGCGAGCTATATTTTGTTTAATATCAGTTTTATCTCTACAAAGGGCTTCATCATCAGGTAAACATTCCATAAATACACCAATCGTATTTAGAAGCTGTGCCTCCTCTCTAATTCTCTCATATAAAGCTCCTCCTATCCCAGAAGATGTTTTTCCTGGCTTTACAGCTAAATAATCAAGATAGCAGAAATTAGTATCAGGCATATAGAAAAGGATGGCAAACCCTTTAACATTATTTTGACTATCTTCTGCAACAAATAAAGTACAAGAAAACTTATACTTTATTGGATCTTTCATCTGGGAAAGAATTTCATTAATTTTATCCTCTTTTACAGATGAAAAATGACTCCTTAATATTTCAAAAATTTGTTCAATGGAACTCTTGTTTGAAGGATGGAAAGAGTCAGTGATTTTTCTAATTTTAAAGGTACTCATAAAAAAATGCTACGTATATTAAGGCTGAAAAGTCAATATTCTCCCAGCTTACTTTTGAATTAATTATTGCTTTTATTTATTAAAATAGCCTTAAAAATAGAACTATGTAATATTCTTTTTTTTATACTAATTGAAGGATAGAATAAGTAGAATAAAGAAAAATAAATAAAATAGTTGACAAGCCAACTTAAATTTATTATATTCTAAATATAGTTGGTAAGCCAACAGATAATTGGAGTTTAAAAATGGAAAATAAGATTAAAGAAACAATGAATATTTTAACCAGAATTAATAGAAAGCTTTTCACTGCAAATGACAATAGTGAAGATTATTCTATTGGAAGAGGGCAAATTAATATTTTAAAGGTAATAATAGAAAATAAGAATATTAATCAAGATCAATTGGCAGCTCAATTATCTTTGGATAAAACAACTATAGCGAAAGCAGTTAAGCGTTTAGAATCTAAAGGCTTAATCATTAGAAAGAAAAGTGAAACAGATAGACGTAAAAATGAACTAATTGCAACCGAAAAAGCAATTTTAGTAACTAATCAAATGTCTAAGCAAATAAATGAACATTCTAAAGAGCTCTTTTTAGGTATTAATGATGATGAATTACAAGCTTTTAAGAATACGTTAGAAAAACTAGAAATAAATCTAGAAAGGAATAAGAAAATGATGAATGAGAAAAAACATATTGCTATGAAAGTAATTAAAACTATTGAACAAAATGAGAATGTAGATATCGATAAATTAGCACAACTTTTAGATAAAGATAAGGCTAAGGTAGAAAAAATTGTTGATAAACTAATTATGAAAGAACTTGTTGAAGAAAAAAATGGTGTTTTATATGTGCTAGAAAATAATATTAAAAAACTATCAGAGCATAAAAATGTTGAAGGTGAAAAAAAACATTCAAAAGATAAAAACTCAAAAGTATTTAAGATGATTGTAAAACATAATGGACTGACTAAAGAAGAATTAATTGAAAAATCTGGTTTGTCCTCAGAAGAGGTAGATCAATTAATTGTCCATTTAGAAAAAAAAGGTGTACTCGAAATAAAAAATGGAAAGCTCTATGTAGATAAGGATGCTTTAAGAAAAGTAAAAAAACACTAATTAGAAACTATAATTTTTAAATTAAATTTAATCTTCAATTTATATAGTAATAACTTTTATTCTAAGAAATGAGTTGAAGATTTTTTATTGCTATAAAGTGCGAATGAAAATACAATATTATTAAAGGAAAAAGAGTTGGATAAAATATTAAATAATATAAAACTAGAGAAAACCAAATTTATTGAAAAAGTTAAAGAAGCAAATGGAACATTTACTTTCAAATTTAAAATACCCAATAATATAACATGGACTGAGGGTACTCATTTTCACATAGCGTTCACTGACTTTATTAAAGATTCTAAACCTGACAAAGATTTAGTTAGATCTTTTTCAATAATGAGTTTAAATGAAGAAAATTGCCTTGCTTTTACAACAAGAATTAAAGAATCTTGTTCTGTTTTTAAACAAAAGCTAATGAAGTTAAATAGTGGTGATGAGATGTTTATTTTTAAAATTGGTAATAATATTGAAGTGAAAAGTGAATATAAATCTGTTGTATTTATTTCAATGGGTGTTGGCATTGCAACTTTTAGACCTTTGATAAAGAAATATATAATTTTTCCATCTCTTAATTATAATTTAACAAATATTAATGTAGATTCTAGTAAATCCTATTTGTTTAAAGGTGAACTTGAATCATCAAACAAAGATGGGTTATCAAATATATATGTTCAATCTAGAAAAGAATTGTATCAAGAAATTGATAATTGTTTAAAGAATAGAGATTCTCAGTATTATATTGTTGGATCCGATGATTTTATTAAAAATTTAATTTCTTACTTAATCTATAACTCTGTTAAGAAAGATAATATTTTCATTGATAAGAAAATGGATTTGAGAAAAACCTTTCTGTAATAACTAAACATATTTACCACAAAAATAACTAAGCTACCATGGTATTTCCCATACCACCTAGCTTAGTTATTTTAAGTTAAATAAACGATTTTTTAATAATTATTAATGTTTAAAAATTTAGTTGTTTCTAAAATTTAATCATAAAAATCTAATACGCTGGCTAACATCTTCTTTTACCTTTTCATCTGGTTCAGAATTGATTCCACCAAAAGGCATTTGAGCGTTCAAGATATAATTATTAGGAATATCAAAAAGCTCCATTACAACATCATCAATGATAGGGTTGTAGTGCTGAATGGAAGCTCCAATATTTAATTCTTTCAGTCCACTCCAAATTGATAATTGTAACATACCAGCTGATTGCTCTGCCCAACCTATAAATTTAGGTGCATAAATTGGGAATTGTTTTTCTAATGATTTTAGTACTAAACTATCGATAAAATATAAAATTGTACCGTAGCCGTTTTTAAAGCCATCAATTTTTTCTCTAGGAACTTGTCCTTGGAATTTATCATATATCTTATCCCATAGTAATTCTTGGTTTTCTTTGGTTACTACAACAACTCTTGAGCTTTTCATGTTAAAAGCGTCAGGAACTAATTCTGTAGCATTCTTTATTAATTCGAAAACCTCTTGTTCTTTAACTGGTAATTTTTTAGATATATCATAATATGATCTTCTTTCTTTTAAAGTGTCTATAATTTTCACAACTTCTTTCCTTTAGATTATTAAAATCTATAAAACTAAATAAATGCTTTTTCCTAAAAAACATTTAGTAAACATTAATTATTATTTAAAACAATGGGACCGCCCCATATCATCGGTTGTCTCTGGCCGTATGTGCTTAATAATAAAATTTCTACATCATTTGCAAGTGATTCAATTTCTACAAAGTTACCATTTGTTAATTTAATCGCCGTTTTTTCTTCAACTGTAATATCTCCAACTTTAAATTCTCCTATGATAGAAAAAATAATAATTGTCTTGTCTTCTGTTGAGTCTATTTTTATTTTATTCTCTTTAATTAAATGAATTACATTATAATCTACTGGCCAATATTTGCTTACATTCCCATTTTTTGTGATATATTCACCTGCTAATAATTCTGTTACAGCATTATTTAATGTAAGTTCTTTTACATATTCATTATTAATACTGTGATATTCAGGTGTTGCCATTTTTATATCTCTAGGTAAATTCAGCCATAATTGAACTCCTTTTAGACGCTCTGTATCTTCCATTTTGTCTTCATATAGAATACCCGAACCTTTTGCAATCCATTGTTCGTCAAAAGTGAGATTATTGTTTTTCAAAGAGTCACGGTGTGATAAAAAGCCCTTTTCAATTTGACTTATTGTTTCAGCTCCTCTTTGCGGTGTAGCTCCAAAGCCACTTTTATATTCATTGTAAGTATTGTTGTCAAAAGAATCCGACATCAAAATGGAATAAAAGTCATAATAGGTTTTCTTATCTTGCACCTTATATAGACTCACTTTAGGTTTCTCATTTGATTTCTTCTCTTTAGCAAGTTTCTCGATTTTTCTAATCATCTTTTGTATCCTGTAATTTTTTTTAAACAATTTAGCATATATTCTTGTTCCGCGAAATTCAGAACATTCATTGAATTAATAATCATTTCTTCATTTTTTGGAAAGACTTCACTTATAAGGTTCATACCTTTATTAGTAAGTTTTAATATATACTTTCTTTTATCCTTGTTATCTTGAAACTTAACTATTAAATCATTTTTTTCTAAATTTTTTATTATTATAGCTATAGTTCCACTACTACTTAGAATTTTTTCTTTTACCTCTCCTACTGATAGGGCTCCTTTATGGTATAAAACCTCTAAAACAGCAAACTGTGAGTAGGTTATGTCATATTGTGTAACTATTTTATTAGTTTTTTTAGTAAAACTAGTTACAGCTTTATTTAGTGCTATAAATAGTTTTAATTCTTTTCCCATATAAATATTTCCTTTAGTTAGTGTCTTTTTATCTCTAACTAGAGTTAGTTTAGTCTAATTTATATTCAATGTCAATCATGTCATAAGTATTTTTGTCTATTATTTATTATATTTTAAGAAATAAGTAAACTAGATACCCTTGAGTACCATTCTTTTAAATTGTTTATTTTTGATAGTTCTATTATAAGACTAAATTCTATTGACTATAAAAGGTTTAACTAATAAATTTAATACAACATTATAACAATTGGAACATGAATGAAAATTTTAAATAAAAAGAATATAAGAGATACTTATAAAGATAATGTAAATGCAATGCCTTTTCTTTTATCTGTAATTTTTTTTGGTATTACTAATAGTATGGCAAGAGCCATAATGAATAACTATCTTGCTGATATTGTAAAAATATCTAAAATTCAATTAGGAGTAGTCGAATTCTTTAGGGAACTTCCTGGTCTATTTTTAATATTTATCCTAGCTTATTTATATAAACAAAGTGATAAAAAAAATTATCAAACTGCAATAATAATTTCAGCATGTGGATTTGTTGGATTGACTTTTTTGGGGACAAACCTTTGGGTTGTAGTTCTTTTCTTAGTTATGAATAGTTTAGGTGAGCATATAAGCATGCAAGTTAGACAGAGCTTGTCTGTAGAAATGGCAAAACCTAGTATGAGTGGAAAATCTCTTGGTATTATGAAAGGTAGTATGTCTTTAGGTAATATTCTAGGATTCTTAATTGTTCCAGTTATATTTTTAATAATGTCCTTTTTGGGCTTTGGAAGAGATAATGCAATAAGTTATAAAACAGTATATTTTGTTGCAATGTTAATTGCCTTAGTAGCGTATCTTTTTACATCTAAAATACCCGAATTGCAAAGTGAACCAAAAGTTGGACCTAAAATTTATCTTCATAAAAAATATAATAAATATTATATCTTAAGTGTCTTTTATGGTGCTAGAAAACAAATATTCATAACTTTTGCTCCGTTTGTATTGGTTTTAAACTATAATGCTAGTCCTTCATATATGGCCTTTTTATTTGCAGTTACAGCTGGGTTATCTATTATTTTTGGACCTATTATTGGAAGAATTATAGATAGAGTTGGTTACAAAAAAGTTATGATAGCTGATACTCTAATTTTAATTATTGTTTGTTTCTTTTATGGATATGCTCATAGATTGTTTGCTGCTAATATTGCTTTCATTGTGGTTAGCATAAACTATATACTTGATGCAATTTTATCTTTATGTAGTATGGCTTCTCTTGTTTACTGTAGAGAATTGTCTGAAAATCAAGAGGAATTTGGTAAGACTATAACTTCAGGTATTTCAGTAAATCATTTAATCAGTATAGTTATTGCTCTTCTAGGTGGATTAATCTGGCAGGTTGCAGGAATTGAAATGTTGTTTACAATATCTGCTGTACTTGGACTGTTAAATAGTATATTTGCTGCAACTATTAAAGTTAAATCAAGTACAGAATATGTTTAAAAGCCGTTTTATCACAGTTAACATACTAAAAGTAAACAAAATCTAATTAAATATGTAACTATCTTGAACTCTAGTAAACTCGTTATTATAATACTGACTATGATTTCAAAAGATTTTCTTATTTCAATGTGTAAATTTATAAGTGAAATTCTAGGGCCAACTTCTGAAGTGTTACTGCACAACGCAAAAAATGGGGCCATAGAATGGATAAATGAAGATTCAATATCTCATCGTCAAGTTGGAGATGTAAATGCTACATCTATTTTACAGTTATTAAATTCTAAATGTGAAAATAATTCTACCGATAGAATAATTGGTGTTTTAAATACATCTGAGGCAAATACTCTAATTCGAACTAGTAATTTAATGGTAAGAGACGATGATGGTAGATTAATGTATGTTGTTTGTATTAACCAAGATATTACAGGCTTTGCCCAAGTAAAGCCATTTCTTGAACATATGTTCGCAGATCAAGGTAATATTAATGTAGAAATTAATGAAAACAATGACAATGCTGCCGATATAGAAGAAATAATGACAAATATTATTTTAGAGGAAGTAAAACATGCGGATGTGTATAAGTTAGAAACTAAAGCTGCAAAGATGTCTGTATTAATTAGACTTTATAATAGGGGGGTCTTCAAAGTTAAACAAGCGGTTCCTAAAGTTTGTGAATTACTAGATATTGCCCAGCCAACTCTATATAAATATTTAAAACAAATAGAAAAAGAAGAAGAGTAATAATTCAAAACTGCTTTAAAAAAGTCATTAATTGCTTAGCAATTGATGATTTTTTTTTATCTATTGAAAAAAAGTTGGATAATTTTTTATTTATTTTTAATCTCTATTTAGTATTTTTTCGCTTTAAATTTTTAGAAATCAGTATATTTAATAATATTTAATGTACTTTATATAATGATAAATATTGATATAAGGGTATTTCATTGTATTAATATCCCAAAAATACATATTAATAAGAAAGTTGGTATATAATTTAATTAAAAAAGCTGAATTATTTCATTTTAATAGATAAATTTTCATTGACATAAAAATTTGTATATATTATTATCCCCATAGATAAAATATTATCAATTAGGAGTTTTTTATGAAAGCGAAAGAATTTTCAAATAAAGTTTTAACAGGAATGAGTATTGGTATTGTTGCCGCTCTTGTTCCAAGTGCTATCTTAGGTGAACTTAGTAAAGCCTTAGGATTAACAACTGTAGTTTTGATTACTACAATGGCTGCTAGATTAGCTGCTTTTGCCATGGGTTTATGTATTGCAGGTCAATTTAAAATGAAACCAATTCACTCTGTTTCTCTTGCTATATCTACAATGTTAGGTAGTGGTGCTATTAAGATGATTGAAGGTTCTATGGTTTTAGCTGGCCTTGGTGATGTTATCAACGCAGGTATTACAGCTGCAATCGCTGCTTTAATCCTTCTATATTTTAATGATCGTTTTAAAAGTTATACAATGATTTTAGTCCCAACATTAACAATTGCAATTAGTGGTGCTATTGGATTATTTACTTTACCATATGTTTCAATGATAACTGGTGCAGTTGGTCAATTTATTGCATGGTGTACTACACTACAACCAATATTAATGGGTGCATTAATTTCAATGAGTTTTGCAATTATCATTATTTCTCCAATTTCAACTGTAGGAATTGCTTTAGCAGTATCTCTTTCAGGTATAGCTAGTGGTGCAGCAAATTTAGGTATTTGTGCAGCTGGTTTCGGTTTAGCGATTGCAGGTTTTGAAAAGAATGGTTGGGGAACTTCCTTAGCTTCAGTTTTAGGATCTCCTAAATTACACATGGCTAATTTCTTGAAAAATCCAAAAATGTCAATTCCTTTACTTTGTAATGCTGCAGTATTAGGTATTCTAGCTGGTATTTTAGGTATTGTTGGAACTCCAATGAGTGCAGGTTTTGGTATTAGTGGATTAATTGGTCCTTTAAATCACTTAGGAATTGTTGGTTATACTGCAACAAACTGGTTAATTACTCTTATTGTATTTATTGTTTTACCTATTGTTCTAGGCTTTGTATTTAAGTTTGTATTCTTTAAAGGTGCTAAAATTTTAAGTGCTGATGATTATGCAATAGAAATGTAATAAGGATTAGATATGTCAGAAAAATATAAAATAACCGCATTCGCAAGTCGTCCTGATGAAAGAGTTAGTTTTGATTTATTCGAAGAAAAGCTTAATTTGGATATTAAACATGTAAGCAGTCAGCTTTCATTAGATGTTGTTGAACAAGCTAAAGGTAGTGTAGGTGTTACTGTTTTAGGTAATTGTGATTGTTCTAAACCTGTTTTAGAAGAATTATCAAAGATGGGAATTAAATTCTTAGCAAGTAGAAGTGCAGGTTATAATAACATTGATGTTGAAGCTGCTAAAAGTTTAGGAATTCAAATTAGTAACGCCCAATATTCACCTAACTGTGTTGCAGATTTTGCAATAATGTTAGCTCTAATGCTAAATAGAAAAGTAGTTACTGTTTTAAAAAGAAATGTAGCTAATGACTTTTCACTTCCAGGCGTACAAGGTCATGAAATGAAAAATATGACTGTTGGTGTTATTGGAACTGGAAGAATTGGTCAGGCTGTAATTAAAAATTATAGTGGATTCGGTTGTAAAATTTTAGGTTATGATTTGTATGAAAATGAAGAGATGAAAAACTATATCACCTATGTTGATTTAGATTACTTATTAGAAAATTCTGATATAATTACTCTTCATACTCCTCTTTTTGATAGTACTTATCATATGATTAATAAAGATTCTATCGCTAAAATGAAGAAGGGTGTTAAGATTATTAATACTGCTAGAGGTGAATTAATTGATACCGATGCTTTAATTGAAGGTCTTAAGTCTAGACATATTGGTGCGGCAGGTCTTGATGTTTTAGAAAGTGAAAAAGGAATTTTCCACACCGATTGCAGAATGAAGGGTATGTATAATGAACAAATTGCAATATTAAAAGCTTTTGATAATGTTGTACTTACAAATCACGTTGCTTTCTATACAGATCAAGCAGTTGAAGATATGGTTTATTGTGGACTAAATAGTTTGTACCAATTTATCACAACTGGTACTGCTGATTTTGAAATAAAATAATATTATCTATAGCATAATTTCTATGCTATAGTTTTTAAATATTGTATTTGAGTGAAATATACAGACTAATATTTTATATAACTGTAAAATATTAGTCTGTTTTCTTAAATAAAATCGTGAACCAATTTCTTAATATGGTATTATTAAATATAAATAATTAAGTTCATTATTTCCTATATATTTTTGTAACACCACCTTCAAATCTTGTTTCTTTGACTAATGTTAAATCTTCAGTGTCCCATTCATCAAATTTAATGTCTCCTAGTACTAACTCATCACTCATAATAACTGCTAATTCTTTGCAAGCATCTAAGAAAGCTATAAAAATTTGCTTTCCTCCAATAACGGTTAGTATTTCTTTTGAATCTTTATATTTGTCAATCAGTTTTTGTACTGAGGTTTCAACTACTATATTTTTAGAGTATTTGCTTACATCTAAATCTTTATCTCTTGTTATTATATATAGTTTAGTATCATTGTCATAAACATTGTCTTTATAAAATTGTAGGCTTTTTCTTCCTGCAACATAATGGTCCCCTTTACCCCAAAGAGCTATTTGAGGGAGAATGTCTTTTGGAAGTAGTTTAAAACGAAGTTCATTTCCTTCTTTAGTTGAAGACCCGAGTATATAGTTTTTATCTACCATAAATGCAAGCTTTATCATGTAATCTCCTAAATTGTATATATTGGTAAAATGCCAATATAATCTTGTTTGAAATATCATCTTATAATAGACAACATATGATGATAGAACGTAAATATTTTTTAAAACAGAGAATCTAATTGCTTATATAGCATAGGGTTCTAAATTTTGTAAGTCAAGTTTGATATTGCTTATAATATAAATATTTAATAAAACACTTTTTACAAAGGTTGGCTTTTTTCTTTTTTTAAACTAATAAATAAGGTAATTGCTGTTACAATAATGGATAGTCCATCTGCTATAGGTGCTGATGCCCAAACTCCTATTAATCCAAATAAGTTTTGCATTATTAAAACGATTGGAATAAGTAATACAAATTGTCTTAGTAATCCTAGTATTAGAGCTTGAGTGCTTCTTGCAGTTGATTGATAAAATGCAATTCCAAATAGGTTTATACTCAATAAAGGTAACATGATGATATATATTCTAAGGCCTGTAACTGCAACTGATATTGTTGGAGAGTTCGGATCTAAGAATAATGAAATAAAGGTTACTGGGAATACTTGAAGTAAAATAAAGACTACTGTTGAAAAGATTACTCCGATTGTAATTCCAAGCCTTAGTGTTTTAAAAACCCGATCAGTTCTTTTTGCTCCATGATTATAACCAATAATTGGTTGCATTCCTTGTTGAATTCCCATAATTGGCATTATAAATAAAGTGTACAAGCTGTTTATTGCACCCATTGATGTTATAGCAGCAGTACCCCCATATTTTACAAGGCCTCTATTTAAAAAGCTCATAGCTACACTTGTACCAATGGTGGAAATAAAGGTTGAAAAACCTATTGCTATAATTTTAGAATAAACAATCCATCTTGGTATAAAATCGGAAGGTTTTAACTTTAAAACACTTTTTCTTCTAATATAAAATGTTGTTAAAATTAATAGACCTACTAATTGTCCTGAAATTGTCGCTAAAGCAGCACCTTTTACACCCCATCCTAATCTTACAATAAAAATATAGTCTAAGATAATATTTGTAATAGCAGAAGATAGCATTGCACTCATTGATAAAAGTGGTTGGTTTTCTGATCTAACAGCACTGTTTAAATTGAATGAAATCATCTGAAAAATAAATCCAAATAAAATTATACTCATATAATCACTTGAATATGATAAAACGTCTTTTGTGGCTCCGAACATGTTTAGCAATGGTTCAAGATTAAAGTACATGGTTATTACAGTAATTAAAGTTATTATAATTCCAACACTTAACATATTGGCAAAAACATGACTTGTGCTTCTTATATCTTTTTTACCTAGATTTATAGATAGTAGAGCCGCTCCACCTGCTCCTATTAATGATGCAAATGCAAATAGTATCATCATTAGTGGGAATGCAATAGTAAGACCTGCTAAGGCATTTTCTCCTGCAAACTGACCAATAAAGATTCTATCTACGACATTATATATTGCGTTCACTATCATTGCTATGACGCTTGGTATCGAATATTGAGCTAATAGTTTTCCTATAGATTTAGTTTCTAACTCATTTGTTTTATTCATATAATTCCTTTGGTAAATAGTGGTAGTCTATTTACATCTAAATTACTTGTTTGTTAAATTTAATTTTTCATATACTTTTTCTAAAGATTTAATTGCTTCTTCCATTTCTTTTAAATCTTCATCATCGAGGTCTTTAATTAAGTGACTTATATGTAGTGTAAAGTTGTTATTTAATTTTTTGGCAACTATTTTACCTTTATCGGTTAGTTCTAAAACATTAACTCTTTTATCATTTTTTGAAGGAGTTCTCTTAATAATCCCCTTTTTTTCTAGTTTGTCTGCAAGATATGTAAAAGATCCGCTTTCCATGTCCACTGAATCAATATAGTGTTTCATTGGTTTTCCTGGATGGTAATAAAGTTCAATTATTGTTCTAACTTCATTTTTCTTTATTGGCATTTCGAAACAAGGTTTAAATGAACTTGAGAAGTAGTGCATTAGTTTTGGTAATATGTTTGTAGCTTGAGCTACATCATATGCTCTTTTTTCATTAATCATGTTTAGTATCCTTACTTGTAAGTTATCTTGAATTCTAACTAAATTAAAAATATAAATATTTAAATTTAAAGTCAAGTAATTTATCTAGAATTCTAAATAAATTTTTAATAAATAAAAAAAGGGTAGCTCCCCAAAGCTACCCACATCTCTCTTAATTTTATGTATGTTTTATTATTTAATTGTGTATTCGATTTTTACGTTACTTACATAGTCCCCTGCAGGAAGTTCTTCATTACCACTCCAGCTCATGTTAA
>JAQQAS010000054.1 GCA_028532815.1 Pleomorphochaeta sp.
ATATAACCATCAAGAATCCCTTTCGGAGTGACGATTCTCTTACTTTTTAGAATAATATTGGAATACATTTAACCATTCCTTTCGGACATTTCTGTCAGTAAATCAATTATCTTATTTTTTAAAATATCATTAGCTCTAGTATCAAATTTAGAAACAATTGCTTCATAGCTACCTCTTGTAATAATTTTTTTTGTTGGAAAATAACCTAAATAATCATCGGCTAATCCCAACAAAATGATCTTATAGCCTTCTGACTTATTTTTCATTATTTCTGTAGCAGTTTCCTGAGTCATCTCTCCCGGAACAGTAACAAAAAGAATATTAGCAATTTTAAACCCAATAATTTGAATTACTTTTTCTTTTTGTTTTCTTTTATTATCTATACTATAATTTAATAACTCTCTTAATCCTTCAATATGACTCTCTTTTTCTCTTATTATTCCTGAATTTAAGTTGTTTTCATTTTTTTTATATTCGGTAATCTTTTCTTGTTCTATTTCTATTTTTGTTTTAATTTCTTTTATTGAAGGTATTTTTTTGAATGGTATTTTAAATATCTTTGATTTATAGTTCAACTCATTGCTATTAATCGGTATGGTTTTATTAATAGAATCTCTTATATTATATGCAAGAATTTCAGCTAGTCTTTTTACTTCTCCAACCGATTGTTCTTTTCTAGTAAAACGAGTACTCACGTCTCCTTCAGCACCATTAGTTAATAAACAAATAGACTGGTCTTTTTCAATAGTCTGCATGGCTTGTCCAAATATATCTCCTGAATACATATAATTCTTATATCCCAAAACTGTAGGATGACAGGTATAATTAACTATATATCCCAAATATTTATCGTCATTTTTATCTTTTACTGCTAAAACACAAAGTTTGTTATTAATATTCTCATAGGGATCAAGTCTGCTAGCAGCTATTTTATCAATGTTTTTTTCATAATAAAGCAACTCAATTCCTTTTGAATTTTTTAAACTTTTTAAGGCTTCATCATATCCAATAAGTATTTTGTTTACTAAATAATCACGATATTCATATATTTCTTTTCTACTTTCTAGATCTTCTATCTGTTTCATTATTATGTCTGGGCCAGAATGAGTATGAGTACAACAAATAATTATTTCCATTTGATCAGATTCATTCATTAATATGTTTTTTATTTTCCTGGTAAGTTTTTTATCCACAGCTAATAAATCTAACAAAATCAAAACTATAATCTTTTTTTTATCTTTTAAAATACAGATTCTTGCATACAATTCATCAAGTATTCCAGTCGCTTTATTTTTACCTCTTTTTATATATCCCCCCATCACTAATAATTTTTGTGGAGTAATTTTTACTTTTGAAAACCCAACAAACATAATAATCCACTCCAATATTACAGTATTTTACAATCCGAATATGTTTTTTCTATTTATTAATAAAATTTTTATCTATATTTATATTAACTCAACTTTCGGAGTTGAATTTTAAGCCTAAAAGCTTGATATGATTGGGATTATCATAAAAAAAGTACCTTTACAACATACAAAAACACCCCTACTTATGGTATAATAGTAATTGCCAAGATCACTTACATACCACTAAGAAAGGGATGTTTTCGTTGGATACTATTATACCACAAAATGATATTAATGAAAAGCAAGTTAACACTGGAATAAATAATTTTTTTGATGATATTAACCTAAGTAAATTGTTAAGGAAATCAAATATTTTAAAATTAAAAGGTGCTTCATGTACTGTTGTTTTTCAAGTGATCTTTCAACTAATATTTTCAGGTAAAAATCTCTATCAACTGCTGGATTCTAAGTCGGATAGCATGCCCTTTGGCAAAGATGTTGTTTATGATTTCTTGAATTCTGTTAGTTATAACTGGCGTAAATTTTTGCTAATCCTAAGTTCCACCATAATAAAAAACAAGCTGTATCCCTTAACATCTAAAGACAGAACCAATGTACTAATTTTTGATGATTCTCTTTATAGTAGAGCTAGAAGTAAGACTGTTGAGCTTTTAAGCAGAGTCCATGACCATGCTTCGGGTAAATATGTTAAAGGCTTTAGAATGCTAACTTTAGCCTGGTCTGATGGTAATAGTCTTATACCAGTTGCTTTTTCCTTGCTAAGCTCCAGAAATAAAAAAACCAAGATTAATGGTATTGATGAGACTATCGACAAGCGAACTAATGGTTATCAAAGACGTAAGGAGGCCCTTAAAAAAGCAACTGAAACCATGTTTGATCTTCTTGAAGGTGCCTACAAATACTCACTGCCAGTTGATTATGTCTTATTTGATAGTTGGTTTTCGTATCCCAAGGTCATAAAGAAGGTTCTTAAATATAACCTGCATGTTGTCTGTAGACTAAAATCAATGTACAGAGTTTTCTATAACTACAAAGGGAAAAAGCTTAATTTAGAGCAACTCTACAACTCAGTCAAAAAGAATTCTCGTAAAAACCAAGTGATAGCTTCTATTACAGTAGGGTTAGGTAATGATAGCAATGGTAATCAGATTAAGGCTAAAATTATCTTTGTTAAAAATAACAAGGATAAAAGTAAATGGATCGCTCTTCTTTCTACAGATATTTCTTTAGATGATGAAGAGATTATTAGAGTTTATGGTAAACGCTGGGATATTGAAGTTTTCTTTAAAATGAACAAATCATATCTGCGATTAGCTAAAGAATTTCAAGGAAGAAGCTATGATATGATGTTTGCACATACAACAATAGTTTTTACACGTTATATTATGTTAACCCTGGAAGTCAGAAGTGCTCAGGATTCTAAGACTTTTGGTGGCATGTTCTTTGAATACTGTGATGAACTGGCAGATCTAAAATTTATGGAAGCCTTGTTCCTATTGATTGATCTTTTTAAACAAACACTGTCTGACTGTCTAAGAATATCAGAAGATAAAATAAATCAGCTATTAGACTATTTTTTAGAGCTTCTTCCCAGTTATATCAAGAAGCCGTTACAAATTTTGAACTCCGAAAGTTGAGTATTAATATTTTATGCAGCTATTAAAAGTGCTCCAACATCTGGAGTAAAAAAAGATGCCTTAATTGTATAATTATCTAATTCCCTGGAAATTTCCTTCTAAAATGGATCATGTATAAATTGACCAGTCTGGAATATACCCCCACATAGATAAATTTCTGATTTTTTATTATACACAAGATTTTTATATAAAGCAATTACACATAAGGCCAATTCTCTCCCGGCTCTATTCAATATTTGTTCTGCAGTACTATCTCCTTTCACTGCAGCATAACTTACACAAGGAGACAATTTGGCTATTTCAGAATCTGATATTCCTTTATCAGAATATATCTTTTAACAAAGCATTTTTAGAGACTTACTAGAGAAATGATTAAGTATCTTTGATGTTAAGATCGCATCTTCTCCTCTACCATCATAAGCACGAAATATCGCTCTCAATGCCTGTCTTCCTATATAATACCCTCCGCCTTCATCATCAATTATATAACTCCATCCATTTTCCTTTATTCCCTTTATCATCTATACCATAGCAATTTACACCAGTACCAGCATAAACTAAAATTCCCTGTTGTCCAAGTGTTGCTCCTTGAAAAGCTATCTCCATATCGCCTAATATCTTTATCTGATGACAATTTATCTAATTATTAGCTTTTTTGTCAATTAAAAATTATTCCCATTACTTATTCCAGTCATTCCCAAGCATACACTTTTAATATTTTATAAGGACTTTGGTTTTCTTTATCTACATCAAAACCCTGATTAGAGGGGCTTCCTACCCCACTAATCAAAGTATTACCATTTATATCTGCCAAAACATACTTAGTAGTTGTAGCTCCGCCATCTAGTCCAATTAGAACATCTCGGACCTTCATTGCATTACCAATTAATTCTTTTGTCGTATTTTTTTAATAATTTATCATTAT